>JBBQXW010000005.1:0-57801 GCA_038209275.1 Chloroflexia bacterium | reverse complement strand
ATAAATTTTTCATTTAAGCATTATACTAATCCCTTAGCCAGATTGTAAAGGGGATGATTTACGGCGGGAGCAACTAGAAAAAGTTGGTAAGATTTTAGGCCGCGCTTCTACTGTCTCAATCTGGCTTGTAAACGTAAAATTTTTTGTGAGGGGCTAGAGCTAGAGCTAGAGCAGCTGACCCGACCCTATACCCGCCGAACTTAACCGTTTGGGCCAATTCTTGCAAACTTTACAGTGGAAGCGGGGATAAGGCTGGATTATTCGAATGCTCACCAGAATCTATTCGCGGTATAATTCGGTCCCTCGAATGATTTGGGCAAACTAAAAGGGGCATTTTGTAATTCACCGCTTGTTTTAAAGCCGCCCAGCACCGCCGTTACCAATGGAATTAAAACCAGCAGGGCTACTACCACACTGATGATATAGCGGGGTATATAGCCCAACACTCTTTTAGTTGCAGGTGATCTGGTGGCAAGTGATTGGGATTTTAACATAGCTTTCTCCTCTAAACCCTTTTGCTTTAAGTGAGTGTACCACTGCCAGCCAGGTCACGACGCAGCACCATGCGCTGGTAGACTATAGAAAAGATAAAGCATAGCAAAAACAGGATTACTCCCACGGCGCTGCCATACCCTAGTTGGAAACGCTGGAAACCGTTTTTAATCATATAGGGTAGCCATAGTTTCCGAAGCACCCACTGGGCCGCCGTTGGTCATTATCCAGATTAAATCAAAGTATTGTAGCGAACCCAGGATTGAAAGAAAGATACTTATTCGGATAGTGCTACCTAATAGGGGAATAGTAATGTAGCGCAAGACCTGTAGATTGCTGGCCCCATCAATTTTGGCTGCTTCTTCAAGGTCAGCGGTCAAAAAGGATTGGGAAACCCAACCCCTACCGACCTCGGATTTTATCCCAAGCAATTATGCCTGATCTTCAGTTAATTAAGAACCTATCGCAGTAGGGGCGCAATTCATTGCGCCCAAGTTCAGGGTTTGATGAATCAAACCCCTACTGGGATAGGCTCTAAGGGTCGACCCGGGTATTGTGGCTTGAACTAAAAGCTCAGGCCACAATAACTCAAACTGTTTTAATTCGCTACCCCAACCAATTGCTGCAAATACTGCTTACTATCTATTTGAGCAAGCATAAAATCTGCCAAATCGTAGCGGGAAATAGTATAACCACCCGGTACACCTCCGGCTACCGCTCGGTAGCTACCCTGACCCGGCTCGCTTGTTAGGGAAGGTGGGCAAGCTGCTACCCATTCCAGGGTCGTTGTTTGCAAAGCCTGGTAGATACGACGATGTTCAGCACTTACGTTTATAAACTGGGGAGGCGGTGCCGGCAAAAGCAAACCCATTGAAAGTATAACTATTATTCGGTGGAGACCTTGTGGCGGCATTGCCGTTATAATAGTTTGGGTACTATCGGAAAGTTGAGTGGTTGATTCAAGCGTACCACTACTCATAGCACTAATTATCGCATCCTGTCCGCTCAGAGCATTGCTAACGTCAGTCATACTATGGGCATCACCCATTATTACCTTTAACCGCTCATCCTTAATTAACAACTTTTGAGGGTCACGCACAAAAGCTGTTATAGTATGACCTTTTGCCAGGCCCCGTTCCACCAATGCCGACCCGGTACGCCCGCTTGCTCCAAAAATAATAATGTTCATCCTCTTATACCATCCTGCTGTAAGTGGGAATGAGGGCACCATGAACACTACTAGCAGCATCAGAGGCCAGGAACAAAATTACATCTGTGACAACTTCTGGCTTCACAAACTGCGCCGGGTCGGTGTCAGGCATCCACTGTCGAATTTGAGGCGAATCAAGGGTAGAAGGCATTACCGCATTAACGTTAATGTTCTGCCTTCTATATTCTGCCGCCATAACTTCGGTCAGATGGGCCAGCGCACTTTTAGAAGCGGCAAATACGGCCTCTTTTTCGCTTGGCATAAGAGCCTGTCGCGCCCCAACATTAACAATTTTGCCGCCCTGCTGCTCAAGCATAGTCGGAATAACTGCCCGGCAGATATTGAAAATAACCCTACCGTTCATATTCATCATATTATCCCAGGTTTCAAGGCTGGTTTCATGGGTCAACTTCATACCTTCCCAACCTCCTACAGCGTTAATCAAAATATCAATCCGGCCAAAACGCCGCCGAGCTTCTGTTACCAGCCTGCTTACCGGTGCTTCTTGCCCTACATCTACTCCTTCGGCCAGGTAATGCTTTTCCGAATCGGCTAACTCAGGAAATATCCCTGCCAAACGTCCTTCCAGGCGGTCAGGCACTATCAACCTGGCCCCGGCAGAGGCAAAAGCGTTTACAATCACTTTCCCAAGCTTGCCGTTTCCACCCGTGACCAACACGACTTTATCAGTAAAATCGTACATTTTTGCTCCTTATAGTTTAAGTTGGTACAGTTTAGTTGTAAACCATATTCCCAAAAAAATTTGCCGTTTCTGGCTTCAGTTTTTAGTTTTCAATAAATTCTCTAATTGGTGCAGCAATTCCAGTAAATTTTTTTGCTGTTCAGGTGAAAGCAGGTTCATTAAGTCCCAAATCTGATTTTTGTGTTGAGGCAGAATTTCAACAATTTTGTCACGCCCAGCTTTAGTCAAGTATAGCAAATGTGAACGTCGGTCTTGCTCATCGGCTTGGCGTTCCACCCAACCCTGCCGTTCCATGCGGTCAATCAGTCCGGTAATGTTACCTTTAGTAACCAGCATTCGGTTTGCCAGTTGTTGCTGGGTAATTCCTTCTTCGTGGTGCAGCCGTAAAAGTACATCAAATTGAGCCAGCGTTAAGTCATTAAGAGCCATTAAATTAATCACTCTTTGCTGTATTTGCTGGTGAACCCGCATCATTGTCATCCATGCGGCAAAACCAGCAGTTTGCTCATCCATGCTACTTTGCTACTTTTCCAATTAGTTCTTTAGTCGACAGTATATATATATACTATATTCAGCATTTTGTCAAGTCTTTTTAAGCCCAATTTTTATTCCAAATCCCATTAGTCCCAATAAGTCTAATGTGCGGTAACACACCGACAAAGGTTATTGCAGATAGTAAACTTGAAGTCTTAAGGCTTAATCTGGTTCACTGCACGAAGTCGTAGCTTTAGAGGAAAGTGCTTTTTTGCTGACCATTATTAATCCTAAAACCGACGACATAGAAAAATAAATTAGAGCAATGCTGTAGCATTTGTACTGGCCCAGGTTATGCTGAAAAGATAGATAGAACTTTGGACTGTTACCTGATTTTTAAACCAGTTTGACCTATCTAACATTTTTAACATAAATAATTCAAGTTGCTATGAGTGGAAGGAAAATTATTGTGTCACGAAGCAAACCTTCGGCGGTGCTGCTGGCAATAATTTCGGCTTTAATATTAGTGGCTTTAATTTACCTGGGATCGCGTGGCCTCAAGGATTTTGATTCGGCGTTAATTGGTTACGCCGTAGCTACGGTCATCGCGCTGGCAGCCCTGGTTTACCGCTATACTTTGTGGATTAAGCGACCCCCAACCTGGCGTTATTTCAAAGCCGGTTGGACAAACTTTCTTTCGTGGCATAATTTTCGGCGCTACGCCCTACTTATTCCCCGTGCCTGGTGGACAGATATTTTCGCCCAGACTTTTATCTGGCGGCGCAGCAAGCTACGCTGGGTAATGCACATGAGTATTTTTTGGGGCGTGCTGCTTTCGTGTGCGATTACCTTTCCCCTGACTTTCGGCTGGATTCACTTTACCCTTGTGCCGCCCGACAATTATCAAGCCTGGATTTTTGGCATTGCCCTTTTCCAGTTCCCAATTGAAGCCGGGACGGGTTTTGCGGTTTTTCATGGGTTAGACTTTACCGGCGCACTACTAACTATCGGCTTGGGTATCGCGTTATGGCGACGCGCCACTGATGCCGGGTTGCTAATTACCCAGAGGTTCGGCTTTGATTTAATGCCCCTGGTTTTGCTGCTGGCTATTGCAGTTACGGGTTTTGCACTTACTGCTTCCTCGTTATGGTGGGAAGGTCGTTTTTACTGGTTTATTTCGCTCACACATCAAGCGGTGGTAGTGGCGTGGTTGCTTTCGCTACCTTTTGGCAAGTTTTTCCATATCATAGAACGACCCGCCAGCATTGGAGTCACACTTTATCAAACGGTTAATCAGGAAATCGAGCATTATGGCCCACAACCCCAAACTGGACAGTGCGCCCGTTGTCATGAGGAGCTACCATCACACCAATTTATCCAGGATTTGAACAGCACTTTGAATGATTTGGGGCAACGCTACGATTTGGGCGAGGGGCGCGGTTTGTTACAAGAGTATTGCCCCACCTGTAAGCGGGTGTTGCGGGGTCAGGCTTATTATCAGTTGATGGGCAAGGATTTTTTGTAGCGTCATTCTAAGAAGCTGTTCCAAAACTGGTAGGGGCTTGATGAATCAAGCCCAATTGGGTTCAATGAATTGAACCACTACAGAATTATGGAACAGGTTCTAATGCCAAAGGAATATTATGAGTGTAAATAAAGATACTTTTGATATAAAGCGAGACTTTAATTACGATTTTGAAGGCACAGGCCGTAAACCTGTCGAGTGGCAAGAGGCTGACAAAGTAGCCGAACGACTAATACCGACGCATTGTAGCTTTTGCGGCGTGCAGTGTGGGATGAACCTTAAGGTGGCAAAGGGTCAGGTGATTGGAGTTGAACCCCGCGACTTTCCGCACAATCGTGGTTCGCTTTGTCCTAAAGGCATCGTAGCCTACCAGCAAGTTAATCACCCTGACCGTTTGAAATATCCCTTGATGCGTAAAAATGGTAGAGGTAGCCCGTTGGAGCGGGTAAGCTGGGATGTGGCGCTCGATTACGTGGCGCGGCGCTGGCAGGAAGTACAAGCCGAACACGGGCGCGATGCGGTAGCAGTCTATAGCGGCTCCTCTATGACCAACGAAAAATGTTATTTGGCTGGCAAGTTTGCCAGGGTGGGTATCGGCACGCGGCATATAGATTACAATGGGCGGTTGTGTATGTCGGCGGCGGGGATGGCTTACGCCAGAGCTTTCGGGATTGACCGCGCTCCTGTGCCAATGCCGGACATTCCTCTGGCGAAGTGCATTATGGCAATCGGCGCAAACGTAGCCGAATGTTTCCCGATTGTAATGCGCTGGGTCTGGGAGGCCCGTGACCGGGGCGCAAAGCTGCTTGTAATGGATCCGCGTGAAACTCCTATCGCCCGGACTGCTGACGTGTGGCTCCCGGTACGTCCCGGTACGGACATCGTGGTGTTGAACGCGATGCTGCGCCAGATTATCCACGATGGGCTGGTTGACGAAGATTACATTGCCAATCGCACGCTAGGTTGGGAAGCGGTCAAGGCCGAAGTTGAATCTTACACTCTGGAAATGGCTCAAAACATTGCGGGTGTGCCAGCCGAACGGATTTTGGCGGCGGCTAAAATATACGGACGGGCCGCGACCTCCTTGATAATGCACGCTCGCGGGATTGAGCATAGCACGCACGGAGTCAACAATTGTCTGGCTGGTATCAACCTGGCTCTGGCACGCGGTCAGGTCGGCAAACCGGGTGGCGGCACGATAATGCTGACTGGACAGGGCAACGGGCAGGGCGGACGTGAACACGGCCAGAAGGCTAACCAGTTGCCCGGCTACCGCCATATTGATGTACCCAAAGAACGCCAGGAAGTAGCTGATGTGTGGGGCTTGCCAGTTGAAGAATTGCCCTGGGAAGGGGCGGCGGCAACCGAGATGGTGCATCTGATGGCGAAAGGTGAAATCAAAAGTTGCCTGATACTTTGCTCAAATTTGATGGTTTCGCTGCCAGATAACGCGCTGGTGCAGCAAGCTTTGGATAAGCTTGACCCTCTCGTGGTGATAGACTTTTTTATGTCCGAAACGGCTGAATGTGCGGACGTAGTGCTACCGGGCGCGGTCTGGTGCGAAGATGAAGGCACTACTACCAATCTGGAAGGGCGGGTAATAAAAATCAACAAAGCGGCTAATCCCCCCGGCGAGGCTCGGACTGATTGGGAAATTATGTGTGATTTGGCGCAGCGTCTGGGGAGGGGCAAATATTTCCCGTTCAAATCGAGTCGGGAGATTTGGGATGAACTACGGTTGGCCTCAAAAGGCGGCATAGCCGATTATTATGGCATCACCTGGGAGAAAATTGACCGCCAGCAAGGGGTTTTCTGGCCCTGCCCGACGCTCGACCACCCCGGTACGCCCCGGCTTTTTACCGAGCGGTTCGGACACCCGGATGGCAAGGCCCGCTTTTTCGCTATCCCCTATACTCCTCCGGCAGAAGAACCAACGGCGACCTTCCCTTTTCGGCTGACTACCGGGCGGGTGGTCTATCACTATTTAAGCGGCAATCAGACGCGCCGTCTGGGTTTTCTCAATTCGCAAGCTCCCGAACCCTGGGTCGAAGTTCACCCGCAGGCGGCGGCGCGCTTAAGCATTGTGGATAACGAGATGGTGCGAGTGCGTACTCCGCGTGGGGCGATGGAACTAAAAGCGCTGGTGGTGCCGACCATCCGGCCCGATACGTTGTTTATACCATTTCACTATGGACATAAAGCGGCGGTCAATCAGTTGACTATTGGGGCGGTTGACCCAACCGTCAAGATACCTGAATATAAAGTTTGTGCTGCTACCCTGGAAAAATTGGACGCTCCTCTGGTAGCGCACGACGGGACAGGCGCGAAGCAAAATTTTACAGCCGAAACCGCGCCCAAAATGTTCCCTTATGCGGTAGGTGAAACAAAAGCCCCGGCGGAGCGCCAGGGCAAACAATATTAGTTTGGTCAGGAGAAGCCAGTGACAATAAAAACATTGTTTGTTGACCCATCGCGCTGTATTGGTTGCCGGGCCTGTGAAGCCGCCTGCCGCGAATGTGACTCGCACAAGGGCGAGAGTATGGTCATGGTGGATTTTATAGAGCGAAACCACAGCGTGGCTACCCAACCGACTGTTTGTATGCACTGTACTGACCCGGTTGCCCCCTGCGCCCAGGTTTGCCCGGTGATGGCAATTGCTATTACGCCGGAAGGGGTGGTGCAGATGGCTGACCCATCGCGCTGTATTGGTTGCCGCAACTGCGTCTACGCCTGCCCATTTGGAGTGCCAAAATTCGACACGACGGCGCGTTTAATGAAAAAATGCAATCTGTGTTATGACCGCACGGTGCAAGGTCTTACACCCTGGTGCGCTCAAGCCTGTCCAACCCAGGCTCTCTGGTATGGCGACTACGAGGAATTTACTAATCAGCGTCAGGGCAAACCAGTCAATCATACCGGGTTTGGCAGCCAGGAAGTGCAGACCAGGGTTTATCATGTGTTGCCCGACGAAACGCCAATGCTGGATTTGGTTGAGCTTTTGCGAGAACGCGATGCGGGCGGGCCGGTCAATACAAAGTGGAGTAGCAAGGAGGCGTGGATAGTATGACGGAAAGTACCGACCAAACAACCCCGCCTTCAGGTCGTACCCCCGCGCTACCAGGACGCTGGCGTAGCGAATTTCCCTATCACTGGGACGCGGATGAACTGGTTACACGGCGCGAGTTGTTGCAATTTGCCGTCCTGACTTCGGGTGCGCTGTTTGCGGGTACGACCCTATTGGCAATTCTGCGTCAGCTAAGTAGTCTTCGTCGTGGTACTCCACAGCCCATCGTCCAGGCCAGCCAGATAGCGGAGGGCGAAGTGTTTTATTTTAACTATCCTGACCCGGATGACCAGGCAGTTTTGTTGCATTTACCGGGTGGTCAGTACGTGGCTTATAGTCAGAAATGTACCCATCTTTCTTGCTCGGTGTACTATCAGCCCAACCAGAAGCGTTTGTATTGCCCCTGTCACGATGGAGTATTTGACGTGCAGACAGGTCAGCCAGTATCCGGACCGCCCCAGCGTCGGTTGCCGCGCATTACTCTCCGGCGTGACGGGGATACTATCGTGGCAGTTGAGGAGGTGCCGTAATGCGAGATACTTATCGAAATGGCAGTTCTACTGAGCCTTATCTGAATATCGGCCCGGATGCAAGCCGCGCTGACCAGCAGGCCAACATTACAACCACACCCGGACAGCAAGCTATCGTACTGGCAGCACTTTTTATCGGGTTGTTATTGTTGGGCGTGCAATTATGGTTGCTAACTGTTGCCCTGGATTTGTATTTGTCGGGGGTAGTGGGGCCGATCTGGTCGCTACCTGTGATTTCCGGGTTAATCTTTTTGGGCGGGCTGTTTGTGCTACGAGTGCTAAAGAAACAACGTCCACCCCGCGCATGAAATGAATATTTTAGAGGAGAAAAAGGTGAATAGTCGGAAAGGTTACGTAGCGTTGGGAATGGCTACGCTGGCTTTTGCTGTATCTTTTGCGGCCTGGTCACTATTGTCGCCCCTGGCTACCCAGTTGCAAAAACAGTACAAAATAGGCGATTTTGAAATTAGTGTGTTACTGGCTGTGCCGGTTATTTTAGGTGCGCTAGTACGTATTCCAATGGGCGTGTTGACTGACCGTTTCGGTGGTCGCCGTGTAATGACGGCTTTGCTGACTTTTGTGGCGATACCTTGTATTGGCATGATGTTTGCCGATAGTTATTGGTCTTTAATATTTTGGGCTTTCTGGTTGGGCGTGGCTGGCAGCAGTTTTGCGGTGGGCGTACCGTTCGTAAGCCGCTTTTTTGGCCCTGAGAAACAGGGTTTAGTAATCGGTATTTTTGGTATGGGTAACGTTGGTACTGCCATCAGTGCCAGGGCTGCCCCCGAAATTGCCAAAGGTAGCGGCGGTTGGCAGGCGGTTTTTCTGTATTTTGCAATTGCGATTGTGATTACAGCGGTGCTGTTCTATTTTCTGGCGGGGGACGAACCGCGACTTACTGGCCCGACTAAAACTATGGGCCAAAGGCTGGCGGTATTGCGGCGAGAAAAACTGACCTGGCTGTTCAGTCTTTTCTATTTTGTGACGTTTGGTGGCTTCGTAGCCTTCGGGATTTACCTGCCAAAACTATTGTCGGACGTTTTTGGTCTCGACAAAGTGGATGCCGGGAACCGCACGGCTGGTTTTGTGGTATTAGCCACCTTTGCGCGTCCTTTGGGCGGTTGGCTATCCGACAAAATCGGGGCTAACAAAGTCTTAACCGCTGTCTTTATACTTGTCCCGCTAATGGCGCTGATACTGGCCTTCTCGCCCGATATAGTTTTGCTGACGATTTGCTTCCTGGTGATTGCTACTTTCCTGGGCCTGGGTAACGGCGCAGTCTTCAAACTGGTACCGCAATATTTTGCTAAAGAAGCCGGAACTGTGACGGGTCTGGTTGGGGCTGCCGGAGGGTTGGGCGGTTTCTTCCCACCAATAGTGATGGGTGGTTTCAAAGCCATTCTAGGCAGTTACTCGCTGGGTTATATATTACTGGCTGCGCTTGCCATTATCTGTTTAGTTTTAAATTTGGTAGTGCTGGGTAACAAAGGGACTGGGCAGACGACAAGATTGTTACAACAAAGTTAAAGCACTAGATCTAACTTTTATGAATTAATGGCTTTGGCACAATTTTGATGCCCACAGGTGATTTCGCCACCCGGAAGGAACGACGCTGCCAGCCGGTTTGAAAGCTACCAGGCGAATAAAAATGAAGCGACTTTTAGCTTGCAACACTACCGCTTCATCTAATGAGTGTAGCTGTTGGTCGTCCATAAAAACCAGGTACAGCCCATCCTCAAAAGCTTGCCAGGCGGTCTGAATAGCTGAACCTTCGTCTACTTCCTGGCTCAAATCCTGACCACCCGAAATAATTTTGCCTCGTTCGATAGCCTGGCTCAACTCCTGTAAGGTCAAAACCTGGCTTAAGTGCAATACCATTCAAATAAGGGCAAAATCGGTGTAGGAGGGCGCAGCGCCCTCGATTTTTGCCCTGACGCTACCCTCAAATCAAGCGTACCACGCCCTTCTACAGCCTTATTTGAACGATATTGGGGTTAAGGCATAAGCCCTCCCAAATTCAGCCTCCACCTGGTAGATTTGCTCCAATTGTGCGCGCTGAACAGAGTTTAAGCGATGGGCGGGTAAGCAAAACCACCAGCTTAACTGGCGCGGCGAGGGCAATTTGGCTTTAGCCCTGGAAGCAGGCTGCTTAACCACCGCTTCTTGGTCGTTACTCTCTCCCACTTGTGGTTGCTTAACTAACTCGGCTCGTAGTTTGGTGACATAG
This sequence comes from Chloroflexia bacterium, assembly GCA_038209275.1. GTDB lineage: Bacteria > Chloroflexota > Chloroflexia > Chloroheliales > Chloroheliaceae > L227-5C. The sequence goes on along the minus strand of JBBQXW010000005.1, from coordinate 47,576 downwards.
TTGGTTACAATCGAACCACCACCCCGATAGCCCCGGTCTTTAATCTCACGCAATAGCTGCAATGAATTGTGGCAACCTTCTACGAAAAAGCGCTGTTGGATATAAGCCTTATAGAGGTCTAACTTACTGGGTTGAGCTGGATATAAGACTGGCTCAGGGGGCTGCTTAAGATATTGCCTGACCAGTGCTGCGCTCATTCCAAGTTGCTGGACTATTTGCTGTGGCTTCAACCCTTGCTGAGCTAATTCTTGCACCTGCTGGTAAAGCGCCAACCGTTTGGCCTGGGTAGTCGCCCTTTCACGGTCGCGGCGCTTCAAGGTTGGGGTCGTCACTGCCTCGGTTGAACCTGAAAGCGCCAATCGAGCTTGCCGGATCTGGGAAGGGGTAGGCTTTGATTTGTCAGTTTGGAGTGAGGGGGCTGGTAGTGCTGGGGCTGATACTGGCGCGGGTGGTGGAGTTGGTTTGAACAGGGCTGTTATTTTTGGATGATTACGCCGGATAAACCGTTCCATCGTGCTTTTTAAATTCTGGGCCAGGTGAAACCTATCGGCCACTTGAATGGCCTGGGGAGCAGCACTCTTAATCGCTTCGCTGTAAGCACTACTGCGGGGTCACGACTAACGATTTCGATACCACTATGCGCCTCCAACCAGTTGACAAGGGTTTTCATTTCGCGGTCTGGCAACAAATCCACCACCTGGTGACGCTCTAAATCCACTAAAATCGTTCCATACCTTTGACCTTTGGTAAAAGCAAAATCGTCCACGCCGAGCACTCGCGGAGTAGGCGCGGGCTATAGCACCGTAGCACGAATGATACGCAAGAGAGTATCGCCACTGACCGACAAGTGTATTTGTGTGGTAAGATGGGTTTTAATTACAGAGTGTTCCTCATCCATTACCGGGTGCCGTCCATACCAGATCTCTCGGTAGGTAGTTAGCACTCCCAACAGGTCGGGTGCGCGCCGTGAAATCATATCGCGTACAAACTGAAGATTATTGTCCTGCACACTTTTCTCACCAAAAAAGGTTTCCTTTACCAGCTGGCTTAACTCAGTACGCTTCCAACTACAAATGACCTCGCCCTGATTGGCTACTGCCTGACACAGGCGCTGAGTCAGGTAGGAATGGCCTCCTGTCCAATCTAAAATCCAACTCAGTAGTTGGCTCGCTTCCTTAACCGGTAAAGGTAATCCCTTGCTGAGTGGTAAAGCCTCCTCTAAAGTAAAATCAGTCATCTCCACCCGCTGCCCGATGTTAAAGGGGGTGCGCTTTACGTCCCGTATCAGTTCACTGGGAGTAGCCACTCCAATCAATACAAAACTTAATCTTTCAAGTTCACTCTGGCGGGCTCTGGCAACATAGAGTGAACGTATAGCTACAAAAAAGTCATCGGTGAAAGTGTAGCAGGTTAACGCCTGCACTTCACTGCGGCGTTGCGAGACGGCTAGACACCACTCGGCTTGCGCGTCTTGTAATTCAGCCAAATCCTTGAAATCTCGATTGAGAATGCCTTCATTGGTTAAGGGTCATAACCTTTCGGCTGGTTGCAATTTGGGCGAGTAGGGCGGTAGAAAAATTAGATGAAGCCCGTTTGGTATTTTGACTTGATCACTGCGGTGCCAGCCCGCTCCGTCCATTACCAGGATCAACCGCTTGTTCTCGCCTAAGCCTAAATCACGCGCCAATTCTGCCAGAACTATATTGAATACTATAATACTCACACTTGGCATTATTAGCCAATAGGTTTGTCCACTTTCACGACAGACAAAACCAAATAAATAGAGCCATTCGTAACGTGGATTTAAGTTTAAGATTGGTCGCTTGCCTCGTTTGGCCTAGACCCGTCGCAAGACTGCTTGCAAACCAATCCGATGTTCATCCATCGTCCATAGTTCAAATTTGGCTTGGGGATGCTCTTCCTTTATTTTGGCTACTTGCTCCGGCAGTTTTTTTAAACTCAAGTTGGGCTTGCTGATCAGCTTTAGCGTGATGAGGGCGAGGTTGCTGCGAGGTGTAGTCCAACTTTTGCAGATAAGCCCAACCTTGTTGACGGTAGACCTTGCGACCAATCTTGGTAGCGATCCATTCAGCTACTTTAGGCCCATTCCATTGTCCTCCTTGTGGTGGGCTTTGTTGCAAAGTTTGGTCTAATTCAGCTTGTAACTCTTTAGTCAAAAGCGGTTTAACCCCTGGCAAAGTTTTACGACGATCATCCAGTCCTTGTGGGCCAAGCACATTGTAGCGGCGGGCTAGTTCGCGCACCCAGCCAGGACTAAAACCGGTTACTTCAGCCACTTCTTTAACTGGTTTAGGAGTGGCGAGTAACCAAATCACTTGCCAGCGCGAACGCTCGAAGGCTTCGGTGGCTAGACGATACCGTTCTTGCAATTCAGCCTGGCTCAAATAATCTTGAATTTTGGTTAATTTTGGCATTTGCCTATTATACACTACTTTTCAAGACTTGGTATAAGCTCACCTAAGCCGTTAGTATACTTAAGCTTTACTTTAACATATTAAAATAGAGCCTGGATATAAAAAGGGGCGACCTACTTTCCATTGAGAGTAGGCCGTCCCTTGTGCTGAGAATGAGGAATATTTTTTAAAGCTAAACCGTGATAGCGTTGCCGCGATAAATCCGGCTGCGGTAACGGCTGGTGGCGGCATCGGGGAGCGGGGCGCTGGTCAGCAATATTGCATTGACGAAACGAGTCAGTTCTTCTTCTTCCTCGTCGTTGTTGGTCGGCTCCTCGCTGCGGGCGCGGCGGGTCAGGTCTACCTGATTGACTGGCACCTGATGAATATTGCGCTCACTTTCCACCCCCAGCGTAACAGTTAGAGCGTGGAGGCTGGTCTTGACGAAATTAGCCAGGCCAAACTCTTCCGGCGCGGTGGCGCGGCTGGTTTCGGGTGTCACCAACACTACCTGCACTCCATCTACCAGCGACATTTTGCGGGCGACGCGGAAGTGATGGGTTAGCTGGCGCTCGATAAGCTCGGCAAAATCTTTCTCGTCAAAAATACCTTCCCAATCGGTGCCGTTCTTACCGATCAGGGCTTTGCGTGGCAAGGGCGTGAAAGGCAGACTGATACAGGCAATCGGTTTACCGTAGTCGCGCATCGCCCCATCCAATCCGGCCTCCAAATCATCGCCGATAGCACGAGCCGAGAAGCGACCTTTGCGCTCGTAATAATCGAAATGGCGACAATATTCTTCGGCTCGTTCCGGCGTGTGAGTCAGAATTATCAATTTTCCGGCCTGATGCTCGTCCAGATAAGTATGGGCCAATCGCTCGATTTGCGGCTCCATATATTCACCAATCAGGTAAATGGTGCGACCCTGGAATTTTTCGAGGCGACCAGGGCTGGGCTTACCGAAAAGTTCGCCTTCGGTCACGGTGCGGTCAAAGCGCAAACCGCCGGAAGGATGGAAAGTTTCGCCACTGACGTTGCGGTCAGCCAGATAATAAATCGTGGCTAAGGCTACGTCCTGCTCGTTCGGCATCCGATTCAAATTGAGCATACCGAGCGTACTCTCTTTGATTTTAACCGCTTCCTTCTCGATTTCGGCCTGGGTAAAGAACGGGTCGGGCGCAACTGGCAATAGTTCGAGCCACTGACGGGCGGCGGCAACATCTTCCAGGAAGCTACCCAGTTCCAATCGGGCCACCAGCTTTTGAGCAATCGTCTGGTTCATAAAGAAGCTGTAGGCCGCGCCTTTGTCAGTGATTTTTGGAATCATCGCCTGAGCCAGTTTTTGCAAAGGCGCGGGCGCATCGGCGGGCAACTCCTTCGGATTATTGTGGGTCAGCATCTTCAGGAATTCTTCGATAGGTCGCTGGGTGGCTTTATGGCTTTGAATCAGCGCGCCATAAATTTCGTTCAAGCGCTTGCCTTCCAGCACTAGCCGCCCCCGACGCTGGTAAAGACCCGGTTTGCCGCCGCTTCCCTGCAACCGAATACCATCTACCGGGCCGGGAGCCAGCGCGTTTATTTGAATTTCCGGGCCGAGAAAGCGGGCCAACATTTCGACCAGGGCGCGCTGTCCGGCTTTCGAGACAGCATAGTCGGCCCGGTTCGGGTAGGGAACGGCGACATATTTTTCGCCGCCAAAGTAGCTCGAAACGTTAATCACGTAGCCGCTGCCCTGCTGTTTCATCAAAGGCGCGACCTTGCGAATGAGCGAGTAGTTGCTGGTCAAATTGGCCTGAATGGTATAGCGCCAGGCTTCCACCGACATATCAATGACCATCTCTTCCGCCCCGCTCATTCCGGCGTTGTTGATAAGATAATCAATCCGTCCGTAAGCTGCCAGCGTTTTCTCGACTAACGGCCCTAGCGCCGCTTCGTCCGCTACATCGGTATCAGCCACAATCATCACTCGGTTTTCGGGGTGGCTGTAGCCGATTTGCTGTAATTCTTGCAAGATAGAATCGCGCATCTCGATTAATTCGGCTTCGCGGCGGGCCGATAGGCACACTTTCGCGCCGCTCAGAGCCAGCAAGCGCCCTATCTGTCCGCCGATACCGGCGCTGGCACCCGTAATCAAGGCAACTTTGCCCAGGTGCAAACCGAAAAGCGATTCGGCCCAGCCAAACGACGGCTTTTGTGCGCCCGTCGCATCGGTAATTTTTTCGGGCAGATACAGATTTATTTCTTTAATCCGGCGGTCTCCATTGAGTAATTTAGCGGCCCAGGCTGCTGAAAAACTTAAATTTTCGCCTTCGTCATTGGAATAGCGGATAATCTGGTTAGCCCAGACCGCCGCCCGTTTCTTGCCTGCCGCCTGGTCGGTTTCTTCTTCGTGCCGCCAGACCCGGATTAGTTGCTCGACTCCGGCGCGGTAAACATCCGAAAAAAGGTTGCCGTTGCTGTCATCTTCGTTGGTAACAAAGACCACTTTGGGATTTTCCTGCGGGTCGAGGGCGCGCCAGAAGCGTGAAAGGGAAGTTGAGAGTGTCACTGCGCCGCCCAACTCCTGCTCCATAAATTGTGAGCAGGTAACATCATCGGCCTGCAACAGCGAATAGCCATAAGTTTCGTTGGGTGAAGACGGTAAAATGACGGCGGCATCCAGCGTGCCAAACCGCGCTTTGATGTCGGCCAACAACGTATCAATCTGCGAAATATTGTATTGGAACAGGTGTATTTTAGAGCGTTCGGCTTCGCCCAATTGGGCGGCGGCTTCTTCCAGCGCATCGTGAGTAGAAAGTGCCAGCAGGGTAGTCGCGCTGCACCGGGCCTGAGTACGAGCAAAGGAAAGCCCATCGTCTACTTGTTCTCCGGCAATGACTAACACCACTTTACCTTCGGCATCTACGATACGCAGACCGGGGCGACTGACAAACCCGCTCCGGCTTTCGGCTTCGACTGCCATGCCGTTTGTCACTTCAAAGACGTGACCACTGTAGGCGGCTGATTCGTCCGAGCCGAGGAAGACCATGCTGTTGGCGACATCGCGGGTCTTGGGGAAACCTGCCACAAATTTGCCGGGGTTTTCCGGGTCGGGCCGTTTGAGGCGCATGATGCCAAAAAATTCCTGGGCCGTCGAGCCTTCGGGTTGACCCTTCAGGCCATCCATCGCCTTGAAAACGGTACGAATCCGTTCGCTGTCAATCGGGCCGGGATAAACCGTGTTGAGCCGAATGCCTTTGTCGCTCTGGCCTAATTCCTGAGCTAAATGCAGCGACAGGACGTTAAGGGCGGCTTTAGGTACAACGTAGGGGATGCGCCCGTAGTAGTTGGTGCGGCTGAAAATAGTCGAGACATTAATGACGCTGGCAGCAGGAGCAAGATAAGGATAAGCCGCCCGAATAGTGTTCCAGGTCAGGCCGAGCAAATTGCCAAAAGCCATTTGCAGCGTTTCGGTATCGGCGAACCCGGCTTCGCGCAGTTTTTCAAGTTCTTCTACATTAAACGGAACTTTGTGCAAAGGTTGCTTTGGCCCGGCAGACCCGGCATTATTGACCAGAATATCTATCGGCCCGTAGGTGGCACTGATTTTTTGCAAGGCCGCCCGTACCTGCTCCATATTCGAGCCGTCCATTACTGCCGGGTGAATATGTTCCGGGTCAAAACCATGTTCCTGGGCAAGGCGGGCGGCATAAGCTTCGAGCTTGGCCTGGTTGCGCCCGGTGATAATTACGGTTGCGCCTTCTTCTAAATAGCGCCGGGTAATTACTTCACCAATGTTGCCCGCGCCGCCGGTGATAAGGGCGATTTTATGAGCCAGCCGTCCGTGCCGGTGCGCCGAGCGGGGTCTGGATTCTTTTGCGCTGTTCAAATCTACAGTCATTTTCCTAATCTTTCCTGTACTATCCTAGCAAAATAGAAAGCCGCTATCACCGATGGCAACGGTTTTACCAGCTTGTTATCGGTAGGCCGGGTAAAATGAAAATTTTGAGCTATTAGCCGAAAATAAGCTAAACCTAATAAAGCCAAAGATTCAACCAACTAAATCTCTGGTAGTGGTCGCCAACTATAGGCGACCACATTTTTTCTAATCAATTGGGAGCGGTAAAAGTTCGGCTATTTAGCGAGCAGGCCGATTTTGGTACAGAGTTCATCGAAGGCCCAGGCTACTTTTGGGTGAGCCAGCGCGCAAAAGAGGAAGGGCTGATGACCGCGATACGAGGGGTCATTGGCAATATCGTTGACTTTCGCCGAAAGCGGCTTTAGCATCGCCGCTAACTGGCGGGCGCGTCCCTTAATCAGGGCTTCACCGGCGGGTTGCTGGCGGGCTAATTCCGGGCCTTCGATACAGGCAAAAGTGTTAATCCAGCCAACCAGTTCGCCCAGCGTTACATCGGGTAGCGCAGCGTCGTGATTGTGGAAATTGGCTTCCGGGTTAAAGCGATGTGGCTCTAAATAGTTAATCGCGTCCAATCCTTCGTCCATGTTTTTTACGGCGGTACAAATCTCGCCAAGCAGGGTTTCGGTCTTGGGGGCGATCCGAACGGTCACTTCACTGTTAGTCTTCGTGTCCAACATAGCTTCAGGCTCCTTTCGCTTCATCGGTAGCGCCGATGGAGCTTTGCGGCGGCATTGCCGCTTTCTTTGCACTCTTCCTCAGCAGACGTTAATTATCTTTCCTCAAAATTAACTCAGTCACAACTGTTGTTAATTTTTTCACCATCTACTTATATTGAACCACAAAAAAAGCAGTTTTCAAGGTCATTTCGAGCGAACGGGCTATCAGCCGCCGCCAACGGTTGTTTTTAGTCGGCAAACGGTACTTTCGCATCAAGAAAAGCTTTCGTATTTCAAATTACCATTAAATCTATCAATGGCAACATCAGAACTTTAGCCCAGTTATTACCAGCCCATCACCCAAATGATGCCGGAACAAAGTCAAATTTGTAAAATACTGCACTAATCTGCTAAAGTAAGCAGGCGAATTTCTTTGTGTTCAGGTTAAATTCTGATTTACAGTGGTCAAACTATTTTCACCAGTAATTAACGAGAAGGAGAAACAGTCGTGAGCAATCGTGAGGAGGCCGAAGCGCTTTTGTTGGAGCAAGTTTTGCACTTACCGCGCACCGCCGAGCTAGAAGTACCCGAAGATTACCTGGACGCGAACCGCCACGTCAATATGATGTACTACACCATGATTGGCAATTTGGGCTGGCGGGCTTTTTTCGAGGAACTTGGCCTGAAGCGCGAGACCTTTGCCATCGAAAAGCGCAGCACTTTTGCCTTGCGTCAGGTAATTTCTTATCTGAATGAACTCAAAGAGGGCGATAGGGTGGGAGTGCATGGCGGTTTGTTCGACTTCGACGCGAAACGGTTGCACTTTATCTATTATGTGGTCAACTTGACCACTGGCAAACTGGCCTCAAGCGACGAACGGTTGGCGATGTATATTGATATGACCAATCGGCGCTCGGCTAATTTTGAGCCGGAATTGCTGGCCCGCTTCGAGAAAGTACGGGCCGCCCACGCCTCGCATGGCTGGAAGCCGGAACTTTCGGGCGCAATAAAACTAAAAAAGGCTTAACTATTGAAGCAGTTAAACCTCGGCTTTTGTTTTTGCGAAAAGCTGTTTTGAAATAATCTGGAATGGGGAATGTGGGAGTCGAACCCACACGCCTTTCGGCACATGATCCTAAGTCATGCTCGTCTGCCAATTCCGACAATTCCCCAGGAATAGTTATCAGTTTTCAGTCGTCAGTTTTCAGTAAGGCTACTGGCAACCTGGCGCTGATTTATAAAGGAGAGCGGGCGATGGGATTCGAACCCACGACAGCCTGCTTGGAAGGCAGGAACTCTACCACTGAGTTACACCCGCGTGTTCAGACTTGCAATTTTATTTGCATTGACCAGATTATAGCATGACCCGCACCGTATTTCAACTTACTAATGCGCCATTGGTAGTGATTGCTTGCTTCTGTCCCTCGTTTCTCTTACTATTTTAGTTTCTGTCACCGCTTTACTTATTCTATACTCGGTTCAATTACTTCACCATCGCCTAACCTAAATTTGTTTATACTCCATTGACGTAATACATTGGTACGCTTGTCAGACACAGTGGGTAATGTCTCTGTTATCTTAGTAACGTAATCAGTACCAGCAGTTGCGAGGCTTACATTAACTGTTATATTATCTTCTTTGTCTAACTCTAACAAGTTAGTCCTTGCATATCCAATAAAATGCAGTCGGCCCGGTCCATCAATAATTAATACACCATTGTTTTTCTGAATAATAGATGAGTTACTAGAACTGGGATCTAATTTTAGAATATTTAGTTTTTTGGATAATAGTGAATTTGTGGTTATAAATGACGCGTTAAATCTATGAAGTGGAATAGCCACACGTGTAGTATTAACTGGTTCTACATAAAACACCGTCTCAAATCTCCAATATAACTTTTCATTATCAGTAGGTTAAACTACAAGCTCGGCCCAGAGTATCTCAAATGTTGGAGATTTTGACAACGGTATAACTAACTTTAAAATCTCCGAGCGAGTTGCAGCTCTAGTTCGAGTACCATCCCGCCATAAAATTACGCGGTTTGCTAGACCGCTAGAAATTTTAGAGACGTAAGGTGCTAACCTAGTATCAAAAACTAATGCCTTGACACTTTTACCTTCAATAGTAAGATTAAAATCATAAATAAGTTCTGGTGTACCATCATCAAAATATTTTTGTACCGAAGTCCACCAGCTTGCCAATTCATTTTTATCAATTCCTAAAACTGTACCATCCTTTTCATCAATACCGATAAGCCACAGTATAGGATTGCTTCGAGCCGAATTAGCATGAGCAGCAAGGCGTTGTGCAGCTTTTTCTGGTTCTATCCAAATAGATTTTAGCTGCAATTCGCACATATTATCTGTACAATACATGCAACTAGGTAAGCGCCTTTTGTGGAATATGAAATGTTATTAAACGAGCCAAAGCAGTGGCTAATAAAACGCCACTCAAAACCTAGCACTTCAAGCCGAAAATTTCGAGGCAATTAGACGCAAGTTGGGCAAGAAGTACGAAACCAGTATCAATACCCGTCAATCGAGGAATGCCTCTTTTGCTTCGACTTTGTAATCGATAGCGGTCTTAGCCTTCAGGCTACTAGAACGAACTGAATTCTTACGCTTTCATCCAATATCAAAAAGTCTTTCATAAATTCTAATTTTGGTTACTGAAAGGATGAGTATGACACCTATTGAAGTTAATGCTTGGGCGCTTCAAGTAATTGAGCAAGCTCAGATGGGCAAACAAAGCGAAGACTCTATTGCAACATGAGAAAAATAAAAGACCATGCCAGAACTGCCAGCAAGTGCGAAAAAAAGTTAGCTTTGTGGGATTTAGTGGAAGTGCGCCCGGAAAATCTTCCAGGCGCACCAGGAGCAGGTTATTAGTAACCGCCCGCGTAAACCATGTAGCCGTAGTAGCGGCCTGTGACCGGGGTGAAGCGGAGCGAAGCTTTCACATAACCTTCAGTGATTGGCGTGGCCCGGCGTAAAACCTGGTCACGATTCGTGGTTAGAGTAGGTTGAGTTTCTACAATTCCTTGTGCCATTTGCAGACCTTTAATTTAAAAACCGTACTGACTGCACAATTGGCAAGACGGTACGGTTTATTTTCAACTTAACATAATTAAGATTATAATAAATCCAATCGTTAAGTTTTACTGCATAAGCGAAAAATCGGTTGGTGTCAGCACGATGCTGGTGAGGCGGGAAGTCAACACCCCGTCGGTTTCGCTGGCGGCCTTACCTTCGACCCAATCTTTATCCTGGCGAAAAGCGTTCCAGGCTTGCTCTTTGGCTTCCTGGTTTTCAAACTTGAGCAAGTAAATTAAGTCGCCATTTTCGTCACCACTTTCTTGTGGTGTCCAGAAGCCGACTACTTGCATATTATGCTGCTCGAAAAGGGCTAAAGTAAGGGAACGAAACCGCTCAAGCAACGCTTCCGTTTTGCCGGGTGCGGCCCAGTAGGTTCGCAATTCGTAAATCAAGGTAATATCCTCTTCTTTCGAGTAAATTTTTGAGTTTTTGATAGGTGTAGGACTTTCGCTTGCCAGACTAAAGTAATAGCGATTGCAGCCAGTGGCCCGATTGGGCAAATTGCTACTACCCAGGTGAAAGTTAAGGTGGCTGATTTCAATTTTAACCTTTTCAGCAAGACCATGCAAATGTAACGAAGGGCTTTACAAACCAGAAATTATCGTGTAACATTACTTATCAGAATAAATCTTCTGGAAAGTAATATTACTTTAAAATATAAGAGTTGGATAGGGAAGTCTATTAGACCTGATGGCAGAACAACTAGTTGAAACTATAAACGAAAAAGCGCTTGTTACGATAAATGAGCCTGTATCCGCTCGTCCGTTGGAGCAGAACCCGGCGGCAATTTATCTGGCGAGTTTAAGACCGGGCGGGCGGGATACCATGCGCCGCTCGCTGGAAGTAATCGCCGAAATTGTCAGTAGTGGACGGGAAAATGCCTTCAGTCTGGAATGGTCAGCCTTGCGCTACCAGCACACTACGGCGGTGCGGGCGGTTTTAGCCGATAAATATAAACCAGCCACCGCCAACAAAATGCTTTCGGCCCTGCGTCGGGTACTAAAAGAAGCCTGGCGTTTGGGTCAGGTTGGGGCGGAAGAGTATCATAGGGCGGCAGACCTTCCCGCAGTGCGCGGCCAGGCTCTGCCAAAAGGCCGGGCGGTCAAAAATACCGAACTGGAAGTATTATTAGAATTATGTCAGGCCGATAAATCAATTGCCGGAGCGAGGGATGCGGCAATGCTGGCAGTACTCTATACTACGGGATTACGCCGGGCCGAACTGGTCAAGCTGGATTTGGCAGATTACAATCGGGAAGAAACGGCTCTACTGGTCAGAGGTGGTAAAGGCGGCAAAGACCGACGCTGCTTCTTAGGTGAAGGAGCGACCCCGGCGCTGGAAGATTGGCTGATAGTACGCGGTGACGATGCCGGGCCGCTCTTCTGCCCGGTAACTAAAGCCGGAAAATTAAGACCCGAACAAAATAATCGGCTGAAATTAAAACGGCTCACCACTCAAGCAGTCTTGTTTATCTTGCAAAAACGGGTAGCCGAGGCAGGCGGCAGAGTAGCCAGCCTCAGTCCGCACGACCTCCGACGTAGCTTTATCAGCGATTTGCTTGAAGCCGGGAATGACCTGGCAACGGTGCAGAAAATGGCCGGCCATGCCAATGTCACCACTACCGCCCGCTATGACCGACGAGGCGAGGAAGCCCAGCGCAAAGCCGCCCGCTCCCTCAAAGTTCCCTACAAACCACGAGCAGCGCAAGCCAGGCCCGACTTACAGCCTGACGAAAACCAGGAAGAGGTAACTTAGGTAGCGTTAAAAATTAAGTCCCCTTTTTTCGTAGGGGCGCATCGCATACGCCCTTGAACACTGCCACTGGTCAACAGGGCGTATACGATGCGCCCCTACCACAGCCAGAAGTTAATTCTTTATGTTGTCTTATTGACCGCGCGCTCAAGCCAAAGCGATTGCAGCCAGTGGCCCGATTGGGCAAATCGCTATTACTTTTAGGCGGGCAAACGAAAATTCTGATTATCAATCTCCGGCTACCCGAAGTTCAATTTCGTCCTTGTATGAATAAGAACGCGCTGCTTCTTCAATTAGCTGTTGGCGGCGAGTATGGTATTGCAAAATCGGGCGGTCTGCCGGAATATAGTGGTCGCCCGATTCTAGTCCGCCCTGTTTGGGTAGCTGAGTCATCACTACCGCTTCATCTTGCTTCAAAATGCGGGCGTTCAGTGGCACGCTCAATTTCGATATGATTTTACTCAGCCAGGCCGATTTCACAAAATTGTGATAGCCGCGCACATACATCAAGGTATTTTCGTCATCAATCGGCACAAAAGCTACGGTAATTTTGAATTTCTTTGAAACATTCAACATCCAGATATTGGGAAATTTAAAGCACAATCCCCAATCGTTCGTTGGTTTTGGCATAACGCCCGGTCTTATCGGGAGTTGGCCCTGGTCTTGCACCAAATCTATCCAGACATATAACGAATTATCATCGGTCAATTCGGTATATGGTCCGTTTACCAGCTTGCGACCACCCCGCCCAATCGTATCGTAATGAACAAACGGCAAGTGGGCTAAATCCAACTGATTTTCAATCGCACGGGTGTAATGAGTGGCCCAATGCCGCCGAAATGTGCCATAGCTATAATTTTCCAGACCTTCAAAGAAGGGGATAGGCGGGTAATCGTCTTTTGCGCGGGCTTCGCCATTCCAGACCCAGATAAAGCCGTGCGCCTCGCGGGTCGGAAAAGATTTAACCTGAAAAACTTTAGGGCGTGGCCCGTTTTTGCCATTAGCCGGGATTAGCTGGCAAGCGCCCTGCCCGTTAAACTCAAAACCATGAAAAGGACATTGAATATTGTCACCAATAACTTTACCAGCGCTTAATTTAGCCTGGCGATGAGGACAAACATCACGCATCGCAAAAACTTGCCCGGCACTATCGCGCCAGAACACTAGATTTTCGTTCAATCTTTTGAAAGCGATTGGTTTTGTCGAATTTACTTCTTCCGATTCTAATACCCCATACCATTGGTCAGCAATCATATAAATACCCCCTGTCTATATTCTATTACACTTTTGTCCAAATTTAGTTTAATGTTGCTTAAGAATTGGGGGTTGTGCAAAGCCTGAGACAAGACACTACCGAAATCATCTCTTCGCAAACAGACCTTCCTTTTCCTGACAGAATGTGACAGCGCCCGCCTACCTTAATGTAAGTTACGAAACCATTGTGCTATAATTAAGTTTGGTTAGATAAAAAATTATGTAAAGTAGCGTAAATTAAAGCGATCAATGAAAGCTTTGCTATTTACTTTATTAGCTTTTCAAGATATTAATATTCGACAAGGGCAGCCAGTCTAACAGTTTATATTATATTAAAAACGAGGTGATGCGTCATGCCACAAGTTCTTTTTCCGTCTAATGAAGCTCAACGCCAAGAAGCTCTAAGGAAATATCAAATATTGGATAGTGCGCCAGAAGCGATTTTTGACCGAATTGTAGCGCTGGCGGCTCGGATGTTTAACGTACCAATCGCCCTGATTAATCTTATAGACCAAAACCGCTACTGGATCAAAGCCAATCATGGTTTAGAAGATAGCCAGCTACAACAGGGCGAGCGTCAAACCAGTTTTTGTGCTTACACTATTTTGTCCGATCAGGTTCTGGTCGTCCCGGATGCTCAAATTGATACCCGCTTTGCCGACAACCCCCATGTAGCCGGACAAACAAAGGTGCGCTTTTATGCAGGCGCACCCTTACAAACCTCCGATGGTTATAATCTGGGGACAATTTGTGTGGTAGATTCGCAACCCCGAACTTTTTCAGAAGCAGAACAGGCTAATTTGCAAGACCTGGCGGCGGTGGTTATTAACCAGCTGGAATTAAGATTGGCCGCGCGTAAACTTGAAGAAAGCGAGGAACGCTTCCGCTCTATGGTGCAACATTCCTCGGATGTTATTACGGTGCTGGATGTTGATGGAGTTTACCAGTATGTAAGCCCTTCGGCAGCGCAGATAGTCGGGTATCAACCAGCAGATTTATTGGGTAAACGTAGCCTGGATTATATTCATCCCGAAGATTTATTAAAAGTGCAGACTGCACTGACAGTTAGTTTAACCCAACCAGAAACGCCGGTGTTGATCGAATTTCGTTACCAACGGGCCGATAAAGAATGGGTTTACCTGGAAGCAATCGGTAACAATTTGCTGGCTAATCCACATGTAAATGGGATTGTGGTTAACGCTCGTGATATTACTGGTCGCAAAGAAGCGGAGCAGCAATTACTTCTTTTGGAACGGGCGGTAGCGGCCAGTATCAGTAGTATTATTGTTGCTGATGCTACTTTGCCCGATAATCCAGTAGTCTATGCCAACGCTACCTTCGAGGCTACTACGGGTTACAATGCAGCGGAGATACTAGGCCGCAATTGTCGGTTTTTGCAAGGGCCAGAACGAGACCAGCCTAATCTGGAAGAACTTAGAATTGCACTTCGCGAGGAAAAGGAATGCCAGGTTATTCTCCACAATTATCGCAAGGACGGTACTCCATTTTGGAATGAATTAAAAATTTCGCCAGTACGTAATGATAGCGGTCAGGTAACACACTTTATCGGTATTCAAAATGATATTACGGCGAGGAGACAGGCCGAACTCTTGCTGGTCGAACAAAATAAATTGCTGGAAATGGTAGCTTCGGGGCAAGCGCTTCCTCTGGTACTGGAAAAGCTGGCGCTGGTTATTGAACAGCAACTTCTCGGTATGCTTTGTTCAATTCTGCTTTTGGACGAAAGTGGCACCAGACTCTGGAATGGAGCTTCCCCAAGTCTGGGTGCCTCCTATATTGAGGCGATTAATGGAGTTACTATTGGCCCGAAGGTGGGAAGCTGTGGTACTGCTGCTTACTTGAGGGAACGAGTAATTGTCAGTGATATTACGACTGACCCACTTTGGGACGATTACAGAGAATTAGCGCTTTCGCACAATCTCAAGGCTTGCTGGTCGCAGCCCATTTTTTCCAGCAGTGGTAAAGTTCTTGGTACTTTCGCTATGTATTACCGTGAACCAATCCAGCCTGATGCTTATAGCTTGAACCTGATAGAAGATGCAATTCATATAGCTGGAATTGCTATCGAGAGTAAGCAAATCGAATCGGCGGTACGTCGCAGTGAAGAGCAATTTCGCCTGATTTTTGAGCTAACCCCAACTGGCATGGTGCTGGTTGGGCTGGATGGTCGCCTTTTACGGGTAAATCCAGCTATTTGTCAACTCCTGGGTTACAGCGCAGAAGAACTCCTTAATCTTACTTTCAGGGAACTGACGCATCCCGACGACCTTTTGGCTAATGTTGAATTCAATAAAAAGTTGCTGACCGGCGAAATAAATTCCTATCAAATGGAAAAGCGCTATATTCGTCGGGATGGAAGAATCGTTAATGCTATTCTACAGGCAGGCATGATGAAAGATACGCAGGGCCAACCACTCCACCTTATCAGTCAGGTAGTGGATATTACCGAGCGACGGCAGGTAGAAGAACAACTGGCGGCTGAAAAAGAGCGCCTGGCAGTTACCCTTCGTTCGATTGGCGATGGTGTGATTACTACTGATACTAGCGGTCAGGTAGTGTTGCTTAATCAGGCTGCCGAAGAATTAACGGGCTATCAACAGGCCGATGCCATAGGACAGCCGCTACCTCAGATTTTGCAGTTGCTGGAACCAAAGACCAGGCGGATGAGCGAAAATCAGGTAGAACAGTCGCTTCAAGCGGGGCAAAGTTTGAAAAGGACACACCCGGTGGTATTGTTGAACCAGTCTGGTAGTGAACATCTTGTTATTGATACCAGCGCGCCAATTCGGAATGAAACAGGCCAGGTTTTGGGGGCGGTAGTAGCCTTCCGCGATGTCACCGACCAGCAACGCATTGCCGAGGAACTTCTCAAAAGCTCGAAACTCGAAGCGTTGGGCTTGCTGGCGGGTGGAATTGCCCACGATTTTAATAATATCCTGACCGCGATTTTGGGCAATCTTTCGCTGGCAAGAAGCTATACCGAGAAAGAAACGGAACTAACGGTAGTGCTGGAAGAGGCACAACAGGCTTGTATACAGGCTAAAGAATTGACCTTTCAACTTCTCACCTTTGCCAGAGGCGGCGCACCGATTAAACAAGCGGCCCTCTTGCCGCAACTAATTCAGGATTCAACCCAGTTTGCCATCCGAGGTTCAGGAGTACAATGCCTTTTTGACCTGGACGCAAATTTGTGGCCGGTGGAAGTGGATAAAGGACAACTCAGTCAGGTAATCCAAAACTTGATAATCAATGCAATACAGGCAATGCCGGAGGGCGGAATAATTCATGTAGCGGCTAACAACCTTCGGCTTGAAGAGGCGACAGGATTACCGTTGGTACCAGGTGATTACGTGCAGCTTTCAGTGGCAGATGAGGGAGTGGGCATTGCACCCGAACAATTGTCAAAAATATTTGACCCCTATTTTACTACCAAAGAGCGTGGGAGTGGATTGGGACTGGCTACCTGTTACTCGATCATCAAAAAACATGACGGATATATTGGAGTAAAAAGCACAGTAGGAATGGGTACTACTTTTGAAATCTATCTACCAGCCACTCTGGCACAGGTAGAAACGATGGCAAATGCGGCCCAAAGGAAAGAAGGGGCAGATAAAGAAGGAGTAGGGCCGAGACATAAATCCAGCCGGGTGCTATTAATGGACGATGAACCATTGGTAGGAAAGACCGTAAGTAGATTGTTACAACGGCTGGGTTACGAGGTAGTGGTGGTGAAAGATGGCCTGGAAGCCCTGGAATATTACCAAAAGGCCCAGGAAACCGGGCGACCTTTTGATATAGTAATAATGGATTTGACTATACCGGGCGGACTGGGCGGGAAGGAAACTATCCAGAAATTACTAAAATTAGACCCGCAGGTAAAAGCGATTGTCTCAAGTGGCTATTCGGAAAATGCGTTAATGGCCCATTATCAAGACTATGGCTTTAAGGGAATGATTGCCAAGCCTTATACCTTGAAAGAGCTTGCCAGGGTTGTGGAAGAAGTAATCTTGTCAGTAACAGTTTGAGTTCAGTTTACTGAGGCCAGAATTAATAGCAGAATTTGCCGGATTGTGTTAGAATCCATCTTGCGTCGTGCTGCCATCCTGCTACCAAAAATTATCTATTTGTGTGAGGGTTCGGAGTTGAGAGATGAAATATAGAGAATTGGGCCGGACAGGGCTAAAAGTTTCAGAACTGAGTTTCGGGGCGTGGGCGATTGGCGGCAACCAGCATGGTAACAGTTATGGTTCGACCAACGATGAAACTTCGATGCGGGCGATTGCACGGGCGCTCGATTATGGCTGTAACTTTTTTGATACCGCCGACGTTTATGGTTTTGGGCATAGCGAAGAACTGGTGGGCCGGGGTTTGAGCGCTGCCGGTAAACTCAATGAAGTTTTCATTGCTTCTAAGGTAGGCGGCAATTTTTACAATCCGGGCGAACGGGTAAATGTAGATTTTTCGCCCCAACATATTCGGTTTGCCCTGGAACAGACTCTTAAACGATTGGGCCGGGATTATCTGGATTTGTACCAGCTTCACAATCCCAGCCGTCCCTTGATTCAAGACGGGCAGTTTTTCGAGGTGCTGGACGAATTAAAAAAAGAGGGCAAAATTCGTTTTTATGGCGTTTCAATTCATAGTGTGCCGGAAGGGTTGGCCTGTATAGCCAGTGGCAAGCCTGATACTATTCAGATAGTCTACAATCTTTTTTCGCAAATCCAGAGTGAGCATCCAAACGAGCAGCTTTTTCCACAGGCCAAAGATAAAAATATCGGTCTTATCGCTCGTGAGCCACTTGCCAACGGCTTTTTGAGCGGTAAGCAACGCCTGGATAAAACCTATGAACTGGGCGATATACGAGCGAGCTGGCCCAGCCATTACCGTTCTCACAAAATTCGATTGGCGGAGTCGTTGCGCTTTTTGGAACTAAAAGGGGCGGACGGGCAACCGACCCGTACCCTGGCGCAGGCGGCGCTACGGTTTGTTTTGGACGAAGAAGCCATTTCAACCGTAATTGTGGGAGTGAAAACGCCGGAGCAAGTCGCTGAGAACTTTGTGGCATCCGATTTGCCACATTTTACGAATGAGGAAAATCAACGAATAAGCCGGGTCTTCTTCGGTTAGAATATTTATTAACTACGGGTCTGTGCAGCGTGGCAACCGGCAATCTAAAAAAAGTTGGAAAGGCGGAACGCAGCAGAATGGCCGACAAGGAAATACTGGGCGGCATGGGTTATTCCCAGACTACTTCGACCACTAATTATCCGGCAACTTCGCAAATTGCCCTGAGTTCGAGTGGCGCAACGGTTGAGCCAACCGAGTGGCAGGGCTGGCAGGATTGGTTTACCCGGCTTTACCAGCGCCTGATGTCCGACCCGGCGGTCAATTATGCCACCAGAGTTTTTCTAACTCATCGGTTGTTATTGTTCGCGGTTGGAGCGCTGTTTGCCCTGTTTGTGCCAGTCGAGCCGCCGCTCGGCAGCAGTCTGCTCCGCGATGTTAATCCGCATTTCTGGGGGCCGTCCTTCTTTTTGCTTGCTCCCTGGCAACGCTGGGACACCAATTGGTACATTCGGATTGCCCAGGTTGGTTACGATGTTGGCAACGGCACGACCAACTTCCCGCCGCTTTATTCGTTTCTGGTTGGAGTGCTGGGGCGCTTATTGGTCGGGCAATATATGCTGGCGGCACTGGTGATTTCCAGTCTGGCTTATCTTATCGCCCTGATTTATCTCTATCGCCTGACTCTACATTACTTCGACCAGAATGAAGAAATTGCCCGCTATACTCTGCTGTTTATGGCGACCTTCCCCAGCGCCTTCTTTCTGGCTTCCGGCTACACCGAGTCGCTTTTCCTGGCTTTGACGCTGGCAGCGTTTTATTATGGTGAGCAGAAACGCTGGTATTTAGTGGCGTTTCTGGCGGCGCTGGCGAGTATTACCCGGATTCAGGGGATTATTCTTTTAGTGCCGCTTGGCTATCTCTATATGCAACAGCGCAAATTTAACTGGCGCAAAATTGGGCGCGACGGTCTGGCGCTAATTTTCTCACCCGCGCCTTACGCTCTGTATATGGGCTGGGTCTATTTTATCCTGAACGACCACAATTTCGGCAATCATCTGGCGGTTATCTGGCATATCAAGTTTGCCTTGCCCTGGGAAGCGTTCTTTGCCGGGCTGTTCGGCCTGTTCGATCCGGTCCACACTCGCAACATGATTTACAACGTCCTCGATTTGATGTGCCTGACGCTTTTCATCAGCCTGACTATTATCTGGTGGCAGCGCAAATTGCCAGTGCATTTGCTGCTCTACAGCGTCATGAGTTTGCTGATTTACCTGACCCGCCAGGGAACCGAAGATTTCTTCTGGATGAGCATGAACCGCTACCTGATTTTACTCTTCCCCGCTTTTATGCTGCTGGCCCAAATCGCCCCGCGCCGCCTTCTCAAATTTAGCGGCTTTTTGCAAGCAGTCTGGGCCGTCATGTTCATTTTCTGGATGTGGGCGGGATAGAGAGGAGAAGGAGAGAAAAAATTGGGGCTAATTACGGCAATGTCATGTCCTCATCAAAATCTATC
The DNA here is from genome assembly GCA_038209275.1 of Chloroflexia bacterium. Lineage (GTDB taxonomy): Bacteria > Chloroflexota > Chloroflexia > Chloroheliales > Chloroheliaceae > L227-5C. The sequence continues at coordinate 27,906 of JBBQXW010000005.1, read as the reverse complement.
GACTCTAAGTCGCGCCCGCCAAACAATACACGTAGAACATGAATTCCATCATTAAGCGGCTGATAAAAGATTACATACTGATAGACCACAAAACCTCGCAACCCGGCCCGAATTTCATTTCGCTTGCGCCCCGCTAAAGGTTGGGAAGCACGTAGTCCCATAGTGCGGGTAATCTTTCGTAAAACCCTTTCAGCGCGCTCTTCATCACTCTGTTCTTCGATGTACTCCAAAATCTCTTTCAAGTCGCTCTCAGCTTTTGGACTTAATATAACACGTGACATTACGGTTGTGACCTTATAGAATTCTTCCGCGCAGCGCGTTCTTCTCGTGCCTCACGAATGATTTTTTCGACATCTAGTGGTATAGGGTCGCCACTGTTAACACCTTCTTCAATTGCAGCACGCAAATCTCTAAGTTTGGCTTCACGAATTTGGTCGCGTTCTTTGAGCAAGCGCAATGCTTCGCGCATAACTTCGCTGGCGTTATTGTAATCACCCGTAGCAACTTTTTGCTGTACATATTCCTCAAGTTGAGGAGTCAAATTTATGTGCATAACATATTTTTCCTTTCTCATTTCCTACTTAATATATCATACATTGACAATCTATGGAAGTCCAGGCATTAGTTATTTTCTTAACTCCTTCTCCTTCCCTTTCCCCCATTGCAGGCTATGCTATAATTTCAGTAGCAGTATTTACCACTAATTCCAGCACCCGGAAGGAGCTTCCCCATATGCCGCGAGATTTACCCGTTGGCAACGGTCAATTGTTGCTCAATTTTGATACCAGCTACAATTTGCGCGATATTTATTTCCCCTACGTCGGCCAGGAAAATCATACGGTTGGGAATAAATCTTACTTTGGCGTGTGGGTTGATGGGACATTGGCCTGGACTAGCAGCGATTGGTGGGAACGCACCATGCTGTATGAGCCGGAAACGCTGGTGACGCAGGTAACGTTACGCTCGGAGCGGCTGCAACTGACCTTGCTGTGCCGCGATGTAGTGGATTTTGACCGCAATTTGTACGTGAAGAAAATTGAATTGAGCGACCAGAGCGGGCGGGCGCGCGAAGTACGGCTTTTCTTCCACTTCGATTCGTACCTGATGGGCAACAACGTGGGCGATACGGCTTATTTCGAGCCACGCCACCATGCCTTGATTCATTTCAAGAACAAACGCTACTTCTGGTTGTGCGGACGTACTGGTCACAAAGTTGGGCTGGACGAATTTGCCATCGGCACAAAAGGGGTAAATGGCGCGGAAGGCACCTGGCGCGATGCTGAAGACGGCAAGTTGGGCATGAACCCGGTAGCGCAAGGGTCGGTAGATACTACCGCCATGATTAAAGTGCCGTTGCCCGCGAACGGCACGGCTTCAGCTTATTTCTGGCTGGCGGTCGGTCAGAATTATTACGAAGTGCGCGATATGGACGAGGCGGTGCGCGAACGCGGGCCGGAAAGCTTTATCTCGCGTACCCGTGACTACTGGCGCTTGTGGGTAAACAAGCAGACCGAGGATTTTGCCGATTTCTCGCCCGAAAATATTGCGCTTTACAAAAAGAGCCTATTGATTTTACGCACCCAGATTGATAACGGCGGCGCGATTATCGCGGCGAACGATGCCGATGTGTTGTTATTCGGACGCGATACCTACAGCTATATGTGGCCGCGCGATGGTGCGCTGGTGGCAAGTTCGCTGATTCAGGCGGGCTACCCGCAAATAGCCGAGCGCTTCTTCGATTTTTGCGCTAACGCTCTGACCCGCGAGGGCTATTTGTTGCACAAATATAACCCGGACGGCTCGACTGGTTCTAGCTGGCATCCCTGGGCCACTCCCGACCTTCGCTTGCAATTGCCCATTCAGGAAGACGAGACGGCCCTGGTGCTGTACGCCCTGTGGCAATATTACGACCGTTACCGCGATGTGGAATACGTGCGCCCGCTCTATCGCCCCCTGGTCAAAACTGCCGCCGATTTTCTGGCGGCTTTCCGCGATGAAAATACCGGCTTGCCGTTGCCATCTTACGATTTGTGGGAGGAGCGGCAGGGTGTGCTGGGCTTTACGGTGGCGGCGGTCTGGGCCGGGCTGATGGCGGCGGCGAATTTTGCCGATTGTTTTGGCGAGAAGGCGGTAGCAAAACGCTACCGGCAGGCCGCCACCGAAATCAAGAACTCCACCACTCAATATCTGTGGGATGCCGAACGCAATCGCTTTAGCCGCCGCCTGAATTTTGATGAGCAGGGAACGCTGATGCGCGATACGGTGATAGATAGTTCGCTTTATGCTTTGTTCGAGTTTGGCATGTTCACGCCGGACGACCCTAAAATAGTTGCGACCATGCAAGCCATCGAGAATCGACTGTGGTGCAAGACGGCGGTGGGTGGGGTGGCCCGCTACGAGAACGATTATTATTACCAGATTAGCCAGGATATAGATAACGTGCCGGGCAACCCCTGGTTTATCTGCACTATGTGGCTGGCCCAATGGTATATTGCCAGAGCCAAAATTCGCGCTGATTTAAAGCGCGCCCACGATTTGATTAATTGGGTCTGCGAACGAGCCTTGCCGAGTGGGGTATTAGCCGAACAAGTGCAACCTTACATCAACGCCCCACTCAGCGTCAGCCCGCTCACCTGGAGTCACGCCACTTACGTTAGTTGCATTTATCAATACGTGACCAAATACCGGGGATTGGCGGCGGGTAGATAATTGAAGGCGGGGCATAATTCACAGGGACGGTCTGGCTTGTATTCGTCCGATACATATCAAGCTAAGAGTTTAAGCCTGAAGACGGTACGCGATGGAAGCCCGCCCTGAAATACCCACCGGGCAACCTAAGAAAGTAGGACTACTGCGCGAGGAAGAAGGGGCGGTTTTAGCGGGCCGAATGATCGCCCTAATAGATGTGGCTAATTTGCTGCCCTGCCAAATTTGGTACGGTGAGGACAGCCAGGCCCACGACTAGCAATGGTGGGCGCAAATAATCGCGGTATTGGAATGGAAGAAGAAGGTTTGCTGCTCTTCGACCGGGGCTTTTTCAATTACCAACGTTAGCGTCAAATGACCAAAGCCCATAAATATTTCGTCACTGGTGTAAAAACCAACCTGGTTTACCAAAAGGGCAAAATGCTAGAAAAGCAAGCTGGACTACGCTGGTTTTTGGTAGAAGTAGGTGAAGTTAGGGACGCATAAGGAGAGCATTCTTTTCCGGCGGCAAAATCAACCAAACCTGGCAAAGTAAAAGTAAGCTATACTGGAACTGACCAAAACTATTGGTTTGAGCAGGAGTAAGTCATGACCGGGTCAGCACCAAGTTTAGCAGTATCTACACCACTAAATTTTCGGCAGATCTCTATTCTGGTGCTTATCTAGATATAGGCTACTGATTGCAGTAGCCTATATCCAATAACCTAGGGATAGGATGCAGGCTACACAAAATTTGGATCGTCCGGCCTTCGATTGAAATTCAGGAAATTCGTGCGAAGGTATTATTTACCAGCTATTGTCGCTATATCTCTCTTCCTTCCACGGGTCGGCGTTATTGCTATAACCATTTCTTTCCCAAAATCCTAAAACGTCACTACTTGTAAATTCAATGCCTCGGAGCCATTTGGCACTTTTCCAGAAATATTTTTTGGGGACGAGGAGACGGAGCGGCCAGCCGTGGTCGAGTTCGAGCGGCTTGCCGTCGAATTTGTAGGCAAACATAACATCGTCATCCAGGAAAACATCGAGTGGCATGTTGGCAGTAAAGCCGTATTCGGCATGAGCTACCACAAATTTACCCTGTGGTTTAAGGTTTACATGCTTCATTACCTCCTTGACCGAAACGCCTTCCCAGACCGTATCCAGCTTGCTCCAACGGGTGACGCAGTGAATATCGGCAGTGATGGTGGTGGTGGGCAGCGAAGTAAACTCTTCCCACGTCCAGCGCACCGGCTCTTCGACCAACCCAAACAGCTTCAAGTCCCACTTGGTTAAATCGGTCTTAGGGGTCGGGCCATAATGTAGTACCGGGAAACGCTCGGTCAGAGATTGACCCGGTGGCACGCGCCCGGCAATAGCAGGGTCGGATTTTTTATTAAAAAAGAAACTCATTTACTATAATACCTCCAATTTCAAGGTTTTTAATTTAAGGCAATCTAATATAACGAACCTAATCAGTTAAAGAACAAACTGAACCAGTTTTGCCAGCCCGGTTTTTTCGGGGCGGACTGAACGGGATTTACTGCTCCTAATTCGGACGCGGCTTTGCCTTTGGCAGGGTCGGTACTGGTCGCAGCAACCGGGCCACTGACGTTTTTGTCGGGAACGGTTAACAAGACAGTTTCGCCCGGCTTCGACATACCAAGCGCTTCACGAGCTACTTTTTCAACATAGAGCATATAGCCAGGACTATTGTAAAAATCGAGGTGTTCCTGCAAACGGTCATTGCGCTCCTGAATGGCGGCAAATTCGGTCTGTTTCTTTTGAAAATCGGCCTGCATTTCCTTAATCCGAAACGAATTCCAGATAAACAGCCCAACAAAGGCCACCACGCCAACTGCCAGCACAATCATCAAAAATTGAGAAGATAACCTTTTGGCAGCTTCCCGTAAACCGCCCAAACTGATTTTAACCATTCGCCCATCCTATTTGTCCGTCTGCCAATAACAAAAGGTGCAAATTTCGTTCCAGCACTGAAGTCAGTTATACACTTCATTTATGACAACCTAATTCTAAGGCCAAAAGTGGTCCATGTCAACGGGCCAAGCATTACAAAAAACGAAACATTTTGTGACAAATCTTACAACTATTAAAAATCCAACTACCGAATGAAAAGATTAAAATTCAGGGTTTGCATTGCTCCTGAATACCGCCGTATTCCTGGGCAAGCAAGCCAAGTTGAACTTTGTAGAGCGGGTTGGGATTTTCCGGCTCATCCTTGAGATACTCAAAGCGGGCGCGCTCGAAATATTGCACGACTTTGGTCTTGCCGGTGGCGGCATCGGTTTCGGTCAATTCGTCGCTGATGGGGTAGCCGAACTGGGTCAGGCCACCAAAGGTATTGAAAAAGTTTTTGAAGCGCTGGTTGGCAATCGCATTGCCCCTCAAGTCCTCGCGGCGCGGAATAGCTTTCGGCGAGTCGTAAGCTGGTTTGTACTTCTTGAAATAAACTTCCGCCCCTAATTGTGTTCCCACCACCCGATAAGGCCAGAGCGCATCGGGCTGAAGTTCCAGCCGGGCGCGTTCGGTATATAAAACTTTGGTGGTGCGGCTACAATTGCCCGTCAGTTCGTCTACTACTCCCGAAGTAGGAAAGCCAACCAGGGCGATAGATTGTGGAAGCTCGTAAGGCGTATCGCCCGTACCAAGCGTAGCGAAATACTGGGCGAAGTCGCCCGGAATAGCCAGTCCCGGCTTTTCGGCAAAAGTATATTCTGGGCAAACCGCGATTGTCGTGTTAGGCGCGGGTGCAACCGGGCTGACAGCGCGAGACGCTTTCAAATCGCGCATCTGTTCCAGAATATGACGGTAAGCCACATCGTAAGTGCCGGGCAAAATCGGGGCAGGGCGGGTATCATTTTCGATAAACACGGGCAAATAGCGGTAGCCGTTGAGCGCGATTTTACCATCGGCCTGTTTCGTCACGCCCAGGTAGAAAATAAGGCTGGTCTGGGTAAAGCTTTGGGCCTGATAAGCGTTTTGGGCGGCAATAAAATTGCCCAGACTGTAAATCAGCATGGCCTGTCGCCCGTTGCTTTCGATAAAATCTACCGGCTGCATCGTGTGGGGATGGTCGCCCAAAATAATATCTGCTCCGGCGGCGGTCAATTCCTTTGCCCCCTGAATCTGCTGAGGGTGCGGCATAAACTGGTACTCGTTGCCCCAGTGTAGCGCCACTATTACCAGTTCGGTTTCGCTCCGCGCTCTGGCAATTTCGTCCTTGACTTCCTGGCGCACCCTGCCGTTATTATCCCACAACAAGTTCACCTGATTAAAGGGGTCGGGAATGCCGTTGGTGCTGAAGGTGTAGGACAAAAAGCTGCCTTTGATAGTCGTGCCATTCTTCTTTAGCTCGAAAGGCTGGTAAATCTGGCGGGTGGTGTTGCGGGCAGTCGTGCCGTGATGCAGCAGGTTTGCCGCATCGAGCGAAGCAATCGTCGCATCTACGCCACTCGGCCCGGTATCCATCGCATGATTATTGGCATTGGAGACAATATCAATTCCGGCGTTGCTGACTGCGTTCGCCAGTTTCGGGTCATAGTTAAAAAGCGGAAAAGTGCCGGAGTAAGCTGCGTTCGGGTTGCTGGTTCCCTCAAAATTGGCGTAGGTCAAATCGGCGGCTTGCAAAAAGGGCCGCACCTTGTCAAACAAATAATCGTAGCCCTGTCGGTTGGCGGTATCAATAATATTGTAATGCAAGAGCAAATCGCCAACAGCAGCAATCGTAAAATTAGTATCACCAGCAGCACTACCGACCCCGCACGAATTAAAAGCCGGTAACGGCCCGGTCAAATCAGTGCCGTTGGGCCGCAACTGGGCCAGCTTTGCAGGCAGCAACGGTTTCGGCAAACCAGCATTGGAATTAAGTTTAGCCGAACTGCTACTTGGGGCAGCAATAGTAGAAGTAGCCGAGGCCGTTTTCAAATTTGCGATAGGTGGGCTAGATTGGGAAGAAGATTTTATTTCTCGCCCGGACAAATTGTAAAGTAGCGCCGCCATCAAAAAAACTATCCCACACATCAAAAGCAACCGTATCCACAATAATTCCCGGCCTGACATAACTGACCCTCCGCTTCTTCGTAAAGCTATTCCGCACCTCCAAAACGAGTTATGTTAAGTATAGCATAAATTTAACCTGACACAACTAATCCATCATCTAAAGATTTAATTTCTATCTGTGTTAATCTGTGGTTCTCTGTGTCCATCTGTGTTCAAAAATTTTAGGGCCAAAACCGATTTGCGTTTTGCCGAAAAATCTGCTAAAATCGCTTCTACGGTTGAGGATTGAGGGAAAAACGCTCGGCGGGTTTGAAACCTTTATCCAATTCCAGATGAAAATGGGCAGATGGCCGAGTGGCTAATGGCAACGGTCTGTAAAACCGTCGGGGGGAACTCCTACACAGGTTCGAATCCTGTTCTGCCCACCTTTAAACCTGAATTCAATAAGTCCTGAACCGCCCATGTAGCTCAGTCGGTAGAGCACATTCTTGGTAAGAATGAGGTCAACAGTTCGATCCTGTTCATGGGCTTTTTTGTATGTTTTGAGTTTTTTGCAAAAAACTCAAAACATACAAAGGAGTTTTGAATAGAAATAAAAAAGCGAGCCGTGGCTCGCTTTTTTATTTCTTTTATTTAAGAATTGAAGTTTGCTACTACTTCGAGGCCGCTGGTGTTGCCTCGGATAAGTAGACTATACGCGCCGGAAGGCCAGGTTTTGGTAAAGATACGGACTTCGATTTTGCCTTCGCCATCGGCAGCACCACCCGCAATGCGACCATCGGGGACGGCCTGAGCATTACCTTTGGCATCCACGATGCTGGCTGACCAGTTTTCGCCGGGGGCAAAATGAGTATCGCGGAGAATAAAGTCGCCACTACCCTCGTCTTTGGTCAGGAAGCCACCGAGCAAACCGTCCTGGCTATTGTCGGTTTGAGGCGCGTTAGCAATTGATAAATCTACCGCGTTAGTGCCGAGCGTAATCTGCTGTCCGCCTTGATTCCAGGTCGCGCTGCTACGATGGGTAATGACTGTGCCGACTGGTGCATCGGGTGCTTGAATAGTAATAAAGCCAGTCGCATTTTGGTAAGGCGGAATCGGGCTACCGTAATTGAGCGTGGCGCTGTTCTCGTTTTGAGAAGCAATGGACGCGCCGCCACCCGTAAATTTGGCCTCAACCAGCCGTGCGCCCGCCGGAAGCGGCAAGTTCACAGTGGGGTTGTTCATGGGTACATCGGTATTGTTGCGGAAACCAACAATCACCGTAAAAGTACCGCCCGGCACCACCGAAACGTTCGGGTTAATCCGCTCAAAAACCGTCGCGCCCGGTGGCAACGGCGCACTATGCGCCCTGCTGGGGAAGAAGCGCGACAAAATATCCACACGCGGCGCGCCCAACCCGCTCATAAAATCGTAGCCGGGACGAGCCGATTCGCCGTTGAAGCCCTGCAATATATCGCGGTGAGCCGTAAAGTTCAGGTCGTACAGCACCGGGTTGAGCAAGCCCAACCGCCCGCCAAATTGCTGTACCAACTGAGCGCCAAACCCAGCCCAAACCGGGGTGGCGTTGCTCGTGCCAGCCCCCAGCGCATACGCACCGGGCGGCAAGGAACTTCCGGCAAAGCGCGGGTCGAAATAAAGATTGTAAGGCGTTTCGGGCGAAGCATTTGCCACTACATCCGGCACACCGCGCCGACCGTCCGGCGCAAAATTGCGCTGGTAAGAGGGCCGCTCGTAGAAAATACTGCGCCCGCCACTGGCGCTGGCTTTCTCCCGACCCGAATCCGGGCCAAGACTCCAGCCGCTTTCGCTGGCGATAGTATTATCGGGGTTGAGCTTCAGGGTCGTACCACCTACCGCCGTCACAAAAGGGGCGGTGGCAGGATAAGAAGCAACTACTTTATTCGGGTCGCCCTGCCGGAAGCGGGCTTCGCCATAAATGCCCGAATTTCCGGCAGCGACGAAAATACTGCTGCCCTGCACCACGCCCTGTAGCATAGCAGTGTCAATCGCCTTGACCAGTTCAGGGGGTTGGAGCGACTCCGGCCCGCCAAAGCTCAAACTGGCAATATCGGCTCGGTTGTCGTTGGCAAAGCTCTGAAAAATACGCAAGTAATCGCCATCAGTATTAACGACCTGCGAATAGAGGAATAGCTCGGCATCGGGAGCAACCGCGTGCGCCCACTGCAAATCAATCAAGGTTTCCAGATAGCCATCTATTTCATAAGTTGGGCTGCCTGGCGGCGCAAGGTTGCCGACTACATTTACATTCTTCTTGGGCAAGCCATAGAGATTACTAAAGCCATCAATATCGGATTGCTGAAAGTAGGCATCGAAAAGCAAAATACCGATAGTGACTCCTTTGCCAGTAAATCCGGCTTTGCTCAATTCCTCTGCGCCGTAAGCGGCTCGAATCTGCGGTGGCGTAAAACCACCATCGCGGCGGCGTTGCTCGGCAGTAGAGCGCTCCAAGTTACCGGGAATCTGGGGGGCATCGGTATGAAAGAATTTTCGGCTGGTCAGTCCGCCAATATAATTTATTTTGCTTGCCAGACTTGCCGGAACAGTGGGGTTAGCAGTTACCCCAAAGCTGGTTTTGCCGTTGGCCTTATCGGTGAACGTACCAAAGCCCGTACCAAACGCCGCCGCAATCGTGGTAGCCGAACCACTGGCATCCACCAGCATCCGATTAGGGTAGGTGTGAGTAATTTTCAAACCGACATCTTTGAGCCACTGAAGGGTGGCATCATAATCGGCCTGGGTCGGCGAAAAGCGGTTGATGAAATCGGCCTGACTCAAAAAGCTATGGTAGTGGAGCGAATTGGGGTCAGCCTGGGCCTGTGAGAGAGCAGTTAATTCGCTATAATTGCGGGGATTGAGGGCTAGGCTGATTTCCATTTCGCGTTCGCGTTCTGCCGGGCCAAAAAGCATGGTGGTAGCACTACTCAGCCGCCCGGTCAGTTCTGCCGGAACGTAGCCGTCCAGTCGCACCTGCCCATCATCTGCCCCAACCGGGCCAACCCCAGTCAGCAAAAGCGCCATAACGAGGGCGATAATAGAAAATAAGCGGAAAACATAATGGACACGGCTGTCAGGAATAAGCAGCCGGGCGGGGGTTTGATTTAGCACTCAGAGGTTCTCCTTCGCTCCAGAAAGGATCAACAAGTCAGTTCTATTTCATATAGAATATCGAGAATTTTGTTGAAGCCAATCAATTCTTAAGTTCCGATTACATCTTTTGAATCAGGGGGTTTTCCCTATTATACCATCAACCTGCTGACACATTCTAGTTTAGCCTATTTCTTGAAATTTCACAATACCAAATAAAGCCCGCCAAAAAATACGGAACACAGATGAACACAGAGAACCACAGATGAACGCCGATAATCTAAAAAAAGAATTTTTATCGGTGCTTATCTGTAGTTCTCTGTGTTACCTAATTCAAAATTCAAAACTCAAAACTCAAAACTCAAAACTTAAAATTATCTAGCCGCCATTTCGGGTGATTTGGCTTCGGCTTTGGGGCGGGTTAGTTTTAATTGTTGCAGGTACAGCAGACCGAAATAGCAAAATAACACCAGCATCAGGGCGGACAGGCCGCGCCGCACCCATTCCTGATTTAGAAAGGTTGTCCACCAGTAAAAATTGTCGGGCAAAGTGCGGGTTTGCCAGCGCTGACGCTGGTAGAGCGCGATTACCAGTTGAATCAGTTGCATCCAGCTTAATAACAGAAAAGGCTTGATGTAGCGTCGCTCCTGCATCGCCGCCAGCCCCAGAAAAGGCATGCCAAAAATCAGGTAGCGTTCGCGCATTTTAATGAGCCAGCTAAAACAGGTGACAACCAGCAAATTTGCAGCCAGCCCATAATGCTTGAGCGGATGGTCGGGCCGCGAACTGGTCAACAACACGCCTAACATCACGAGGCTGACCATGCCCAGCCCCAACCAGACCATCCAGGCTGGAAACGCTACCTCTGCCGTACCCAACACTAGATAATTCAGGTTAAAGGCAATCGGGTTATTGAGGTAGCCACTGCCCAAAAACTGGTCTTGCCCAAAATAATGCACTACCGCATTAGGGTCGAAGCCAAAGGTAATAGCTGAAAGCAAGAGAGCCAGAGCGCCACCCAGACCTATACCGAAGCTGGCCCGTTTCCAACCACAGCGCCGGATTAAGGCCCAACCCAGCAAGGGCAGCACGAACCAGGCTTGCGGCTTCGAGATTACCACTATGCCTAAAGCCAGCCCACCACCCAGCGCCGCCCCGCGATAAACCAGCCAAAACGCCCCGACTAGCGCCAGCACCGTTGGAATATCGGCTTGCCCCCACAAAGTCGAATTATAAAAGAAGCCCGCGCTAAAAGCGATTAGCACCAGCCATTGCGGGCTAGAGCTACCATCATTCAAATCCGCCTCTGTGGGAGCGAGCTTCCGCTCGCGATTTCCCCTTTGCTTCCACAAATCGCGAACGGAAGCTCGCTCCCAGAGCAATTTTGGCTTTACTTGAACGGTATTGAGGTTAGACGCTTTCAGTTTTGGGTCGCCAGCATCAGCAGGAAGCTTATTAGCGGCGCGGTAGGTCAGCGAAAGAAGGCCAATCGTCACCAGATACAAGACCGACATGGCGATACGCCAGGCCAGATAGCTATCCTGCAAGCCGAGCGGATAGACCAGCAAATTATAAAAGGCCAGCAGATAGGCCATCAAAGGCAGATAATTAAATTTGTAGTTGTAATTATAAATATTCCAGATGGAATTAGCCTGAACCGAAGCGCTCCAGCTATGGTAAGAATCCATATCTTCATAGAAAGCATCCGGGCTGAACAAGAAAAAGACCAGCACCAGCGCCGTCGCGAACAACAAAGGCCAGACCGACCACTGGTTGCGCCGGGCCAGATTGCGCCCTTCCCAGTAATATGCCGCCCAGGTTGCCGAGGCTATCAATAGCAGCCACCAACTATGCTGATAAGTACTTGGCAGCATAGTCACCAGCACAAACGCTATCATGCTGCCCAGCAAAAAAACTTCCAATGAGGTTAGGCCCGCCCGCAAGCCCCAGGCCACTACCAGCGCCAGCAGCACCAGTCCCGCCAGCCAGTAAGGTTGAGGCCAGAAAAGTTTCAAGAGATGGGTGCGCGGCAAGCTTAGTTCGGCCTGCCCAAACATAAAGCCCAGCGCCCTTCTATCGCCCTGGACTTTAAAAGCGTTGCTCTTGAACTCGACCAGCAAGCCCTTGCCGCTTTCTCTGGCGGGAATAGTCAGGTAGAAATCGCGCAGCCCCTGATTATTCGGGTCGTTCGGGTTGTATTCGAGAGTAGTAACGCGGCGCAATTCGTCCGGCGGGTCGGTTGAGCGCTCGTAAATTTCAATTCGACCCGGCGGCACACCGTCAGGCCGTTGCAAATTGAGCCGAAGATGTAAATTTAGGGGAGTATAGCGCGGTACGTTAGCGTAGATTAAAGAAGCATCTTCCAACGCCCAGCTAAAACGATAGCCGTCCACCGGGTGCGTTTCGCCGCCCGAAAAGCCCTGGAAACCGTCAATAGTCGGGTGACTATCGGGAGTATGCCCGTAAGTACGGCTGGGCAAGGTCAGCACCACTACAAACCCAAAAAGCAGGCCGACCACCAGCGCCACCTTAACCGGGAACGAGAAAGCAACCCAACCCAACCTCAACTCTAAACCTCGTAAAATAAATTCACCACAGAGGCACGGAGAAAACTTTAAAATATCTGCGTCCTTTGCGTCCTCTACGGTTCAATTCAAAATTCAAAATTCAAAACTCAAAATTCTCTTAATGTCCTGCCTTGCCCATGTAAATGACGCGCTCTTCGGTGAAGAAGTCGAAGGCTGCTTCGCCGCACTCGCGTGCGCCCAGGCCGGAAGCTTTTGAGCCGCCGAAAGGCGCTTGGGCTTCGCCCCCCAGCGTCGGCAAGTTGACGTGCAACATTCCTACATCGCTATGGCGGGTGTAATCCAGGGCGCGAGAAAGGTCGCGAGTGTAGAGCGAAGACGACAGGCCATATTTTACCGCGTTTGCCGCTTCGATGGCCTGCTCAAAGGTTGGCACTTTGACCAGCGCCAGCACCGGGCCGAAAAGCTCTTCCTGATGCAACTTCATGCCCGGCTGCACTTCGCCAAAAATAGTTGGCTCGATGAAATAGCCCTCTTTTAGTTCGCGGCGGCTCGGTTCGCGTCCATCCAATAGTAACCGCGCTCCTTCCTTTACCCCTGCCTCGATTCCGGCGTGAACCGTCTGGAACTGGCTGTTACCCACTACCGGCCCCATGGTTACGCCTTCGTCCAGCCCGTAACCAGTCTTGACCTTGCGGGCGCGCTCGATAAGGGCTTCGGTGAAGCGGTCTGCTATTTGCTCCACCACGATAACTCGGCTGGTGCAGGTGCAGCGCTGCCCGGTTGAGCCAAAAGCGCCCACTGCCACCGCTTCAACGGCTTGCTCCAAATCGGCATCTTCCAGCACAATCACCGGGTTTTTGCCGCCCAATTCTAGCTGCACCCGGCAGAGCCGTTTCGCCGCCCGCGCATATAACACCTGTCCTACGCTGTTCGACCCGGTGAAACTGAGTGCCTTCACTCGCTCATCGTCTACCAGCGTATCGCCGACTTCGCCGCCACTGCCCGTGACCATATTGAGAACGCCCGGCGGCAACCCGGCCTTTTCATAGCACTGCACCAATAGCTGTGCCGTCCAGGGCGTGAGCGAGGCTGGCTTGAATACTACAGTGTTACCCGCCACCAGCGCCGGAGCAATTTTCCAGGCGGCGATACTCATCGGGAAATTCCAGGGGGTAATGATGCCGACCACGCCAAGCGGGTCGCGCTGGGTGAAAATCAGCACGTCTGGGAAGGCCGACGGAATAGTTTTGCCGCCCAGCCGCAAACCATGCCCCGCTGCGAAATTCATGTTGGCAATGCCCCGGTCAATTTCGCCCAGCGCTTCGGGATAGATTTTGCCTTCTTCCAGCGTCAGGGCGCGGGCAAATTCCTCACGGATAGACTTGACGTTTTCGGTGGCCCGCGCCACGATTTCGCCGCGCTTTGGAGCGGGAACGTGCCGCCACTCGGCAAAAGCGCGCTGGGCCGCATCAATCGCTGCCAGCGTATCTTGCGGGCCGGATGCCTGATAAGAGTTCAAAATTTCTTTGGTGCGGGCCGGATTAATATTTGGGCCCTGCTTTCCGGCCTGACTGCGTTGCCACTTGCCGTCCACAAAGTTTAATAGCTCTTCCATTGCCTTTACTTCCTCCTGAACCTGCGCGGTTTTTCTCAGCTTTTTCTTTCTATTCCTGGGAACAGTTTTTGGTCTTGTGATAGTATCTTATTTCAGGTCCAATGGCAAGTTTACCTGCCCCGTGGGTGAGCGACAATTTTTTGCGCCAGGTCAAGCCAACCCGGACGTGAACGTCCGGGCTAAAAAATTTCGGCTAATTTATTTTTAGCCCGGACGTTCACGTCCGGGTCTTTGCAAAAAACTGACGCTCACCCGTGGTTATAATTCGGGCTTGTTAACGGGCGGGGAAGATGTTAAAATAAGATAGGCTACGTAAAAAGGCGGCCCATTTTGGGGGTTCGCCTTTTTTGTTTGAAGTTATTTCGAATCTCGAATCTTTAGCTCAGTATGGCCCTTAAGCTAAAAAAAGGAGCTTTGAAATACTTCTTCGCATCTCAACTAAACTGCGGCGTTTAGGAGCAAGCAGAAGGAGATTTCAATTATGCCAGTAACAGCGATAATCGGTACTCAGTGGGGCGACGAAGGCAAGGGCAAATTCGTGGATATTCTGGCGGAGAAGGCCGATATGGTCGTCCGCTTCAACGGCGGCAACAACGCCGGACACACCATCGTCAACGAATTTGGCACGTTTAAGCTACATCTGGTGCCAAGTGGCGCATTTTACCCTGGCGTAAAGTGCATTATCGGGCCGGGCGTGGTGTTCGATTTGCCGGGCTTTATCGAGGAATTGCGCGAACTTGATAAAGCCGGGATTTCGTTCAAAGGGCGGCTGTTTATCTCGCCGCGCAGCCACATCATCTTGCCGTACCATCGCGTGCTGGACCGACTTTACGAACAGGCCAAAGGCGCACTCAGCACCGGTACTACCGGGCGCGGCATCGGGCCAGCCTACGCCGATAAAGCGGGCTACAACGGCTTGCGGTTGGCGGATATGGCCCGCCCTGCTCTGTTCCGCGAAAAGCTGAACGTGCAGGTCAGCATCAAAAATCGGCTGATTGGCGCGCTGGGTGGTGACCCGCTCGATGCCAGGCAGATTGCCGACGAATATTTCGAGTACTACAGCGCCATCCAGCCATACGTCCAGGAAACCTTTGGCATGACCCAGGCCGCGCTGAAGGAGAACAAAAACATTTTGCTGGAAGGGGCGCAAGCCGTCTTGCTCGATACCGATTGGGGGGCATATCCTTTTGTGACCGCCAGCACCACGTTGGTTTCTGCCGCCACTGCTGGGGCGGGCATCCCGTTCAACGCGCTGGATAAAGTGATTGGCGTGTGCAAAGCCTACACTACCCGCGTCGGCAACGGGCCAATGCCCACCGAACTGACCGACGCAGACGGCGAACGGCTGCGGCAGATTGGGGCAGAGTTTGGTGCATCCACCGGGCGACCACGCCGTTGCGGTTGGTTCGATGCCGAACTGGTGCGCTTTACCGCCGCCCTCAACGGTTTCACCAGTCTGGCCCTGACCAAGCTGGATGTGCTTGACCAGTTCGAGGAAGTTCAAATTGCTACTGGCTACCAACATTCCGGGCAGCCTGCCCATTATTACGATGGCGACGCGCTCTTTCTGGAGGAGTGCCAGCCTATCTACGAAGGGCTACCGGGCTGGCAGCAGCCTATCAGCCAGGCGACTAGCTGGGAAGAACTGCCCGAAGCCGCCCGCCGCTACGTCGAGCGCATCGAGCAAGAAACTGGCATACCCGTCAGCTTTATCGGAGTCGGTCCCGCCCGCCACGAAACCATCCAGAAATAACTTCACATAAAATTTTTGGTAAGTTAGTGGTGATTACAGTCACCACTAACTTACCGAAAATTTTATAAAAATAGCCGAGCAAATCTCATTCTTAACACAAAAACCACCCGGCTAACTCAAAATTCAAAATTCAAAACTCAAAATTAACTTACTCCTGCTCTTTCTGATCGCTCTGGCGACGCTGGCGAATTTGCTTTTCGAGTTCCTGAATCAGTAATTCGGCGCTGGGCAACTCCGAGTCGCTGTAATCCTCATTGCTATCGTCGCGTATCATCGGCTCATCTAACCCATCTTCATCCATAATATATTGCTCTTCCAGCGCCTGTACAAAAGCCGACACCTGCTCGTCCCGGCTGACTGCCTGCGTCACCTGACTCTCGAAGCGGCGGGCCATCGCGTGCAGACTGGTCAGGTCGAGGTCAAGGCCCAGCACCTGCTTAATTGCATCGAGTAAGCCGGAAGTTACCTTCCAGTTAGGGCTGGCGGTCAGATAGCTCGGTGCTGCTCCCCAAAACGAAATCAACGGAATATTTTCCTCGTGGCAGCGCGCCGATAATATTCCTACAATGCCAGTTGGCCCTTCGTAGCGCGAACCAGTCGTGCCTATCTTACGCACCAGTTCCAATCGTTCGGGGTTAGTTGCCGAGCCGGTAATCGGCACAGGGCGGGTATGCGGCACTGGCGCAACCAGCGCCCCCAACAGCACCACTTCGGTTACATTGCAACGCCGACAGACCTCGATAAAATTATCGGCGAAACTACGCCAGCGCAAATTCGGCTCGGTTCCAATCAGTGTCACTAGCGAAACATTCTGGTTGGGCAACGCTGGCAAAGCATAAAACTGGTTGCCCGGCCAGGTGATTTCACGTTTGCCATCCTCACTCAACCGGGTTTGCGGGCGGGTTTCGGTGAAGACATAAAATTCTTCCGGGTCGAGGGTGGCGAACGGCTCCGCCGACACCTGCTCCGTCAGATAGCGCACTGCACTCGTCGCAGCATCGGCGGCATCATTCCAGCCAGAGAAAGCCGCAATCAAAATAGTATTCTTTAACTCCGGCCACTCCCCATTCGCCTTTATAGCGTCCATAAAAAACCTTCCTCCAGTTTATAATAATCTACTGGTATAGTTTATCATATCTTGTGCCAAATTTTAACTGCAACGCAAAGCCCCAAAGCTTTAATTTAAGGGGAATACTAAAAGCAGAAGATTTTAGCGGGTTAATCCTGGCGCAAATTCCGAGCGGTATCACTAAGCTGATTGCTGACTTTAAGGACGTGCTGTGCGCCCCCGGCGGCATCGCGGGCATCGTTGGCAAGTTGGCGCACCATGTCCACCGCCTGATCGGTGGCGCTGCGCTGTTGCTGGGTGGTCAGGTGAATCTGGCGGGCCAGTTGGTTAGTACTCTCTACCGTCTCAATAATTTGCTCAATGGCCTCGCCCGCGCCCTCGGCGATGTGGGTCACTCGGCGGGCCTCCGCCAATCCACGCTCGGTTGCCAGGAGCGTTCGGGAAATCGAATTTTTAATCTGGCTCAAAATCTGCTGGACATCGCGGGCCGAGCCTCGACTGCGAATCGAAAGGTCTTGCACTTCGGCAGCAATAACGGCAAAACGCCGTCCATATTCGCCCGCACCCGCCGCCTCGATAGTAGCGTTCAGGGCTAACAGATTGGTTTCTTCGGCTAATTCGGTAATGAGTTCGACGATTTCGCCAATGCGATTGGATTGAAGGCTCAAATCCGAAACAATCGCGGCAATACTATCTACGTTCTGGCGCAGGGTATCAATTCCACTAACGCTTTCGCCAACGGCCTGCCCGCCGCTTTCTGCCGTTTTAAGTGCCTCTTCGGTAGCGCTAAAAACACTTTCGGCTACCTCGGCAATCTGCCGGGCGGTGGTACTCAACTCTTGCAAAGTAGCGCTGACCATCGAGACCGATTGTACCTGACTTACCGCTCGTTCAGTCTGGTCGTAACTGATTGAATTTAAGTCGCTGGCAATATCCGAAATAGTATTACCGGCGGTATTGTTTACTTCCAGGTTGCGCCCAAGTTGCTGGTTAAATTCCAGTAATTTTTCGTTTTGCCAGGCCAAATTCTGCACCAATCGCCGCACGGTGCGGGCATTGCCCCATGCCAGCGCTGCCACAATAAAGTGTATTCCAATTGCAAAAGAGATAACCTGTATCGTTACTTCTCGGTCACTCGGCGAAAGCTCACTCATTCGGTTCTGGCCCAAAAAATAGCCCAGAAAAATTCCTGTCCCACCGAATGCCACCACAAAAGGCGCAAATTCATTCAAAAGTAGTCCGGCTACGATGATTTGCCCGGTCAGCGCAAAAAAAGTGCCTAATTCGGAAATAACTGGCAATGGTACAAAGAATCCTCGCCCCAGCAACAGTAAGATTAATATTATCACAAAAAGATAGCCCGCTAATGTGACGCGCCCACTTCGGTTTAGGAAATAGCAAATTGCCAGTGTCGCGAAACCCAGCAACACTATAATAAACCGATCTAGCGGGAGTAAATTCATTGCGATGGCTAAGGGCAGCGTCAATAACAATAATAATCCAACCCCAATTATTAGAATTTGGAGTAAATATTGCCGACGCATTTGGTCATCCTGTACCGCTACCCGATTGGCAGCCAGATTTTGCAATAGCGTTATCGGGCGATTTTTAACGGAGGTCGCCTCTACAGGCGGCTTGGGAGGATTGGTGGCAGGGTCTGAATCTTTGCCCTGGGCTGGGCCAGGTTTGGGACTTTGCATTAGCTGATTGCCTCATTCTACCGAAAACTTAACAACGGTTGGCGATAAATTTGTGCCAATATTATATTACCTTTACCAAAAAGGCAAGTAGGCTTAAATTAATTCATTTTACTTTAACCTACGAATCAGGATAAACGGGAAAAGAAAATACGCCTTGTGTCCGAAAGCTCAGGACGTAAGGCGTATTCTCTCTGGTTGATAAATGAAAAGCAGAAAACGCTATCAGGCGCTTTCTTCGAGCTGGTCGTGGTAATTTATCTCGGTGCGGTTTGCACCCTGCAAAATTGGGCGGGCGTTACCCTCTATCACATCGGCATTGACGATACAGCGCCGAACGTTTTCCATCGAAGGGATTTCGTACATCACATCGAGCAAGGCTTCCTCAATAGTAGTACGCAGACCGCGTGCGCCAGTTTTGTGTAACAAAGCTTTATCGGCAGTTGCTTCGAGCGCGTCCTCGGTGAAGACCAAATCCACCTTATCCGCCCCCAGGAATTTCTGGTACTGCTTGATAATGGCGTTCTTCGGCTCGGTCAGGATGCGAATCAAGGCGTTCTTGTCCAGCATATCGAGGCTGACGCAAATCGGCAAACGTCCGATAAACTCAGGAATCAGGCCGTACTTGAGCAAGTCGTCCGGCGATACCTGCGACATCAGCTTATCTTTTTCTTTCTGCAAATGGTGCGGGCCTTGCTCGACTTCGCCCCGCTTGAAACCAATCGAGCGAGTGCCAACCCGCGCCCCGATTATCTGCTCCAGCCCTTCAAAAGCGCCACCGCAGATAAAGAGAATATTGGTCGTATCAATCTGCACGAAATCCTGGTGCGGGTGCTTGCGACCACCCTGCGGCGGTACGTTCGCCATCGTGCCTTCGATAATCTTCAAGAGGGCTTGCTGCACGCCTTCGCCCGATACATCGCGGGTAATCGAAGGGTTGTCGCTCTTGCGGGCAATCTTGTCAATTTCGTCAATAAAGATGATGCCTTTTTCAGCGCGGGCAATATCATGGTCGGCGGCCTGAATCAAGCGCAGCAAAATGTTTTCGACATCCTCACCAACATACCCGGCTTCGGTCAGGGCAGTAGCATCGGCAATCGAAAACGGAACATCCAGAATCTTAGCCAAGGTCTGAGCCAAAAAGGTTTTGCCGCTTCCAGTTGGGCCAATCAGCAAAATATTGCTTTTTTGTAGCTCCACATCCTCGGCCTGCATGTTCATATTGACGCGCTTGTAATGATTGTAAACAGCGACGGAGAGAACCTTCTTGGCCCGCTCCTGCCCGATGACATATTGGTTGAGCAGTTCAAAAATACGCTTGGGGGCAGGAACCCGGCCCAGGTTCAAATCAGCTTTCGGGCCACTCATCTCTTCATCAATAATCTCGCGGCACAAATCTACACACTCATCGCAGATATAAACTGCGCCTGGCCCGGCAATCAATCGCCGTACTTCTTCCTGTCCATGCCCACAAAATGAACAGCGATACTGTACCCGACTGCCGCCCCTGGTATTAGCCATAGTTAGTAACTCTCCTTAAAACTGCTTTCGACCCAGTTAAGATGAGTATCCCCATACTCCGCCCTGGGCCGGGTAAACCTGGTCTGGTGCTTCTTTACTGAAAATATTTGTTGCATTGGCTAGGGTCACTCTAACCCCCACTTTTTGCTCCGTACCTGTCCAATATTATAACATATCCAGCAAGCGTTGGGCGATGTGATGTTAGCAATTTTGAAGCTTGATAAACAAATTCTATGATGGCAAGCTTTTAGGAAGGATACTGCTCTTCTTTGCTGAAACTACGTTATCGGCTGATAACCAACCTGGTACGATAAGTAAGCAAAGCCTCGCCTGCTTCCTCCCACTTCGCATTCTCAGTGGTAATTAACTCTGGATGCAACCGACCTGATTCTACCAGTTCCAAAATTTTTGGGGTAGTTGCTCGTGAATGTAACCGATTGATTTTGAAAGTTACGCCAACGGTGTACATCTCCAATTAACGGAAAAACCGACTTTGCAACCGCCCTGGACAACAGGTTAAGGCTATTGCAAAGTCGCCAAAAATCGGTGTAGGAGGGCGCAGCCCCCTCCTACAATTGAAAACCGACTTTGCAATAGCCTTAGACAACAGGTATTACTAATTGACAGATTAGCAAGCAGAAGCCATAATTAAAGAAGTGAGTATAGAATTTACGAGGATAGCTAACAAGATAGGATGCCTTGATGTCTGTTTCAGAGCGTTACTCGAAGTCTCCTTTGACTGAGATAAAAGAACCTTACATTTTGAAAAATAAAGCAGAGGTATTGACTTTTCTGGAGTCTAATTCTTTGCTTGTCCAAATTTTAGAGGAAATGTCTCCTACTCTTAAGCTTTACTTTCCTGATTCAAGACTGTTCCTTGAGCTTATTACTGACCCTGATGCACTCGATGAATTACATCTCGCGGTTTTTATTGCTACTTCGTTGCCTATAAATGAGGCCATCGGAAAATACGATCAATTCTTTAAGGACTATTGGTTGAAAGTTGTAAAATCTCTGCCAAGAGAGTTTCGAGATAAAGTGACGGTTGATTTGGAGTTTTAATGGCCTCTGATTTTGACTGGATGCAGTATTACAACTTAGCTCAAGAATTGGCAGGACGAACACCTGATAAATCGGCTGATGAAGAAGCTAAATTACGCTGTGCTGTAAGCCGCATCTACTACTCTATACATTGGACAACTCGTATATACCTGAAAGATAAATATAATTTTGAGCCTCCAAAATCTGCTGCACATGGCGGTATATGGAGAGAACTTTATAAAGGCTCACCTGACTATCCTGATGATTATATACAAGTAGGCTCCTGGCTTGAGTCACTTTACAATCTCCGAATAAAAGCAGACTACGACAGCAAAACTGTAATTACCCAAGATACTTTTACCAGAGCTTCTGATTTTGCTCAAAAGATTTTAGATGCTATAGAAGAATTTAAAAAGCGACCCTAGTAATTAAGAATATTAGCTTCCCAACAGTTTGATAACAGTAATCGGGGCT
Source organism: Chloroflexia bacterium (assembly GCA_038209275.1). Taxonomy (GTDB): domain Bacteria; phylum Chloroflexota; class Chloroflexia; order Chloroheliales; family Chloroheliaceae; genus L227-5C. Next base: position 6,398 of record JBBQXW010000005.1, on the reverse strand, counting down.
GTTACCTGAATTGTTTTTTGTTTAACAAAGCATAGCAGTTCAGGAAACAGCCCTTCTTCTATAAAGTGAGCGTGAATGCGAAAACTATTTCAGACAAGGTTTTAAGAATTTGAAGAATATTTGAAGGACTAAATAGATGATTGAACAAAATGTATACCCACTGGTAGGCGGAGATGAAACTTTTCGCAAGGTGGTAGATGAATTTTACACGCGGGTGGAAGCTGACCCGGTGCTGCGCCCGCTCTTCCCGGCGGATTTAGAGCCGGGCAAAGAAAACCAGTTTTTGTTTCTGGCCCAATATTTTGGCGGGCCGCCCCGTTATAATGCCTTGCGTGGGCATCCCCGCTTGCGTATGCGCCACATGCCGTTCGTTATTGGCGAACAGGAGCGCAACGCCTGGCTGGGTCACATGCTTGAAGCGATAGAGGCGGCGGGCAGTTGCTGGCCCAGATATTTAGCGGTTAGTTTACCCTGGTCGAGCGGACTAAATGCAATTGCGCCTGTTCCGTTGCGCTCGGTATGGTCGAAAAGGTCGGTTTCAGGACGACGGTCAAACATATTGTAGCGCGGTTGGTGGATCGTAATCGGGCTAAGTTTCATTTGCCGGGTTACTTGCACGGCCTGTTCAAAATGCGCCCCGCCAAAGTTGCTGACCCCGACGTAAAGGGCTTTGCCCTGTTTTACCACCAAATCCAGCGCCGCCATCGTTTCTTCGAGCGGGGTTTGCGGGTCGGGACGGTGCGCGTAATAAATATCTACGTAATCCAATCCAAGCCGCTTGAGCGATTGATCCAGACTGGCTACCAGATATTTCTTGGATAGGCCATCTCCATAAGGGCCGGGCCACATTCGGTAGCCTGCTTTGGTCGAGATAATGAGTTCATCGCGGGGCATCTGGCGCAAAATCTTGCCGACCACTATTTCGGCATTGCCTGGCGGTCTCCCGTAGTTGTTAGCCAGGTCGAAGTGCGTAATGCCCAAATCAAACGCCCGAAACAGACCCGCCTGGGCAATTTCCTCACCCCGGTAGCCACCAAAAGTTTCCCACGCCCCCAGCGATATAGCAGGTAAGGTTAAACCACTTTTCCCGCAACGTCGGTACAGCATTTTATCGTAGCGCTCTGCCGCAAATTCGATTGGCTCTTGCGCCTCTTTAGCCTCTGATTCACTCACGCTTTCTACTCCTCTAATTTTGAATTTATATTATCTCATAGCCTGATTAGTATAATCCTTCTGTGTCCAAAATGCTGGCAATTTGCTATATTAAGGCCATTTTAGCGCAACTCAAAAGGTCTTTATGTATTCAAGCTGGTTGCAAGGTACTCAAAATTGGCTGTAGGAGTGCGCAGTACCGTGCGCTTCAACTTAAGGTGCTACTCATAAAGTTGGGTAGTTGAGCAAGCCCGCCCTGGAATTTATTCCAGGGCGGGCTGCACCAAAGTACCAATCTGAAGGGAAAAACTTAAATTGACGCACATGGAGCGCAGCCCCTCCTACACCGAAAAATTCGGCAGGAGCGGCTTCAAGTTAGCCCCTTTTTCCTATTGAGTAAGTTGACTGAGGAGTGTAAGCTAATCTCATTGGCGAAAGCAAGCTCTTGATAATTGCGGTATAATTATCAGCACAGGGTTATTTGACTACATGAAAGGTATCTGCTTAATAAAATGAAATTTTCATTCTCGAACAAGAAGAAGCTGGCAATTCTAACGCTGCTGTTGAGCGCATTGTTTTGCCTGACTATAGGTATGAGCGGGCTGACTCAGGCCGAAAGTTTTGCCAATCCCGCTTTTCAAAAGGTCTGGGGGCAAACCGACCAGGCGGTCAAGCAGGGACAGGTCAGCCGTACCTGGATTTGGGGGCCAGACCCCGGCAAAACTTTGCAAGAGCCTTACGCCGAAGCGCCCAATGGCTTGCGCCTGGTACAATATTTTGATAAATCGCGCATGGAAATTACTAATCCCGGCGGCAATCAGAATTCGGCCTACTACGTAACTAACGGTCTGCTGGCGCGTGAACTGGTCAGTGGAAAATTGCAGACTGGGGACAACCGCTTTGAAGACCGTTCTCCGGCGCAAGTCCCGGTGGGCGGTGATCTGGATGGCGGCGGGCCGACTTATGCCACTTTCAACGCGATTGCTTCGCTCAATAATGACCGCCGCGCCGACAAGCGTTCCGGCTTTATCACCGACAAAATTGACCGGGCTGGCAACAAGAGCCAGACTACTACTTCGACCAATCTGGCGAATTATGCTTTTTACAGCGCCGAACTGGGCCACAACATTCCCGATGTCTTCTACGGCACGTTCTTGCAATGGAAAGCCACCATGAACCTCGATTGGGTGTACGCGATGGGCTTGCCAGTTACCGAACCGTTCTGGGCCACCTTCAAAGTTGCCGGAGTGGAAAAAGAGTTGCTGGTGCAGATTTACGAACGCCGCGCCCTGACTTTTACCCCCGGCAACCCGCCCGGCTTCCTGGTCGAAATGGGCAACATTGGTTTGCACTACCAGCAATGGCGCTACAGTAGTCCGACCCCGACCCAGCCAACTGGTGCTACTACTACCACCGCGCCGGGCGGCACAACTGCTGCGCCCGGCGGCACAACGGTGGCTCCGTCTACGCCACCTGCCTCGACTACAGCCCCAACAACCGCGCCTTCAACGACGGCTACGCCCAGCCCGACCGAAAAGGGCCAGCCTACCGCCGCGCCCTCGCTGGATGCCGAAGAAACCCAGTTCTTGCAATTGATTAACCAGTACCGGGCCGAGAAAGGGCTAGGGGCGCTCAAGCTCGATATTAATTTGACCAACGCGGCTAAATGGCTGAGTACCGACATGGCCGCCAGAGAATATTTCGACCATACCGACTCGCAGGGCCGCGACTTCAGCCAGCGCCTAAACGATTTTGGCTTTACCAAATTCCCACGCGGCGAAAATATCGCGGCTGGCTACGAAACGGCTGCTCAAGTAATTCAGGGTTGGAAAGAATCACAGGGCCATGACCAAAATATGCGCGGCCCTGAATTTGTCTATATTGGCATTGGTCGGGTCTACAACGCTAATTCCAAATATAAATGGTACTGGACAACCGATTTTGGCGGCAATAAATAAAAGCAAACCCGACCATGAATGGCTAACAATTACCCACAAAGCAGATTTAGTTCAAATTCCCGGACATGAATGTCCGGGCTAAGAAATAAACCAGTCTGTTTTTAGCCCGGACATTCATGTCCGGGTTCAAATATGGGCAAGACTCAGCCATAAATGGTCGGGCTAAGAAAGGCCACCAATTTATTTTTATCCCGACATTCATGGTCGGGTCTGGTTAACATAATAAATCAACCCTCGACTTCGTTAGAGCCGGGGGTTGATTTATTTTTATGTAAATTCCCTATTGACAAAGTACATTCGTTCTAGTATCATTGATAGGAACAAGCGTTCTACTGTTTTGGCTATTTTATAAAAGCGCGGCTCAAACCTAATTTACCCAAGAGGAACGGCCCTAAAATGCGTTCTTTGCTAGACCATCAGGCTGACGGGATAGAATATACCCTCCATTCGCACGCTATCGAAGCGAGCGTAGTGGGCGGGAATATCTCTCCGAGGCTAATCCAATTTCATATCAAACTGGAAGCCGGGGCGAAGTACAGCCGGGTAACGGCACTGGCGGAAGAATTAGCCATCGCTCTGAACGTTAACCACTGCCGCATTACCCGCGACGGGCATTTGATTAAAATCGAAGTGCCTCGCCCCGACCCGGTAGCGGTGCGCCTTTTTCCCCTGATGCGTAATTTGCCCGGCGAATTGCCCGAAAACGCGCCAATTTTGGGGCTGGACGAAAACGGCGTGCCACTTTTGCTGCGCCTGGGTTCGCCCGATATAGCTCACGTGCTGATTGCCGGAGGCAGTGGGAGCGGCAAAACTGTGCTGGCCCGCAGCATGATTGCCAGCCTTGCCTTGCAAAATCCGCCCGAATGCTTGCGAATTTTGCTGATTGACCCGAAGGGCCGGGGCTATCGCCATTTCAACGGCTTGCCCAATCTGGTTTGCCCGATAGTGACCGACCCGCTTGATGCGGTTCATCGGCTCAAGTGGGCTGTTCGCCACATGGAGAAGCGCGAAGAACAGGGTACGGATACTCCGGCCCTGGCAATTTTTGTAGATGAACTGGCCGATTTGATGGCGGTGAACGGACGCGAAGTTGAAGCTGCTATCACCCGCCTGATTCAGGGCGGACGCGCTGCTGGCATCCACCTGATTGTCTGTACTCAAAAACTTTCGCCCGGCATGATTGGGGTCGCCCGCAATTACTGGCCTACCCGCATTGTGGGCCGGAGCGTTTCGCTGGAAGAAGCCAAACTCGCCAGCAATATTGCCGCCAGTGGTGCAGAAAAACTGATGGGCCAGGGCGACTTTTTGCTATTCGCCAAAGGCGAAGCTTCGCGCTTGCAGGCCGCTCACATCAGCCCGGCAGAGATGGAGCAAACCGTCGTACACCTGGGCGGCGTTCCCGGCGAAATCGAAGCACCCCGCAGCAGCAGCGCTACTAATCGCGCCCGTCCTCAGCCGCGCCCACAAATGCAAGCTCAGGCTTACGACGAGGAAAAAGAATATCAGGAGCAGCCAAAGCCACAACCGCGCCGCGCTGCCGCCAGCCGCAATTTCCGGCAGAGCGCTTCTTTATCTCACCAGGAGCAAGACCCGCAATCGGTGGGAGTGAGCGAACGGCTGGCGCGTTACCAGGAAAGCATCCAGGAGCGCCGTCGCCAGCGCGGTCAGCCGGAAGAAGGCCAGGAGGAAGCGGAGTACCCGTATTACAATCCGGCCAGCGCCCAGCGTTCGGCTGAAAATGCTCGACCTACGCCGCGTCCGCGTCCTGAATATGATGAAGAAGACTTTGAAAATCGCCCCGCCCCGGCCCCGCGTCCGCCCAAAGCGACCAGCCGTAGCAACGCTGAAGGCGGCGACGAAGCCCGTAACATAATGAACAGCAGCGCTAAAAATAGTTTGTTCAAAATGACTAAAATTAGCTCTTAAAGATAGGATAGTAATCCGATGAATAAAAGGTTTTTTTCCAGCTTGTTACTTGGTTTTGGGGCAACGCTGGGGGTGTTAGTAGCAGTAGCCATGCCGCCGGGAGGCTGGGGTGTCGCTATTGGGGTGGGATTGGGCTTATTGTGCTGTATCCCGCTCTTTGTTATATCAATGATGGTGCTTACTCGTGACCGTTCGCGGCGGCGCGACCAGGATAACTATGAAGCAACTGTACAGCAACCACCGATAATTATTGTGCAACAGCCCGCTTTGCCCTACGGCAACGGCTATGCCCAGCCCCAATACGAACTTTACGATGGTCAGGGCTACGTCCAGCTGGAAGTACCCGAAGGCTACGAATATTATCCGCAAGGCTATTTGGCCCAGCCACAGCCCCGTCAGGAGCGTCGCCGTCCACAGGCGCAGCCACAGCCGCAATATTATGAAGAACCCGCCCCGCAGCGTTTACGTTCCGGCAAACGCCGCGCCCAACCGCAGCCCGGCTATTATGCTGAAGCGGCCTATCCTTACGAAGAACAACAATATTACTATAATCAGCCCGAAGCTTACTATCCGCAACCAGTACCAACTAACGAAAACGAAGCCGCCGTTTATGGCTACTACGATGCGAACGGGCAACCGCAATATTATCAGGAACAAAATCCGCCCATCGCCCAACGTTCTTACTCTGAAGCGGATTATAACGATTACTACAATACTTACCAACCCGAACCGCCGCGAGAGCGCCGCCAGTCGGCTAATCCTCGTCCCCGTCGCAACAGTGCCGCGCCCGTCCAGGACGATAGCCCGGTGGTAGATGGTCAGTTCCGCACTATTGGTGGTGTATAGTCAAAAGGAGAAACTCAAATGTATTTCGTATGGTACGACGACAACCCAAAGAAAGCCGTTAACGCTAAAATTGACGAAGCCGTGTTGCGTTACAAACAAAAATTTGGCACCGCCCCCAGCGTCTGCAAGCTCAACGAAAACATGCAGCCCCAGGGCGAAGCGGCACTAAATGACGGTCAGGTCGCGGGCGTAAAAGTCGAGACCGCCAAGAACATTCCTCAAAACTATTTTTGGATTGGCAACGAAGCCTGACCCAATTTTAGCCGAAGTAAGTAAAAGGCCCACCAAAAAAACGGTGGGCCTTTTACTTGAAACCTATCTCAGTAGGGTCGCAATTCATTGCGCCCAAGTTCAGGGTTTGCCCCTTCAAACCCCTACTACAGCAAATTGCATTGAAATTGAGCCGGGTCTTTGGGTAGGGGCGAATCGCATACGCCCTTGAACATTTACCCAAATCGTCAAGGGCGTATGCGATTCGCCCCTACGAATGGGCCAATGTCTTTGCAACTTGCTATA
>JBBQXW010000004.1:0-57833 GCA_038209275.1 Chloroflexia bacterium | reverse complement strand
TGGCTACGCACCGTTTTCCTGAAAAACCCGATTGTTCAGGCACTCGAACCAGCCATCTTGATTGCCGGACGCTACGAGCTATTGCGCTTCAACTCGCGCTGGTCGGAATATCAATCGGGAATGGAAGTTATCAAGCTGGATAATTTTAGCCGGGCGCAAGCTAAAATTTATCTGGAAAAACTGGGGGTAAAAGACCCAGCCCGCATTGAGCAAATTTACGAATTGACGGGCGGTTTGCCCCTGTTTCTATCCCTGGTCGCCAAACTGAGCAGCGAAGAAGCGGCAATACGGGTTTTGAACGAGCGAATTCTGGAAGAAATAGAACCAGAATGGCAAAACACTTTTATCGAAATGGCGGTGCCGGACGGCTTTAATTTGGATACCGTGCAACAGGTAATAGACGACAAAGAAAAAGCCACCGCCGTCTTCGAGCGCCTGAGCGAAGCCACGTTTGTAGAAGGGCGGGGCGGCTTACTGCACTATTTGCCAGTAGTCCGCCACGTTTTGCTCCGCTACGGCGAACTCAAAAGCCCGGAGCAAATGGCGGCAGTCCGCAAACGATTGGCCTAATGAAAGTCTTTTCCTTAGCATTTGAAAATTTTTTTGCAAAAAAATTTTCAAATGCTAAAAGACTTTCGGGCTTCAGCCCGTTGGATAAGTAAGAGTGGTAGAAGGAAATGAAGCGGAAGTTGAAACGAAACGGAAGGAGCATATAAATAATGACGGATTTTTTGATTGTGCAACGTGGGCCGGAAATTGGCAAACGCTACGATTTGAAAAACGCAGTGACTACCATAGGCCGTAGCGACGATAATGATATTGCCTTTGATGACCCCTATATTTCGCGCTACCACGCTGTTATCAAGCAGCAGGGCAACGATTTAATAATTATTGACCTGGGCAGCGAAAATTCGGTGCAAATTCGGGATACGCCGCTTGAACCGGGCGAACCCTATACTTTGCAAAATCGGGATGTAATTCGCATCGGGCAAAATGTCTTGGGCTATATTGATAGCAGCAAAATACCGGCCCGTCCGCCGATGAGTGCTGCCAATGCCACCAGTGTTGCCCCGGCACTTCCAATGGGAAGCGGCGTGGGAAGCAGCGATAATGCTTTTGCGCCAGGGAGTTTTGTGCCATCGCGGGTAAATAAAGATTTTGCCGCGCCTTCCATGCTGCCAGAAACGGGTTCGATTGAGGTAGGTAGCGCGGCTACCGGGCAATTTGGTGCGTCTTCCGTTTCGCCCAACCAGACCGAGAATGAAGCAACTGTGATTAACCCCGATTACTTTGCTCCACGAGCAAGCAGCGCCCCGTCGTCTACCAGTAACGAGGATAAACCCACTGGCAGACCAAACCTGGGCAACATTCCGTCGGTTAGTGCCAACCCGCCCCAGACAGGGCAAAGTTCAACGCCCGCCGGGTATTCTTCGCCCTATAATACAGCCGGGCAGGATGTCAGGAGAACAGGAGCGCCGCCGCCTGCCTTGCCGGACGAAGATGACGTGACCATAATGGGTAATCTACCACCAATCCAACCGACCAACCAGCCATCCAACCCCAATCCGGCTAAGTATGGCTCGCCGCCACAATATAATCAATATGGGCAGCAATCTAACCAGCCTCAACCATACGGACAACAACCATATAATCAGCCCCAACAATATGGGCAGCCGCAGTATAATCAGCCCCAACAATACGGGCAAAACCAACAAGCCTGGCAGGGCCAGTATGTCCCGCCCGAAGAAGAAGAAGACAACGATGTAACCCAGATTGCCACTTATGGCAGTGGTTGGAGCAAGCCCGTGCCGGAGCAACCCAAAAACGTAGAAGCAAGCAAGGACAACAACAGCACTGTCAAGCCTCAGCCCAAGCCGCTTGAGCCTGATTACGACGACTCCGACCCTGGCGACGCGCCGACCACGATTATCCGAATTGATAAAACGGTAAAATAGTTTCAAGTTTCAGGTTTCAGGTTTCAAGTTATTTGATACCAATTTGAGCGTATAATCTAACCTCTAAAATCGTCTGGGCTAACTTTTCTAACTTGAAACCTGAAACCTGAAACCTGAAACTAAAGCATAGGTCTGAATTGAGCGAACAAAAAGTTGCTCCTGGCTATGGAGCAGGAGGAATAGGGGCGGGAGGCCGCCTTTATATGATTTCGGGCGACCAGCAGGGCCGCGAGTATCCGCTTGAGCAGCGCGTTACTACGCTGGGCCGGGCGCTCAATAATGATATTGTAATTGCCGACCAGCAGACCAGTCGCCGCCATCTGGAGATTGTGCGCGAGGGCAACGGCTATGTCGCGGTAGATGCCGGGAGCGCCAACGGCTTTTACGTAAACGAGCAGCAGGTCAAGCGGGCCAACTTACGCAACGGCGATATTATTACTATCGGGCTGGTGCGGATGGCTTTCTACGAAACCTCAATTGTTCCGGCGGATGTTCCCTTGCCTGCCACAGTAGTTGGCGTAGACCCGGCGGACGTTAAAGCGGCACAGGCGAACCAGACTACGGCGGCGGCTTCGCTTCAGGAAAGCATTGACCTGAAAGTGCGTTCGGCGACGGTGATAGGGCGCGAACCGGGGGTGAGCGATATTGTGGTGGATAATCCGCAGATGTCGCGCCGCCATTTCCAGATTGCCAACCAGGGCGGCGCGTTCCTGATTAGCGATTTCCGCAGCACCAACGGCACTTACGTCAACGGCAACCGGGTAGACGAAACGCCTGTGCCGCTCAACGATGGTGATATTGTTTCGGCTGGGCCGTACCGCTTTATGTTCAGCCGGGGCTTTTTGCACCGCGCCCAGGACGACGACAGCGTGCGGGTGGACGTTCTTGGCCTGAGTAAGCGAGTGAACAATAACCTGACGCTGCTTAATAACGTCAGTTTCACGATTTTGCCGCGTGAGTTTATTGCCATCGTGGGCGGGAGCGGCGCGGGCAAATCTACTTTGCTCGATGCGATTAGCGGCGTGCGTCCGGCTAATGGCGGCGCGGTGCTATACAACCGCAGCGACTATTATTCGCAGATGGACGCTTATAGCTCAGTCATCGGCTACGTACCGCAGGACGATATTGTGCCGAAAGAATTGACCGTTTACAAAGCGCTCTACTATGCCGCCCGTTTGCGCCTGCCGCAGGACACTTCGCCGCAGGAAATTCAAGCGCGCTTGGAAGAAGTAATGGACGATTTGGGCCTGACCAGTCGCCGCGACACGCCGATTCATCAGTTGAGCGGCGGGCAGCGCAAGCGCGTCAGCATCGGGGCAGAACTAATCTCGAAGCCCAGCCTTTTCTTTCTGGACGAGCCGACCAGTGGCCTTGACCCCGGTCTGGAAGGGCGCATGATGCAGCTAATGCGAAAATTAGCTGACCAGGGCCGCACCGTCATTTTGATTACTCACGCCACTCAGAACGTTGAGCTATGCGACCAGGTGCTATTTCTGGCACGAGGGGGATACGTCGCCTTCTACGGTGCGCCCGCCGATGCTCTGATTTATTTCGGCGTAACCCGCTTTTCAGATATTTATATCAAGCTGGAAAGCGAAAAATCGCCCGAAGAATGGGCCACCGAATTTCGGGCTTCGCCTTACTACGAACAGAACGTGGCAACTCGCTTAAAGGCAGTCGCGGCACAGGCGGCCCAATACGGCATTAATTTGAACAGCACTACGCCCGTTCCAGTTGCTCAAACCCCTTTGGTAACTTTCCAGCGACCCAAAGTGCGCCGCTCGTCCTGGCAGCAGTTCCAGCTTTTGACTCGGCGCTACTGGGATAGCCTGATTAGTGACCGAAAATACCTGGCAACATTGTTTTTGCAAGCACCAATTATTGCCCTGATGATGATTATCGTTTTCGGGCGCGACGATTTTGACCGCACCAACGGTGATTTTGGACGGGCCAGCACGCTGGTATTTTTGCTGGTAATCGTGGCAGTCTGGTTCGGCACGAGTAATTCGGCCCGCGAAATTGTGAAGGAAAGCTCAATTTATCGGCGCGAACGGCGCATCGGCCTGAAGCTTGGGCCATATATTTTCTCGAAGCTGGCAGTGCAAACGGCGCTGGTGGTCGCGCAGATTCTGCTGTTACTACTCATCACCTGGGCCGGGCTGGGGTTAGGTCTTAGTTCAATCGAAACCCTCGGCTACATCTTCATTACGCTGCTGCTGACGGCCCTGGCGGGCGTAACGCTAGGTTTGCTCATTAGCGCCGTCACCAGCAACAGCGACCGGGCCACTGGCTTTGTGCCTATCGTGCTAATTCCGCAAATTATCTTTAGCGGCGCGGTGGTGGCACTGGATGGCGTAGTCGGCAATGTTATTTCGGCGTTTATGCCGTCGCGCTGGGGCTACCGCGCAGTCGGGACGCTGGCAAACCTGGATGCTATTCCGCCGCCGCGCATCCGTTTCAACGGCCCGCCGCCCGAAAATGCCCTTCAAATCGAGCGCTTGTTCAATGGCGGGATAAAATATCAAGCGCCCGACTGGTATTTGATACCGCTCCGCAGCCCCGAATTTAACCTGAGCGTAACTTTGCAGTGGGCCATGCTCGGTCTTATCATCGCTGCCAGCCTGATTTTCATCTTCATCTTCCAGTGGCGCAAAGACCGAAGTTAAGATAATTTTGAGTTTTGAATTTTGAGTTTTGAGTTGAAGAAGGAACACAGATGGACACGGATTAGCACAGATGCACACAGATTGATTTAAAGATATATAAAATTCTCCGTGTCTCCGTGTCTCCGTGGTGAATTAAATTTTGAACCTTGAACTTTGAACTATGAAATTTTTGCGGATAGTACAATTTGGGTTAGTGGTAGGATTGTTGATGATGCCGGAGATGGCGCTGGCTTGTGGCGGGTTGGTTTCACGCGACGGCTCTAATGTGCAATCGGAGAAGCTGACTGCCGCGCTGATTTATGAGCCACAACCGGGCGGAGGACGCGAACGGCTGGTGCTACAACTTAGCTACCGGGTGAACCAGGGCGGGAGTGTGCCGAATTTTGGCTGGGTAATGCCCGTACCAGGCAAGCCGGAAGTCGCGCCCGCCCCTACCGATATTTTTAGCCGATTGAATAAAGCCACCACACCCAAAAAGAATTATCTGGAAAAATTATTCGAGCCGTTCGAGGTGAAAAGTTTTGAAGCTACCTCAAAGGGTATCGGAGCGGGCGCACTGGGTGGGGGCAGTGTCACAGTGGTTTCGCAGACACGGGTAGGAGCGTTTGATGTGACGGTAGTATCGGCGACTGAACAGACGGCGCTGACCGAATGGGCCAACCGCAACGGCTACACCACCACAATGCTCGGCACGGATGCGGTGCGCGATTACGTAGCGGCAGGCTGGTTCTTTGTGCTGTCGAAACTGGCGGCTGCCGACAATAGCGGGGCTAACCCAAACGGGCTGGCACTGGGGCAATCGCAGCCAGTTTTATTGAGCTTTGACACGCCGCAAGCGGTCTATCCCTGGCGATTGGCGGCATATGGGCCAGATGGGAAGCTGGCATCAGCACGGGTGTTGCCCGTCCAGGCTTATCTTTTGCAGAAAGAGACTAAACTAGCGCCAAAAAACAATGTTCCCGGTCTGGAGTTGCGCTACGCCGAACAATTAGAAAGTAGCCAAAGCGCCGAGTTGCTCAAAGAATTGCCGGGTGATAACAACCGACCTTATTTCTTGAGCCTCTATAGCGGTGCAGTCACGGCTGCTAATTTTCAGGCCGCCGATTTGAACTTGAGCAAGGCCAGCGACCAGTCCGAGTTGAATAGTGGCAAGCTTTCCGGCGGCGAATGGGTGCTGGCGATATTAGTAACGCTGTTCTTCGCCGAACTTGCTATCCTGCTCACCCTTCTGGTAATTTTCACTTCCAGTCTGAGCGGGATTATCATTGGGTTGCTCTTTGTGGCAGTGGCTATCGCCTTCGTGGTTAGCCGTAGGTCGCGCCCGATTGCTCTTATCATTTTAACAGCGTTAAATTTCATACTAGGGCTTGGCACAACCGTCGGCGCAATCGCGATTAGCCCGGAAACTACCCCGCTAATCGTACTAATTTCACTTGTACCAATGGCGGCATTCTTAGCCTGGGCCATCCGTTACGCCTTCGCCAAACGCCGCACCGTCAGTGCAAAAACATAAGCTATCCTGGTAGTAGCGATTTCAATCGCTTTTTCTTGAGCGCATCAAAAAAAGATTGATGGCCTTTAACAAGATAGTCCGTAAATCGTAAACAGACAATCACTGGTAGGGGCTAGGCTTCCTCATAAGTGTCAAGTTAAGCTTTTCACAAATCGGTTTTGAGGCTGAGACTCGCTTCAGAAAATAGGCAACCGATTTGGTAGGGGCGAATCGCATACGCCCTTAAACACTATCTCAGGTCAAAAGGGCGTATGCGATTCGCCCCTACCGCCCTGAACAGCCTTTGTGACTTTCTTAACTTGACACCTATGGGGAGACCCTGCCCCTACATTTGCGGATTTCTTCTTAAAGAGTATCAATTACTACTACCCTCAATCGTAAATCGCGGGTACCCGCTGGGTGCGTAAATCGTAAATCGTAAGTCAAAGGGGTTGGATAAGTTGAGTTATAGTTATAATGTTCGCAACAAAGCTTTTCTGGTAGTACAGCGCGGCGGCGAAATCGGGTCGCGCATTGAATTGGATAAGCGCCAGATTACTATCGGGCGCAACGCTGACAATGTGATTCCTTTAGCCGATCCGCTGGTCTCGCGCTACCACGCGGTCATTCAATATGATGTCAATAGCGGTCAAATTACCGTAATTGATTTGGGTAGCACCAACGGCGTAATGGTCAACGACAAACCGATTGACCCTGGGATACCTCATCTGCTTCAGCAGCGCGATTCTATTTCGGTGGGGCGCAGCGTTTTTAATTTGCAAATTCGGTCCGAAGGCTACCGCACCACCCGTCCGCCCGACCGCACCAGCGACCCGGACATAACCGGCTCACTCGAAAGCAAGCAGCTTTTCACCTAAATCAAAGATTTTCAGCCTGAAGTTCGCGGGCGATACGCTGGAGTTCTACCGAAGCCTCCGAAACGCTGGCAATTTTTTCGGCGTTCTGCCCAATCATTACTGCTACATCGTGGACGCTGATTACGACCTGTTCGCTGGCGCTGCGCTGCTGCTGGGTCGCCAGCGAAATAGCGGCGGCCTGTTGCGCCGTCTTTTGCACCACACTGATAATATCTTGATTGGCCCGGTCTGAAAGGCTTGCCATTGCCACACTGCGCTCCATTTTTTGCAAACCTTCTTCCGTTACCCGCACCGACGAGTTGGTCGCTTGCTGAATCTCGACGATAATTTCGCGAATTTGCTGGGCGGCCTGACGGCTGCGGTCAGCTAATTGATTTACCTCTGCCGCCACAATCGAGAAGCGCCGACCAAACGGCCCGGCACCACTGGCTTCAATCGTGGCATTAAGCGCCAGCATCCGAATTTCCCCAGCAATAGTGTTAATCGTGGTTACGATTTCGCCAATGCGCTCCGATTTATAGGTCAAATCCAGGATTTTTGAGGCAATTTCCTGGACTTTCTCACGAGCTTCGTTAATCGCATAAATGGTCGAATTGACCGCTTCCTGCCCTTGCTCGGTAGTATAAATTGCTTTCTCGGCAGCGCTTGCCACATTATCGGCAGCCCCGGCAATTTGGGAAGCGGTGCGGCTTAATTCTTCAATCGTCGCGGTAATTTCAACAACGGCGGCTTCCTGGTCTTGACTGATGCCAGCGTATTCACGCACCAATGTCAGAAAGCTATCGAGGGTCTGGTTTATACGCACGCCCATAAGTTTCTGGCGGTCATTCTGGTAAGCCAGACGCTGATTTAGCTTGCGTACCTGCTTTAGCTGCCGCACCCCCTGCAAACTGGAACTGCTATTCTGGCGCAAAATCAGGCTGACGATTACCACACAACCGCAAGCTAATAGCACCGCCACCGGCCCAACTTCAAATTTTAGCATCGCAATTAGCAACGCACCGGGCAGCATCGCCAGATAAACCAGCGTTATATAGATAAAGCGCTTCTGAGGAAGTTGCCAAAAACCCAGCCCCTGCAAATATTGGCTGGTACTTAAAATTGCTTCATTTACCACACGGTAGGCCATAAAAGCTACCAATACCTGCCCGGCTGAGACCAAACTTAAATCACCAGTTAGAGTCTGACCGCCCACCAGCTCAAAAACCAAACGGGCGACCATCACGCATAAAGCATACATTCCGCCGGTACGCACGGCGAAAGTTAAACCACGGCGGGTAATAAATAATTCAAACCATAGCCCGGTAACAAAGCCAAGTATGGCGGCGGGGAGGGGCGCAAAAATAATAAAAATGGCCTGGGCCACCAATATCGAAAGGCTCATTCGCACATCGGAACTGACGGTAAACAAGAAATAGTGGCAAATGATGCCTGTAACCAGAAACATGCCAAAGACATAAACATCATTCTCACCAAGTTGCTGCCAGAAGGTGAAGGTGGAAGTGTTGAGCAGAGCCAGCACGACAAATAAAGCTAGTGCCACGCCGCCAACCAGCCACATAAAGAAGCGGGCGGTGGTAGTATTGGGGGTAGCTATTTTGGGTTCAGTTTCCGCTTCCGTAATAGCAGAGACATCGTTCAGCGTTGAAGTTTCCTCAGTCACAACATTCATTAGCGAAAGTCCCTCGACTCATAGGTGGTTTCTTTGACGCTCATTCATAATTTAAGTTTGATTAATAATACAACAGGGACATTACATTTTGCATTAATCTATAGTGGCAGCTTTAAATCTTCGCCGCAAACGATTTCAATATCAATACCGGGTGGCCCGCCGCTACCTTTAGCCTGGACTTTATCAGCAGCCAGACCGAGCAGGTTAGCCAGTTCGCCTGCTGTTTTTTGCTTGTTATTATAGACCCGAATAATGGTATTGGGATATTTCCCGGCATCGCTGGCCTGGGCCACGTTGTTGATAGAGTAGCCTTTATCTTCCAGAAATTTCTGAGTGCGCGAGGCCCGACCTTCGGTGAAAGTGCCATTCAAAACGCTGATATTGGCGCTTTCTTTAGCGGGGGCGGCGGGAGAACTTGTCACCTGGCTAACCAATGCTTGAATCCCGGCTTTATCTGGCAAAAGCACATCGTTACCATCCACATTAGACTGACGAGCCAGGTTTGCATCAATCGAAAAAGTCCGAATGTTGTCTTTGTTCATGCCGATGGCGCTATTGACCAGCCCCAAAATATCGCCAGTTTGCAAATCGGTCTTGATAGCGCCTTGCAAAGCACTTTGTAAATCGTTATTAGTTACTGCCCCCAAATTAATGCCCTGTTCTCGCACCGCCAGCAAAACGGCTTGCTGGCGCTGGTTGCGGCCCAGGTCACTATCTCCATGACGGCTACGGGCATATTCAAGGGCGGTTTTGCCATCCATATGTTGTATCCCTGCCGGAATATAGAGCCGTTTGGTTCCAAAATCTTCGGTGGGATACTCATTATCAATAAGCGGCTTTTTCACATCTATCGTAATTCCGCCGATGGCATCCACAATTTGACGGAAACCATTAAAATCTACCTGTACAAAATAATCTATATTTATACCAAGTAATTTGCTGATGGTAGCTTTGGCAAGCGGTGGCCCGCCCTGCCCCGGTCTATCCTGTTCGCCAAAGAAATAGGAGGCATTAATTCGATTAGCCCCATGCCCTGGAATATCTACCCACAAATCACGCGGAACAGAAAGCATACTGGCCGCTTTATTATTGCGGTCTACGCTCACCAGAATCATAGTGTCGCTGCGAGTGCCGTTTTCCTTGTCGTTGGGGCGTAAATCCAGGCCCAACAGCAAAATATTGACCCGCCCGCCCACGCTTGAATTATTTACGGGTGCGCCGTTCTGGTCAACCCGCTCCACCGATATTCCACTCAAGAAGCTGGTGATGCGAGTAATAACAAAGAGAACAACTATTATTCCGACTACTAAAGCCGTTATACCTCCGTAAAGTAGAACGTTGCGCCGAGCCGAATTGCGCTGTCTGCGCCGGACTGCCGGAGCAAGTAATTCGTTCCGCCCTGGCCCGTTTTCGGTGGGCGGGGTGGCTCTATTTCTTCGTCCCGATGGCGCGGGCGGCGGATTAGTATCTGGTCGCCGTTCCCGGTTAGTTGACGGCGGCAACGGTTGGTAGCCACGTCCTGATGCTTTGGCGGGTGGAGGAGGCTGACCCTGACGCGAAGGGTCTGGAGACACGGGTGGGGTAGACGAGCGACCATTGCGATTGATAGCAGGCGGTGGAGTAGCCGGACGAGAATTATTACCCTGACTGTTTGCGGGTTGGCGCACTGGTGCATCCTTACCGCTGTTACCAGGTCGCCAGGTTGGGGCGGGCGGCGGACGATTTCCGTTGCGCTGCGGTTCAGGTGGACGTTGGCGAGGTGAAGCAGGCTGTTCCTGCTCAGGTCGCGCCTCGTTCGGTCTTCGGTTTGTATCAGGAGATTTGGGATTGCGCCGGTTATAATCGGGTGGCTGCTCACCTGCCATCTTGCTCCATTTCCTTAAAAAGCTAAAAGTTGCCAGACCAATAAACGTTTTTGCTCGTAAAGCAGTTTCTGACGGCATTATAACATAAAACCCCTGAATTTCGTGCTAATCAGGTCATTGCAACCTGTCAAAAATGTTATAATCAGGTGCTACTTGTTTTGAAGTAATTTCTTTTCAACTATCCCGCTTGAACAACGCCAATCCAAAAGGCCAAAGTTGGCTTTGGAAATGGTGAGCGTCAATTTTTTGCGCCAGGGTCAAGCCAACCCGGACGTGAACGTCCGGGTCTTTGCTGACGTTCACCCCTTTGGAAAAGGCAATTTGACAAAATTAGCGAAAAGTAGTATTATAATACCTGTCAGCCCGGCAGGAGCCTGCGAACCCCGCCAGGTTCGGAAGGAAGCAACGGTAAGTAGTGTGTACTGGGTGGGCTGGCGTGCAATAATACTTCTGAACGCGCTTTGTATGAGCGCGTTTTTTAATATTCAAAACTTATCTAAAATTTGTTCAAAAATTAACCATGTGGGGAAAATCCCTACACAAAATCAGTTTTTCCCCTACAGATTTCCCGACATTTCTCCTTTACAATACAGGTGAATTTACAGATTGTTTGTGATGAAGCAGAAGCGTTGTTGGCAGGTGAGCCAACAATTTATAAATATAGCCGGTCAATTTCTAACGATTTTGACCACACAACACTCGACAAAAGGGCAGGTATTACGGACACCGGCCCTTTTTTATTTCCTCGCATCTTTATTATTTAGAATACAAATTTTACTAACGATTCCTTTGCAACATTCTTACATTTGGGGGTTGAATCAGGCGGCGGGTCGGGGTAAACTTGAACCAGTATTACTGGCTTATTGATTCTTGTATTCAACAATTATGTAAAGTAAAATATGGCGAATAAATCGGTAGAAATTAAAAAAGCGGCAAAATGGCTGCTACACGGCATGTTGATTGCCGCTATCTTCAGCATTAGTTTGGTAAGTTTCCTGCCTACAACGGCACAGGCGCAAGTACCACCACCAGGCGGGGGGGGCGGGCGCGGCTGTGGGAATAATTGTCCGCCTTCGGCGGGTATAATCTTCCGCGATATGGATAAAATTTTTAGTCCGAGTACTGGCGTGCCGGGCGAACTGGTAACATATACCCTGAAAGTTGTCTGCGACCCCTACAAAGAGCAAATAAACGGGCGCAACGTCAATATTGAGCTAACGCTGATAGGCAATCAGCAATTTGTAAAATTTAATTCGTTGCGTACCAACTGGACAAAACGCGATGTGCCGGGCAAAACAATCTGGATTGACATTGGCACCATGAATCCCCACGACGAAGGCACGATTCAGATTGTTACAACCGTGCCAACCGACCTGAATAAGCCAATTATGCAGCAGGGGATTTATCTCAATTTCGAGGATGATACGGGCTTCCAGCACAAAGGCTTTACTTTGCTATTGCCGCTCAAAGTGCCGTTGTCTACCCCGGTGGAGCAGCCACCCAATCCTGATGGCAAATCACCGCGCAATTTGCCGGAGAGTGGGCCATTTGCATCCCAATCGCAGCCGCCCGTTACCCAGGTAAATTCGGTGACAAGCTGGTTTATCTCGGCCACCAGCCACAACTTGAGCGGCGATTTTTTAACCTACTGGCTGGAACACGGCGCGGTGCTGGTAATAGGCTGGCCTATTTCGGAAATGTTCAAAGAGCCGGACGGCGATTACGTGGTGCAATATTTTGAGCGGGGGGTAATGGAGTATCACCCGGAGAATAACGAGCCTTATCAGGTGCTGATTAAAAGTTTGGGCCGCGAATTGAACAAGGCTACGCCGAGCGTTTCGTCCGATGCTGCGCCATCCCCTAATTCGGTTTACTACGCCGATACAGGTCACTGGCTCGATGGACACTTTGTAGACCACTGGCAAAAAAATGGTGGCCTTGAACAATTTGGGTTCCCTATCGGCGAACCAACCATCGAGAATGGTCGGCTGATTCAGTGGACGGAACGCGCCCGCTTCGAGGTAGATATAAGTACACGGTTCAAACCTCTGGTGCAACTCGGTCTGGTCGGAGTTGAACTCGCCAAAACCAAAGGCTACTTGCCAAAATAAAACTAATCCCGGTAGGGGTTTGATGAATCAAACCCAATCTGCCTAAATCTCTGGTCAGGCAACCTAGTTGCCTGACCATTTTATTTCTTCTCTTGCTCCAAAAGCAGCTTCAACAATTTCTGCCGTTGTTCCTGGCTAAGTTCAGCTACAACTTCCTCCGATTGCACCCCTTCTAACACCTCTCCAATCAACTCGGCCTGATGCTTTGGATCTGTCTCTCTTAACGACTTCTTTATATCAGGATTAGCCAACATGTCTTCGGCTGTTAAACCCCAGTATTCTACGGCTGTTTGAAATACCTCAGCACGATGCTTTGCATCAGTTTTCGATCTTTTTATATATTTGGTTGCCACAAGCTTGTACTCCTTTGGCCTCAACTCCATTATCTGCGACAGTAAAGAGACGTTATCCTCCTCCGCCATCATTATAACAAAATCCTGCCATTTTTGGCTATCGGCAGGCGCGAATAAGAGCCAGTCAAAATAGCGATGTTCTAACGGCAAATCCCGACATACGATTACTACTACTTCCTGTAATCCTACCCGGCAACGCCACTGCCAGGGACGCTCCTTGTCAGCCCGGAAGCGGTGCTTTCGCGCTTTCATGTAATCAAAAAACTGCTTGGGGTGTCGGGATGAGACAATCAGGTTTAGAGTATTCTCGAAGGTTGCTTCTGGAGTTTTCAGAACAAACAGGGCAGTCCGCACTTCATTTTTAACAAACTCATCTTCGTCTAGTGGGTCTTCCTGACCTTTAAACTCCATCACGTCAAATCTACGGCAAAAATCAAAAAGCGTTCCTTCAACCGACAAACTTTCCGGCACGCCCAAAACCAAATCAGCCCGCAATAATTGTGGAAATTCTATCTGAATCATATTCAGACCAAGTGACTCCGCCAATTGGCGTGTTACCGCTTTGAAAGCCGGGTCGGGCCGCTTTTGGGCTGCTTCGTCTTCTTGGTTTGATGGCTGCTGTTGTGCTTCTTCCTCCAAGACTTTAGCTTTACTCCTTTCGCGCTTTCTGCCGAATATTATAAAGTGCCAACAAATTCTTCCTCGGTTTCTTCCAATTCGAGTGGTCTGGAAGGGCGCTGGAACGGCTCGGCCCGATGGTCGGGCAAATTGCGGCGCACGTGGTCAAGATGGTTGACCGCTTCATGAAAAAGAGAGGCGACGTGAGCATCGTCTACGGTGTAGTAAATCTGGTTGCCTTCGCGTCGGTATTTGACCAACCGAATATCGCGCAAGCCTTTCAAGTGATGCGAAACGCTTGAAGCCGAAGCGCCAATCGCGCTGGCAATTTCGTTTACCGATAATTCGTAGCGCGTCAAAAGCAGGATTATTTTGGAGCGGGTGGGGTCGGATAAAGCCTGAAAAGTACGGGCAATTTCCTTCATTTCACTATCCGATGGCAAAATCGCCCGGATTTGCTCAGGGCTAATAATTTCGTCCGCTACCTCAAATTGACTGGGATGCTTAATCATAATTCTCTCCGCCAGAGTCCTTTTTAGCTGAAGGTGTGATCTACATCACATTCAAGATGTGATACACAACATAAGAAAAGTTCAAAAGAGATTGTATTATATGGGTGTAAGCAACGAGACAACAAACCAAGCAGCACAATCAACCAACAACTTAGTACCAAAGCTTACAAGCACTTCTATCCTTCCTCTTCTAATTCTTCTCTCTAACTCCTCCTAGAAATTTTTTCCAAAAGGGTCGCCAGGGTGAGCAGCTGGCCCCTTTTTTATTTTATAGTCCAATTTAGGAACGAGACCTCCGGCGGGGCGCTTTTGGCCTGGGCGTTTCTGGCTCGTCTTCACGGAGCAGGTGCGGGCCATCTGGGTCAACTGGCTCGGTCACGTCACCACTAACTGTATCGGGTGGTATTTCGCGGCGCGACCCAACGGGGGCCCATTCCAGGCTGGAAGAAAGCGCCAACATCGTTTCGCCTCTGCCAATACCAGGAATAGCCTGAATTTTGAACGTCAGAATATATTGGAGGTGGTCAGTGCTACGGGCGCGCAATTTCAGCAACATATCAATCCGGCCCGTCACAGTATGAACTTCTTCGACCTCACGAATACGCTTGAGTGCGCTCACCACATCCACCACGTTATAACCCTGCACGGTTTGAAGGCCGACAAACACAATCAGGGGATAACCCAGCCGACGGTAGTCCAAGCGGGCATGAAAGCCTTTTATCACGCCCTGCTTGACCAGGCGTTCGAGCCGCTCCGAAACGGTTGCCCGCGAAACGCTCAACTTGCGCGAAAGTTCCAGCACGCTCATGCGCCCGTTTTGTTCCAAAGCGCGGGCTATTGCCATATCGGTAGCATCCAAAGTTGGTGGATAGTTTGGGATAAACCGCAAATCTTCCGGGTCATCTTCTTCTGGCTTTATTTCTTCACCAAACCAGGGCTGATCATTTTCCAGGCTCAATCGGGGTACTCCTCTCCATTATGCGTGGTTCAAAACGTCATAGCATTTTAATTGCGCTTATTAAAACTTAAAAAAGAGGCAATTTAACGCCAATCAATGTGCTAATTATACACTTTGCAAAGCATTACGACAATTTGCCCGCAAATTTGCTATCAAAATATGGTTTTTGCGCTCTAATCAACCTGAATTGGACTAGATTTTATTTTCAGCACTTTCGCTTGCCGCCTCAAAAGTAGTAGCGATTTCAATCGCTTTTCGGATGAAGCAATCCAAAGCGATTGAAATCGCTACTACCAGGGGCGAAAGTCCTAATTTTAACGTTAGTTGTATTTTTAGTTATGTAAACTCAAAGGTGAGGCACATAATGATATAATACAGCAAGTTGTAGTGTTGTTGAGTCAAATTTTTAGAGGAAACCCTGCACATGCAATACGCTGAATTAGACATTCCCTATCAGCTACTCGACCAGGAAGGTCAACTACTTGGCCCAATACCCGCCGATTTGAAAACTGAGCAATTGCTGCACTGGTATCGGGTTATGCGGCTGACACGGCTGTTTTCAGCAAAGTTGGTGGCGCTCCAACGCCAGGGCCGCGCTACCACCTGGATTCCTTCAGATGGACAGGAGGCGATTGCGGTTGGGATGGCTACTTCGCTTCAGGAGCAAGATTGGCTGGCCTGTTCGCCGCGTGAGATGGGGGCATATTTGCTCAAAGGAGTTTCGCCCGCTGCAATTGCCTATTTCACGCGAGGCTATGCTCCGCCCACTGCTTTGTTTCCGGCTCAAACACACTGCTTGCCTTTCACTATTGTAATCGGGACGCAGATGCCGCACGCGGTTGGGCTGGCAATGGCGGCGAAAATTAAAGGCGATAATGCGGTAGTAGTAGGGGCGTGTGGTGACGGCGCAACCAGCGAAGGCGATTTTAACGAAGCGCTCAATTTTGCCGGAGTTTTTCAAGCACCCGCCGTGCTGGTAGTAGTCAACAACGGCTGGGCCATCAGTGTACCGCGCCACAAACAGACGGTGGCACGCTGGCTGGCAGAACGTGGGGCAGGGTTTGGCGTTCCGGCCCGGCTGGTAGATGGCAACGATATTTTGGCAGTCTATAGCGTAATGAAGGAAGCTACCGAGCGCGCGCGAAAAGCCGACGGGCCAACCCTGGTCGAAGCAATCACCTACCGACTGACCGGGCATAGCACCGCCGATGACCCAACCCGCTACCAACCACGCGAAGAATTAGCCGTGTGGCAAGCCAAAGACCCCCTAAGACGGTTTCGCTGTTTTTTAATGAAGCAGGGCTGGTTGGATGAAGCCGAAGACAAAAAGATTATTGCGGCGGTAGAAGCCGAAATCGCGGAACAGGTAGAAATTGCCTTTAACTATC
The DNA here is from genome assembly GCA_038209275.1 of Chloroflexia bacterium. Lineage (GTDB taxonomy): Bacteria > Chloroflexota > Chloroflexia > Chloroheliales > Chloroheliaceae > L227-5C. The sequence goes on along the minus strand of JBBQXW010000004.1, from coordinate 41,365 downwards.
CCGCACCGTCGCCAGGCGCTTTTTTCGATAATGTTTACCAGACTCAGCCCCCGCGCCTCCAACGACAGCACAAGCTACTCCAACAAGATATTGCTCAAACGCCTAAAACAAAGTTGTAAATATGCAGTCTGATAAGGGGGAATGCCGGAATCAGAAGTGTCGTATTGGCTCATAACATTCGCCCTTCGGAAGGGTACTTTGGTGCGACCCACCCCGGAATTTATTCCAGGGCGGGCGACCTCATGCAAGTAATTTCACTAATAGCACCTTGAACTGACGCGCATGTGTACTGTTCTACCACATCAGCACCCGGCCTATTCTGGAACATCGCAACCTACTGCGTAATCGGTCTGATTGCAAAGCCCTGTTTTACACCAGGGTCGCGCTGTTCCAGAACACTTGGGGCTGCTGATGTAGTGGAACAGTACACATGGGGCGTATGCGATTCGCCCTACGAAATACAAAGCACAGCCCCATCACAGGATGCAATATTTACAAAAGTTCAAAAAAGGTGTAAAAAGCGCTTTCTATTTGCTATAAAGTCTATTATAATATAAAACGCTGTCAAAAAAGAGCAAATATTAGTGGCTGAAGGAGTAGGTGAGGCGGTGAACGTCATAACTGAGTGTGTGCCAACGTTGGTAACAGATTCGATAGAAGAAGCGGCGCAACGATTGCGCCAGGGTGAACTGGTTATTTTCCCAACTGAAACGGTCTATGGACTGGGCGCAAATGCGCTCGACCCGGCGGCAGTCGCCAGTATTTATCGGGCCAAGCGACGGCCCGCCGATAATCCTTTGATTGTGCATATTCATAGCCTGAAACAGGTGGATGAACTGGCACAGGCCGTGCCGGATTACGCCTGGGAACTATTGCGGGCTTTTTTCCCTGGTTCGCTGACATTATTATTGCCCAAACGCCCGATTGTGCCAGATGCGACGACGGCAGGAAGTGATAAAGTTTGCCTGCGGATGCCCGCGCTGGCAATGGCCCGTGAGTTTATTCGGGCCTGTGATTTGCCGGTTGCCGCGCCCAGTGCCAATCTTTCGGGACGACCCAGCCCGACACGCTGGCAGGATTGCCTCGAAGATATGGATGGTCGGGTGGCAGCGATTCTTAAAGGGCCGGAAGCGACTTTTGGTCTGGAGTCTACTATTGTAGATTGCACAGGCCGTCAGCCAATATTGATGCGCCCCGGTGCAGTAGAACTGGAAGAACTGGCGCTGGTAGTGCCGGGTATTAGCGTAAATCCGGCCCATAATAGCGTGGCCTTGCCCGGCATGAAATATCGGCATTACGCGCCCCACGCCCAGGTACGTCTGGTTGCACCCGGCGAACAGATAGAAACTGAGGCAGAAATTACCGCCTACATTGGTTTGACCGCACCCGCTTTTGAAACGGCTTATTCGGTACAAGCGCGTTCGCTTCAGGAATATGCCCAGCGTCTGTTCACTTTTTTCCGCGAATGTGACCGACGCGCTATTAAATTTATTTACGCCGAGCGCGTGCCGGAAACTGGATTAGGCCGCGCCATCATGAACCGCCTGAACAAAGCGTCGGCAAACTGCTAATTTTCGGTAGGGGTTTGATAAATCAAACCCTGATTTACTCGTTGCAAAAGGAGCAAGAAACTATGGCTAGTGAACTCGAACTATATGAAGAGGAATTGGAGCAGGCTGACATGTCCACGCTTGAACATAGTATTATTGGTAGCAATATCAACCGAGAAATTGGTATGTTTCTAAAAGGCAAAAATCTGGGCCGAGTATTTGAGAGTAGTGCTGAGTTTAGGTTTCTTGAAAGGCAAGCAGATGACAAACGCAAACCAGCCCGTCAGCCGGATGTTTCTTTTGTAAGAAGCGAACGCCTCCCGCAAAGATTAAGGAGCTATCCCAACATCGTACCTGATTTGGTAGTTGAGGTAGAGTCGCCTACGGATTTGCCCTATCAGGTTGAGGCCAAAATTGAAGAATATCAGAAGGCTGGTGTCAAATTGCTATGGCAGGTACGGCCTTTTAGTCGCCGCGTGGATGTCTATCGCCTTGCAACAGGACTAATGCCTGAACTAATCGGCATTGATGGGGAATTATCGGGTGAAGATATACTGCCGGGCTTTAAGTTAGCCGTAACCGAGATTTTCGACTTTCCAGCCGACCCTAATCCAGAGCCGGATAAATAATTTTTTAGAAATTTGGTGCTTTTAATTGGCACTTGTACCTTTTCAAAGTCATGATTTACCAGTATAATTGGTAAAATGGATTTGAAGAAAGGTGAACAATTATCATGGCAACAACATTCCAGGACGAAGTTTTCAAACAGCGCCTTTTCAAGCGTGAAATCTGGATTAATGGTTATATTAACGACGAGCTAATCGAACGGCTGGTGGTAAATCTGCTGGCGCTCGACGAAACCGAGGGAGACCGCAAAGAACCACGAACCATCAAGGTTTACATCAATTCGCCCGGTGGAAATTTGTACGAGTCGCTGGCGGCGGTAGATGTGATGCTTTCGCTCAATTCGCCAGTAGAAACGATTGCGCTGGGTAGCGCGATGAGCGGCGGCCTGGTTTTGCTAATGGGTGGGCAGACGCGCAAGGCTTACGAACGTACTAGCTTACTCTTTCATACTTCACGGGGCGGCTGGGGTGGTATCCTTCCTGATGTGGAAAGTCGGGTTTATCATAATAAATATTTGATGGAACTTACGGCGGAACTGTTCGGTGGCCGTACCCGGCAACCTAAAGAATTTTGGGCTGAGTTGCTGGACAGCGGACGCGATAAGTATTTCACCAGCCGCGCTGCCCTTGAAGTAGGAATTCTTACCGAAATAATTCCCCGTTCGGCGCGGGAACGAGACCGCGATAATGGCCTAGCCGAGTTGCCTGCCCCGGAAGCCAAGCCCCTATTGGCAGAACCGAAGCATGAGGCGATTTTGGAATTAGCCCCGGCGCGCGAAGGCGAATTAGTACCGGCAGAAGGTCAGGCTCTGAGCCAGTCTAAACTAGACAGCGCGGAAAAACCAAAAAAACGCAAGAAATAGGACGAGGACACAAAAAACGTGAAATTTAGCTATGGTGGTCAGGCAGTAATCGAGGGGGTAATGATGCGCGGTCAGCGCCAGATGGCGGTGGCGGTGCGTGCGCCCAACGGCGAAATTATTCTCAAGAGCGAGCCACTGACTTCAAAGATATATACCAGCAAGATAATGAAGTGGCCTTTCCTGCGCGGCATGGTAATGCTCTGGGATACGCTGGTGCTGGGAATGCAAACACTCTTCTTTTCGGCTAACGCTTCGCTGCTAGACCCGGCGGCTTTGACCGAAGAGGAGCAGCAGCGCCGCGAGAAACAGACCAAAAGCTGGGCGCTCTGGAGTAGTGTCACTTTGGCGCTGCGTTCGCTGGTCTTTCTGGTAATGGCTGAAATCGAACCGCCCGTCACCGTGCAAGCAAAAGCTAGTTCAGCTACCGCTAAAGCCGAGGAATGGACTACCTGGGACGATGCCGCCGGAGATTATTCGCGCTGGAAAGCCGAAGTTTCCGAGGCAGATGCCCAACCCGCCCCCAACCAGACCTTGAAAATGGAAGATGAGCCGATTAGTGGCTGGGCACTGTGGGGTACAATGGCCTTCTCGCTCGGCTTTGCGGTGGTTCTTTTCTTTCTGGCTCCTCTCATGGCTTCACGTTTGCTCAAAGATACGCTGCACAGTGAACTTTTGGTTAACTTTGTGGAAGGCGTGCTTCGGTTGGTAGTGCTGGTGGGCTACCTCTGGCTGATTAGCCGGGCCAAAGATATACAGCGCGTGTTCCAGTATCACGGGGCGGAGCATAAAACCATCAACGCTTATGAAGCGGGTGCAATGCTTGAGCCGGAGACGGTCAAACGCTACTCGACGGTACACACGCGCTGTGGCACGAGCTTTTTGCTGCTGGTGATGCTGGTTTCTATTTTGCTCTTTATGGTGATTTCGCTTTTTGGCGTGCCGTTCTGGATGACGATTCTTTCGCGCATTTTGCTCGTTCCAGTCATCGCCTCAATTGCCTACGAGTATATCAAGTGGAGTGCCGCCCGCTACAATAACCCGATTATTCGCGGGTTGATGCAGCCCGGTTTGGCTCTGCAAAAGCTAACTACGCGCGAACCCGAAACCGCTATGCTTCAGGTCTCAATTGCCTCGCTAGAGCGCGTGCTGCTGGCGGATGGTCTTTTGAGCGAAGCTGAGTGGAACAAGCGACGACAGCTACTACCCGTGCGACCCGCCCCCCAGCGAGGTGAGTTAGGAGCAGTGGCCTGATTTTTGCAAGATTTATCTTAAAAAAATTCAAGCGCGGCTCCTGAAGCCGCGTTTATGTTTTTAAACTATAAAGGAGTTTGTGTTGACGACGGAAGTAATGAACATAATTGAGACCGGGATAACGGGGGCGAATGGCCCGATTGTAATTCGTAACGCCCGGATTAAAGATGTGCCACAGATTTTCAAGCTGGTGAACGGGATGGCCCGCCTCAAGAACAATCTGCTGCCCCGTTCAATGGCGGAGCTTTACGAACACGTCCGCGATTTTTTTGTGGCGGTGGATGGAGACCGGGTTATTGGTACTTGCTCGCTGCATATTTTCTGGGAGGATTTAGCCGAGATTCGTTCGCTGGCGGTAGATTTGGATTACCAGGGGCAGGGCTGGGGCGAACGCCTGATGAACATTGTGATTGAGAATGGGCGCGACATCGGGATGTTGCGTTTGTTTACCCTGACCACCATTCCAGTATTTTTCGAGAAATTCGGCTTCGAGATTGCTACTAAAGAGCAACTGCCGCAAAAGACCTGGAGCGAGTGCTTTCAGTGTCCCAAATTTACCGAGTGCGACGAGTTTGCCCTGGTAATGGATTTAGCGCCCGGCTACACCGGCCCGCGCCCCATCAGCAAGGTTATGAACCTGAAGCCGAGTGTTACCATTACCCGTTCAGCCAGGAGCTAAGGCAGCGTTAAAAATTAAGTTCCCGTGTTTCTTAGGGGCGAATCGCATACGCCCTTGAACATTTACCCAAATCGTCAAGGGTGTATGCGATTCGCCCCTATCACCGCTGGAAGTTAATTCTTTATACCGCCTAAGAACTTACGCGAGTAGGGGTTTGAAGGGGCGAACCCTGATTTGGGCGCAATTCATTGCGCCCCTACTAAGTACACCGTTTCACAAAAAGGGTACGGATTTGGTAGGGGCGAATCGCATACGCCCTTGAACATTAACCTAAATCGTCAAGGGCGTATGCGATTCGCCCCTACGAAAGTAATTCCAAACCTTTTCTAGGACGACCTGTATATAAAAACAAACCACCGACGAGTAACATTGCTCGTCGGTGGTTAAAAGCAGGTGGATTATTCTAATCAGGCCACGCCCCAGACTTTTTGCCAGCCTTTCATCTGCTCTATTTCAGCCGTCTGGGTTTTTACAATGTTCTGACCGAGTTTTACTAATTCGGAACGCTGAGTTTTGCTCGGTAACAAATTAGCCATATTGACGGCCTGTTGGTGGTGCGAAATCATCTACATCAAAAACTGCTTATCGAAATCAGCATCTTTAGCGCTTTTGAGTTTGTCCATAGCCCCATCATTTTTTGCAAGATTTTTCCTTTCATATTGTTCGCTTCAATTATGTCAATCTGGCTATCAAATAACATCAGATATACATCCATTGAAATGAAAGCGGCAAGAAGTGTGCCGTTAGAGCCGGATTTTGTAACCACACACCCTCGTCATGTTGAGAAACGAAGCATCTTTGGTTGCCAAAGTCAGGCATTTTAATTTTGAGTAGAGCCAAGACCCTTCCTGCTTCAGGGTGACAGTCATAGCGAGTTGATTAGTTACCAAATTTTAGTCATTAAAAATCCTCTGATTTAAGTCAGGGGATTTTTAGTGCTTTTAACGGCTCTGTGCCAAAATTCAACACCGGGTTCAGCGCTTGTTAAACGAGGAATCTATTAGCTGTAACAATTTAATTAGTTTTAAAGTGACCGTTCCGGCTCGGTGGCATGGGGCGACCACTCTGAATGACGTTGGCACATTCGGTATAGAAGCGCTCAAGCTGACGGCGAGTGGCTTCGCACCGAATGGTCGGGGTCATATTCAGGCTGGCGGTTTCCAGTTCTTCTTCGGTTTCGGCCTGTTCTTGCGCCTGTATTTCGGAGTCAATATCGTAGAGCAGCAGCAAGAAGAGGTCGGTTGCTTCATTGTAGCCCAGGGCCAAGCGCCCGGTTTGAGCTTCTACTTCAAACGGCTCTGGAAATGTGCCAGTAGCCTGCGGGTTGCCGCCTGCACCGCCGCTCATCTGGTTGAGCAATTCGTTTATAGCATCGGCCAGCGCTCCAAGCTGCTCCTTTTCCATCCAGAAGCAGGCGGTGCGGCTATCGCGCCGGAAAAGCACCCGAAAGCGCCGGTTGCCCGGTACGCCAATCGCTTCCGGCTTTATATCATCTAATGGCCCAAAATCGTGAGTGGCCTCCGCCATAATTTCCCTTCTCCTTAAATCTCTAGCTGCTTTTTGGTAACAAAGCAACCAAAATTATTAATATTTAAGAGTAGTATAACACGCCCGCGCTACTACGTCTATTGATTCTTATGTTAACCTAAAGCCAGATTAAGCGCCTGTTCCAGTTCCTCCGGCCCAAACGGTTTGGGCAGCAGCAAAACGCCGTCGCCGGGAGCTTCTTGATTTTCCAGGGCGCTTGCTAGTATTATCGGCAGTTGGGCCAGCCTCAAATTCGAGTGGGCGCGCAACCGCTCGATTAACTCTGGCCCTTGTACTTCGGGCATCACCGAGTCTACAATCGTCAGGTCTGGTACAGGTTCGGCTTCCGCCAACCGCATAAACTCTGCCGGGTCGGTGGTAGCCGCTACCCGATGTCCGGCTTCCTCTAACATCTCTTTGGTAAATTCCAGGGCGAATTCTGAATCGTCTATAATTAGAACATAAGCCATAACTTTTAGGTTTACCCCTCCCAGGTCAAAATTCAAACAAAATCTAAAACTTATCAAAATGCAACCGAGTGCTTCGGCCTTCCGGGGCGGTGGCAAAATCCTAAATTCTAGGACATTGCTCCGTCAATGGATTTGCCTTGACCTCAAAAATCGAGGGCGCAGCCCCCTCCTACTGGCTAAACCGCCTTTGCCGCCGTCCTGTTCGGGCTTCGGTTTGCGTTTAAGGCAACTATCTGCTAACTTAAAGCAGCTACTCAGCCCCGTCACGCCCTTTACAGGGTGTGAGAAACGAAGCATTTCTGGTTGCCAGAGTAGAGTGCGATGGGTAACGCTGAGACCTTTCCTGCGTCAGGCTGACAGGCGGCGTAGTTACGAGTTAGAACTGCCTTTTCAGGCGGTTCAATTGTATCACAATCCGCCCTGGATAATAATTACAAAGCTGAAGCTATAGGCAAGAAGAAAGGAAAAAATTATGTCCGAAGTGCTGGAAATTAAAGAAGGCAGTCCCGCCCCCGATTTTACGCTGCCCGATAACACAGGCGAGCAGGTGGCCCTGCAAGATTTGCGCGGTAAACCTGTAGTCCTTTATTTTTACCCGAAAGACGATACGCCGGGTTGTACTACCGAAGCCTGCAACTTCCGCGACAATATGGGCCGTATCAGCAGCACCGGCGCGTTAATTTACGGGGTCAGTCCCGATAGCGTGGCTTCGCACCAAAAATTTATCAATAAGTTTAGCCTGAGTTTTCCGTTGTTAGCCGACCAGGGCGCAGCCGTCGCCACTTCCTACGGAGTCTGGAAAGAAAAAAATATGTACGGCAGAAAATATATGGGCATCGAGCGCACTACTTTTTTGATTGACGAGCAGGGCAATATTGGCAAAATCTGGCGCAAAGTAAAGCCCGCCGGACACGCCGAAGAAGTAGTCAAGTTTATCGAGAACAGGAAATAACTTTGTTAGCAAATTGTGGGCAAATAGGTCGAAAGACCTAGCAAAAAGCTCTTGACAGGATTAAAAGTTATGCTATAGTTGTATTTAGCTATAATACGAACGGGTAAGCAATTCAGCCGCCCAATCGTAGGCTAACCAACAGATAATTCACCAAAAAAAACAGTTTTCAGGATTTTAGCGGCTAATGGAGCATTTTAGTGATTATGACTACGGAAAGGAGCTAGAGACAATGTCGTATAACACGAGTATGTCTATACAACTCAGCTTCCAACCGAATAGCGTAGCAGCGCAGGGCAAAGCTGGCTTTATAGCCGGTGGCTTTGGCGCGACTTTGCGCCCGTCACTATCCATGCCCAAGCCGTGTGGTGATGTCGGTGGGATGCGGCGTGATGGTCAGTCCATGCATTATCGTATGGAAAGACTTAATGGCAGTTTAGTGGGCGTAGCCCTGGCCGGATACAACGGCACCCGGCAGATTATTAATAACAGGACAGCCTGGTACACCGAAGAACTCTTTATTAACAAGGCGAATAAAGGCAAACTCTACTCTCGACCAGATGGTTTGCCCCTATCTCCTCCGCCAAAACGAAGGCGGAGGTACGAAAAAGAGGGGGGCGAAGCCGCAAGCTAATAAGCCGGCGACGCAGAGCAAGCAAAGCCTGAGTGAATGTGAAAGCATCACGAGGCAAAGCAAAAAAGCTCTGGGGTTGTCGGACAAAAGCTTAATACTCCTGCGATAGTTGGCAGGTATCTGGCCGAGAGTGTGTAGTTCAAAATATTTTGAACTCACACTCTTTTTTATTTTTAAGAAAACAGGAGCAAAAAGCAATGTTCGAATTGAATGAGACCCTGGAGCTGAACGAGTTGACTTTGACCTGGGTAGACCGAACCTACCAAACTGAGCGTGGTCTGCGCCGCTTCCTGGCTACTTTGACCCCGGAGCAACTGGCCGAGGCCGAAGTGCTGGTGGATGACGACACCTTCGTAGTCTTCTACCCGGTAGCCGTTCCTGCCACCAAAACTGGCCCGGATGGTGCCTTCCACTACGACCTCGGCGAGGACGGTACAAGCCGCCCCGCCGCGGGCCGTAGTGAATGTCGGGATAGTATGAGTGTGACTGTCAAGGTCGAATTAGAAACCAGTGAAGCCGAAGAAGCCCGCCGCAAAGCCGAGCGGGTGACGGCTTTCAATATCTTGTTAGCGGGCGTTCGGCTGTAAAGCGAGCGCCCGTCCCCTTTTCCCCCTTTTTTATTTGCTCATCTTGACACTACCAACCTGACCACTTATAGTATTTCCGCAACCTCGATTTGTGGCTTCCTTCAAAAGGAGAGAGTATACCCTTGTACGAAATTCGTTGTGTTGATGCGCTGGAAGGTTTGCGTAGCTTGCCGGATAATTCGGTGGATTTAACCGTAACTTCGCCGCCCTACAATATTGGCAAAGAATACGAAGCCGCCTTGCCCTTGCCCGATTATCTGGATTGGTGCGCGAAGTGGTTGGGCGAAATTTACCGCGTAACCAAATCGGACGGCGCTCTCTGGCTCAATCTGGGCTACCTGGAAGTTCCAGGCAAAGGCCGGGCCGTGCCGATTTCGTATTTATTGTGGGACAAATCCCCTTTTTATCTTTTGCAAGAAATTGTTTGGCATTACGGAGCGGGCGTGGCAAGCAAGAAAACTTTTTCACCGCGCAACGAAAAATGGCTCTGGTTTATCAAAAATCCTGATGGGTATACTTTCAACCTGGACGCGGTGCGCGACCCCGATGTAAAATATCCTCAGCAGAAGAAAAACGGCAAGCTAAAATGCAATCCGTTGGGCAAAAACCCCGGCGATGTCTGGATTATACCCAAAGTTACCTCCGGCACTAATCGCGCCTCCAAAGAACGGATGCCCCATCCGGCCCAATTCCCTCTCGCCGTAATTGAGCGCATCATTTTGGCTTGTAGTAACTCCGGCGAGCTTGTTCTCGACCCTTTTGTCGGTTCAGGTTCAACTGTTCTGGCGGCCCAGCGTGCTAACCGACGCGGGTTGGGCTTCGAGCTTCGCCCGGACTACTCCGAAATGGCTCTCAAACGGCTTGCAGCACACCTTAATACTGTTTAGCGTAGGGCGCACTGTTGTTTGGGGATACTGGCAATCTTACTCTCGCGCCGACAAAGCCCCGGCTGGTTATCTGTGGCAGGTTGCCGTCAGGCTCGATGACGGTCAGACCTACTACGTAACTATCGGGGTACAAAACGCGCCTTAAACTGCGGCTTATAAAAAGGCGGCCTTTGCTGGAAAATTCTTTCGAGCAAAGGCCGCCTTTTTATATTAAGCTCAAGTAAATTGATTACACCAGATTAATCTGCCATCTCGACCACCGCCGCTATACCCTGGCCCACCCCGATGCACATGGTGGCGAGGCCGTAGTGTCCGCCGCGCCGCCGTAATTCGTAAAGCAAAGTGGTGAGCAGACGAGCGCCGCTTGCGCCGAGCGGATGACCGAGGGCAATCGCGCCACCATTCACGTTTACTTTTTCGGGGTCAAGGCCCAAATCCTGAACACAGGCAAGGCTCTGGCTGGCGAAAGCTTCGTTGATTTCAGTCAAATCGAGGTCGGCGACGCTAATTCCGGCTCGTTGCAAAGCTTTGCGGCTGGCTGGAATCGGGCCAACTCCCATGTAAGCCGGGTCTACCCCCGCCACTGCACCTGTCACAACGCGGGCCATCGGCTTGAGGCCCAGCGCCTTTGCCCTGGCGTAAGAAGTCAGAACCAGCGCCGCCGAACCATCGTTGATGCCACTGGCGTTGCCCGCCGTGACGCTGCCGCCCGCTTTGAAGGCTGGTTTGAGCGAGGCCAACTTTTCAAGCGTGGTATCGGCGCGGGGATGCTCGTCGGTATCAAACAAGACGCTTTGGCCCTTCTTCGGCCCGGCTACTTGTACTGGCACGATTTCATCTTTGAAGCGGCCTGCTTCCTGGGCGGCGGCGGTACGCATCTGGCTGGTGTAGGCAAATTCATCCTGGGCCTGTCGGCTGACCTTCCATTTTTCGGCGACATTTTCGGCGGTCTCACCCATGGTGTAGGGATAATACATTTCGGAAAGGCGCGGATTGATAAAGCGCCAACCCAGCGTGGTATCCTCAAGTTTCATGCCGCGCCCAAAAGCACTGTCCGACTTGCCCATCACAAACGGCGCACGGGTCATGCTTTCTACTCCGCCCGCCACAAACACATCGCCCTCGCCCGACCTGATGGCCTGGGCCGCGTTAATCACCGCCTGCAAGCCACTCCCGCACAGCCGATTGACCGTCACGCCCGCCGCCTCGACGGGCAACCCCGCCAGCAGCAAGGACATTCGGGCCACGTTGCGGTTATCCTCGCCCGACTGATTGGCGCAACCCATGTAGACATCCTCGACCAACGCCGGGTCTATTCCCGCCCGCTTGACCGCTTCGGCAATCGCCAGCGCCCCCAAGTCGTCGGGCCGCATATCTTTCAGTGTTCCGGCGTAGCGCCCAATCGGAGTCCGCACCGCCGAAACAATTACCGCATCACTATCGTTAAATTCTCTCGCTGCCACTTTGCAGTACCTCCCTCTTTATAATTTTGAGTTTTGAGTTTTGAGTTTTGAGTTAGTAAATCCGCTCTACCTTGTTAATTAAAATGTCCAACCAATAGGAACTGATAATTCAAAATTCAAAATTCAAAATTCAAAATTCAAAACTTAAACTCTTTCAGCGCGTCGAAAAACTGGCGATGGATGACCGGGTTGGCGGCGACGATGCCAGGGCTTTTGTAGGTAGTCGGTTGGTCGTGGTCATCGGTTACTCTGCCCCCGGCTTCCTCTATGATAAGCATGGCGGCGGCGACATCCCAGGGACTGAGCGAACGGTGGTAGAACAAATCGAAGCGCCCGCAAGCCACGTTGCATAGTGCCAGCACCGCCGAGCCTAAAATTCGCATACTGCGGACGCGGGGGCGAAAGAAATAAGCTTCGCGCAACTGCTGCAAGGCTCGTTCTTCGTTGTAGCCCAAATCGAAGCAGACTAACGATTTGCTCAGTTCGGTTTGCTGCCCAACCGAAAGCTTGTAGCCGTTGAGGTAAGAGCCACCACCGCGCTCCGCCACGAAAAGCTCATCCCGAAACGGATTATAAACCACGCCCAGCACCATCTGGTCGCCTTCAGCTACGCCAATCGAAACGCAACTGGTCGCAAGGTCGGCGGCATAATTTGCCGTCCCATCGAGCGGGTCAATTACCCAGGTATAGGGCGAATTACCCTGCTCGGCCTGAACATAGCCGCCCTCTTCGCCCAGGATATTGTGGTCGGGGTAGTGCTGCTTGATATGCCCGATAATGATTTGCTCGGCCCGCCCGTCCACTTCGGTAACTACATCTTTGGCATCTTTATAGTTCATCGCCGCCGGGCCGGGCGGAAAGCCTTTGCGCCAATCCAGCATCAGCTTCCCGGCTTCTCGTGCCGCCGTTATCGCCAGGTCTTTCAACTTCAAAACCTCTCTTTAAATTTTTTTTGGTAGGGGCGCAATTTATTGCGTCCAATAGGGTTTGATGAATCAAACCTCTACAATGACAGGTGTTTCATTAAAGTAAAACAGTAGACCTTAAAAGTATATCATACTGTCCGCACCAAAGCACCCGGTGTAGCATGTGCTACTGACCTGTTTAAGCCTGTTATGGGATACTTGGTCTATCTAACATTATTACCCAGCACTTTATTTAACTATTTATAACGACGCAATATAACCGATTAATCGCCTGGTTTGGTTTTAAAGTGGGACTGATTCAAACCAAAAGGGCTGCCGCAAGCATTGTCTATATTACTAAATTTTAGGGCAAGCTTGCAGAGTTGTGGATAGACAGGGAGTAATTAATATGCAGACGGCACAAATGGTAGCGGTTCAAGGAAACTTTGAACGCTTTATCCGGCTCGATACCGAAATTGATACCGCGTACAGCTATTTTACTGATTTTAACTATGTATTGCCCCGGTTGCCGGAAATCGAGCGAGTGCTACGTTATTCCGATGGACGCTATCGCATGATTTTTAGTGCCGACGATGGGCGCGGTCATGCTATGGGCATCGTTTTTGATATTCGTCATGAAATGGACGCAAACCAGCACATCAAAATGCTCTCGGTGCCGGTCAGCGAATTCGATTTAAAGAACGACCCACGCCTGGTCGCCAGCAAAGCTAAAGGGCCGCTCTTTCCCGGTAGCTTTAGCGGCGAGACGCTCTTTCACGACCGGGGCAGGCATATCGAGGTGGTTTACCGCGCCCAAATCAATATCGAGATTGAAGTGCCACGCTTCCTCCAGTTTATGCCGCGCAAGGTTTTGCAACAACTAGGCGAAACTTTAATGAAAGTAAAGCTGAATAAAGTGAGCGAAGGAATGGCCGGTAGAATGGAAGAAGATTTTGGCGAATGGCAAGAACAGAACAGTATCAAATTAATCAAACCATCAAAATCGGTGGCAGCCTTTAATTAACCACTTTAACACATTCTTCCCGCTATATTTCGCGATAGGTTGCCTATAGCGGCTTCTTTTAGGTTGAAGTTTTCAGGGTAATTGGTTATTATCTGGTAAGTTATAAACGCAAGGCATAAAATGAAATGAGCGCATCGGCGAGCTGGTCGTAAATAAAGTCGCCGCCCTGATGAATCGATGACGAAGGAGCCAGGAGTTTGACCGAAATTCGTGCAGAGGGTGATAGCTGGGGCAACCATTTTTCACTAACCCGCCTAGCCTCAACCGATTTTTCCGGCGCTATATCGGAAAACGCCGGAAATGAGCTTTTTTTGAACCTGGATTGTGTAGACGAAACTACCATCGAGGCCGCCTACGAATATTGCCGCCAGATTATCAAGCGCGGCTCGAAAGGCTTTTATTTTAGCACGCTCTTTTTGCCCTACCAAAAGCGGCGGGCGATGTGGGCGGTTTATAATTTCTGCCGCTTTACCGATGATATGGTGGATAATGCTCAATCCACTACCCCCACCGAATTGCACTCGCTCCTGAGCGATTGGGAAGCCGAGTTGCGGCGCTCGTTCGAGGGTCGGGTACGTCCCAATCTGCCTCACATGTTGGCCTGGCATCACACCGCTACCGAATACAAAATTCCGTCCGTGCCGCCGCTCGAATTAATCGAAGGGGTGCGAATGGATTTGAGCAAGTCGCGCTATGCCAATTTTGAAGAGTTGCGTCTTTACTGCTATCGCGTTGCCAGCACGGTTGGCCTGATGGCTTCGGAGGTCATCGGCTATAGTGACCCCGGCGCGCTCGAATATGCCATTGAACTGGGCATCGCTATGCAGTTGACCAACATCTTGCGCGATGTAGGCGAAGATGCCGCCATCGGGCGAATTTATTTGCCGCAAGAAGAAATGGCTCAATTCGGCTATACCGAGGAAGAATTATTGCGCGGCGTAGTCAACGAACGCTTTATCAAGCTAATGAATTTTCAAATTGCGCGGGCGCGAGAATGTTACCAGCGAGCGATTCCGGGTATCGAGCTTTTGCATAAAGATTGCCGATTGGCAATTACAGTTGCCGCCCGGCAATATAGCCGTATCCTGGATGTAATCGAGCGCAACCAGTACGATGTTTTCAGCAAACGCGCCTACGTGAGGATGCATGAAAAGCTCGGCTGTCTGGCAAACGTCTGGGTCAACCGCCGTTTCCGCCCAAAACCAACCCCGCTCGGCCTTAATGAACTGCGCGCTCGTGGCGAGTTTGCCCCTATTATCTTCACCTATAGCGATAAAGCCGATAGCCCTACCGGGCGCTCACAAAAATAACCCGGTACTTTCGCTTGCCACCGTAAAGTAGTAGTGATTTCAATCGCTTTGACCTTAACACAAGGCTAAAGTGATTAAAACGCTACTATTTTTTGAATAAAGAACATTACAGTGGTAGCAGTGAACGCATAATCTCATACAGAAGCAAGCTTCCCGCCACACCAAGATTGAGCGAATCGGTGCCGCCAGCCATCGGAGCTTTAACCAATGAAGAAATTGACCAAATGTGCTACGACTACTTAGCTGAGAAGTATAGCTTATGAAGGTTTTACTGGATACCGCTAAAGTAGTTATGAAATTAACAAACATGCTATAATGCTCGTGCCTGTGAAGGTAGCGAAAACAAATTTAAGCTAGAACAGAATGGAAAAGAGCGCGAGATGAACAAGACTGTGCGATTATTGACCGACGTAGCGGCGGGATTTAGCACAACCGCCTGGATTAGCGGCCCAATGTTCGAGGAATACGCCATGAAGCCAGCCAGCGCCAGTGCCAGCGAAGCCCAAAAAGAAGGCATGGCAGCAGCTTACAAGGCTTACAGCAATGTGGTGCATGTGGGGCTGGCGGGAGTAGCCCTGACTAACGCTTTCAAGTTTTTTGCAGATGATTTGCGTAAAAACGGGACTAACGGTTACAAGCGCTGGGCGCGCATCGGCGATTTGCTGGTACTGAGCATTATTTCGGTGGGAGCGGCTACCCGTATCATGAGCAAAAAACTCAAGACTGCTACGCCCGGCAGCGCCGACGCGGAACAGGCCACCCAGGTATTAGGCATGACTGGCAAAATCAGTATCGGGCTATCGCTGGCCTTGCTATGGACAAGCGCCGTTCAGTATCGCGAACGCACCAACTCCAAATAAGATTCACCACGGATGGTCGCAGACCCAACGGAGAAGCACGGAGTAAATTAAAAGAGGCATTGTGTCTAGCTTTTAAAAATTTTCAAAAGCTAGACACAATGCCTCTTTTTCAAGCCACCTTCTAAAAAAGGTTTAGCTTATTTCGCACCGCGACGGCGGATTGTCATGTAAGTGGTTGTGCTACCAAACAATACCAGGGCCAGACCACCCAACAGCCACAGGTTCAGGCTATCGGTGCTGCCAACCGTACCACCCTGACCGGCAGACGGAACGCCCGTACCGCCACCCTGAGCCAATACGATGTTCGCACAGCTAACGCCATCACCAGGAGGAGTGAGGGCTACGTGGTAGTTGACATAGTAATTGCCGTTGGTAAGCTGGCTGAACGGCGCATCCGCTTCACCTTCTACCGTAGCATTGCCCTGAGCATCGGCTTTAGCCGGAGTAAGCGGGTAAACTACCGCGCCTTGCTTTTCACAAGTACCCTGATGGACATGTCCGGCATGTTCACTGTTCGGGGGAAACCCCTTGAACGAAAGCGAAAATTTGACACCAGCGCCCGCTTCAGTTGCTGTGCCAGTACCAGTAACGCCTGAGTTGTTGCTTGCCTTGAAAGTAAGGTTAGTGGATTTAGCCGCTTGCGCCATGCTCAAACTAGCAGTCGCCAGCAGCAGCACCAGTACACCTAGAAGACTCAGCTTCTTCATGCAATTCTTCTCCTCATAAAACTTCATAAGTTAAAATTGTTCGCCAGGAATACAGCGAGGTTCAATCATAGCTCAATCCGACATGTTCCTACCAGTTTTGTTGGATTCGATTAGATTGAACAAGATTTGATGTTACATTTAAGATACGGCAATATTCAGGCTAACAATCAGCCTAAAGAATTAAGAAAGAGTGAATATTGTATTAAGAAACCAGGTAAAACTTAAAAAGCTGGTTAGCTTGAGCAAACTTGCTCAAGCTAACCAGCTTTTTTAATCGGCTACCTCTTAAATTTTAGGCGCTTCGACTTTGTTGTTCGGGCTATCGTAATCAACATAGTGGGTATCAAGGTCAACCAACGATGTTTTAACCAAAACCTGCTGCAAGTGGAAGTCTTGCTTACTGTATTTGTAAATTAGCTTACCACCCTGCAATTGCGCGGCATCCGGGCCAGTCGAAGTAGCGGTGTCCAGTTCCAGTACACCAACGTCCTTACCATCCAGCTTTTCATCTGGTTTAACAGTAAAGGTGCTACCTGCCAGACGCTTAATTTGGTCTAACGAACCCTGGTTCAGGCTGGCAATTAACTGCACGGCATTAAAGCCACTTGCATCGGTTTTAGTCCAGGTCTTTCCGTCCTGGCTGATGTACACATCCTTGCCCAGGCTGATTACACCCTGTCTTTGCCCACTGGTGGTCAAATCTACCGAAACATTATCCGGCTTTACTACAATAACCGTCCCGCTAGGGCCAGCCGCAATACTGCTCGTCAAAACCATTTTGACCGATTTGAAATCATTTGAAGCATTTAGTACTTTTTGAAGCACCGCCAAATCACCTGGAAATGTGCCGTCGGTTGGTACGGTTACTTTGTTGCCAGCGCTGGCGGCGGTGGTCGCGGCGGCGGTGGTTGCCGGGGCAGTCGTGGCTTTAGCAGTAGTTGGAACGGCGGTGGTTGCCGGGGCGGTGGTTGCCGGGGCAGTGGTCGCCGGGGCAGTGGTCGTCGGGGCAGTCGTTGCCGCGACGGTAGTTGCTGCTTTGGTGGTCGAAGCTGCCGTCGTTGCTGCCGCAGTCGTGACGGCGGCGGTGGTCGCTGGGGCAGTGATGGCGGCAGCAGTCGTTGAAGGAGAATTAATAGCAAGCGTAGAGGTCGAAGTGGCCTCACCGCAGGCGGCAAATACCAGGGCCGATAACAAACTGATTAGTGCCAATAAACCAAAAGAATAAATACGTTTCAACAGAATTTTCCTCACCTTCCATTTTTCAGTTGTTCAATTGTTCAATTGTTCAGTTGATTAAAACTTTGCTCAAAGCTATGTTTAATTTAACTTGCTTCGGGATTATAGCTGTGCAGTATCGAGCCTTGCAGTGAGCTAAATCACACTCCAGAAAAGTACCGCCTTTTTACTTTTGTGGTTAGTCTAAGTATGTGTGGGCAAATAGGTCTTTAGTCGTATAGAGATTAACCGAGCGATTTGTATAATTTGATTGCCAGTACCTTAAAGGTTGTTGGGGAACAATTTACAACGAATTAAATTGGCGCGGTTTTATCACCACTAAAAAGTCGAACGCCGCCTCTCTTATTATAGACGCTAACTAATCAGGCGGTTTTTCAGTTTAGCAATCCAAACGCATAGTACAGGAGCCAGTAATGCCCGAATTAGCCATCGGCATTGTAACTGCATCTAATAAATTTGAAGAATCTTTAAATAATCACGAAAACACTCATGGAAAAGAATGGGCTGCTACTTTGCCACCCCAATCCACTCGCTTGATAGGGCGGGAGCAAGAAGTAGCCAGGATTCGCAATTTGCTGCAAAGCCCAATCGTCAATCATCAATCGTCAATTGTCAATCCCTAACACGGGCCTGACGGCACGCGAAATAGAAGTATTGCAGCTGGTAGCACAGGGCTTGACCAATGCCCAGGTAACCCAGCAGCTTATGCTGGCCTCCCGAACCGTGAACGTTCATCTAACCTCGATTTATGGGAAGTTAGGAGTAAATTCGCGGGTTGGAGCTACTCGCTATGTCTACGACCACAATCTTATGTAAAGTAGCTAAAGTAAATACACCAAGTTAAATAAATGGGCTGAGGTTTGATACATCAAACCTCAGCCCATTTATTTAATTTGCGTCATCGAGCATAGTGCGACCTATGGCAGTGCCACCCTGACTGACTGCTTCGCTGGCTTCTTCGGGCGGTTGGTACTGCTCGGCGGCTTGCTTCAGACCTGCCATAAGCTCGTCGCGGCGGTCGTAAAGTCGCTTGAGCGGACGCGGTGCGGCTTTTTCTAAGAGATACGCCGCCATAATCGGCATGGCAATCGTGCTATCGGTATAGCACACAATGCTATCGGGCAATTGCTCCGGGTCTACCTTGCCCCAGGTCATGGCCTCGCTGGGGGTAGCGCCCGAAAGTCCGCCGGTATCTACCCGCGCATCCGTAACCTGAATGAAATAATCGTGGCCTTTCTCCGGGATACCCAAAATTTCCTGAATCTGCGGCTCGGTTTGCAAAATAAAATTTTTGGGGCTGCCACCGCCGAAAATCAGCACGGCGCTTTTGCCGCCCTTGTGCTTGGCATCGTAGACAATCGCAGTCGTCTCGTTCACATCGGCTTCGGGGTCAAAGCCCAGTTCATAGCCCGAAAGCCGTAGCGAGGCAACGTTCATGCCGATAGTCGAATCGCCGGGGCTGGAAGTATAGACTGGCACACCCGCCTCGTAGCACGCCCCCAGTAGCGAACGATATTCCATCCCCAGCACCTTTTCGCGTTCACGGACGTAGCGACCCAGCTTATAGTGCATTTCCGCCGTACTCATGCGGTGCTGAAATTCGGACCCACGCATCACCTCGCGCAAAAAAGCATCCGACTTGAGCAAAACTTCCTGGTCGAAAAGAATATCGTAGATACGAATAACATGCTTGTCACGCAAATCCAAATCATCGGTAAAGGGCGAAGTCTGGAAAAGCTCAAAGCCAAGCGAACGGTGAATATCGTGATAAAGGTTCGCCCCAGTCGAGACAATCCAATCAATATATCCGCCCTCGACCAGTGGCACAAGCGAAGAATAACCTAGCCCGGTAGGGGTCAGCGCCCCCGAAAGCGTCACCCCCAGCGTCACGTCAGGCTGTATCACCTTGCGGGCGAGCAACTGACAACTCTCGCGCAACCGAGCAGCATTATAAGCAAAAAAATGTTCGTCCACCAACTGACTAACTGTTAACCCTGCCGTAATCGGTCGCGGGTCAAGCTTCCTCCCGTAGGACATCGCTAATCTCCTGAAATTTTGAATTTTGAGTTTTGGTTTTGAGGAATTTAATTCAAAATTCAAAACTCAAAACTCAAAATTCAACTAAAGGTAGTCAAGTACGTCAATGACGCTGGGTAGTTGAATATCGGTGTCGGAGGGGAAGTCGCCGGGGTTGCGGAAAGCGTAACCGCGCTCCTGCTGCACTACCCCCACGACACACCCGGCTTGCAGCGCCCCGTTTAGTTCGTTATCATTACCATCGCCCACAAAAAGACATTCATTTGTTTCCAACCCTAGCCGATGGGCGGCAAGCTGGTAAATCTTCACATCCGGCTTAATCAGGCCCACTTCGCAGGAAAGAATCACCTGGTTCAGCTTTTCGGGCAGTTCGAGCCGCTCGATTACAGGCCGCGCCAGGTAATTAGTGTTCGAGACAACGCTGGTTTTGTAGCCGCGCCGCTGCAATTCTTCCAACATTTCTGGCACGCCCGGATAAAAATGAACATCGTTAGTCCGGCCCAACCGCTCGTATTCGGCGACATGTGAAGCGCTATCCGGCGGCAAACCCAAATCAGCCAGGGTCAGGCGAGCGCGTTCCTCACCCGACTTAATCTCACCGCGCCAGGTGTCCTTCATATATTTGCGCCACTCACGCCAAAAGACATCCGGCTCTATCCCTAGCGGCTTAGAAAGCGAAGCCAGCGAAATCGCCGGAGGAATATTATAAATTAAAGTACCCCACAAATCGAAGAGTACCCCTTTAACTTCCAATTTTTTCATCCGTTAAATCTCAGTTCAAAGTTCAAAAGTAACATCTTTCCTTATCTTTAGCTTCTCAAGATTTTCGCCTTATTCAAGCTAAAGGTTGTTCTTGTGGTGGTTTTGTAAATTTTGGCGAAAATTTTCAAAACCACCACAAGAACAGAAGTCTATTATCTTTTAGAATTTTTTTGCAAAAAAATACTAAAAGATAAAAGGAAAACCAGGGTACAAGCGAAAGTTTGATTTAAGGTTTTGAAAGCGATGCTTTCAAAAGTCTATCATAAACAATAATCGTACCAGCCGAGGCAACATTGAGGCTACCTCGGCTGGGAATAAAAATATTGCGGTGCTTCCGCATCAGGCTGGGCGGTACGCCGGTATCTTCCGAGCCGAGCAAATAAATCGCCTGCCGTGGATGCTGGAAGAAGCGCAAATCTTCCGCCCCTTCCACTTGCTCTACACAAATAAGTTCGGCATTGACCGGGATGGACGCGATAAACTGTTCCAGCGTCTCGAAATAAAAGACTGGCACATCGCGTTCGCCCTTAATCGAGCTGGACTGAACGGGCCAGCGCGCCCCGATGGTAAAAACGAAGTTCGCGCCGAAAGACCGGGCCGAGCGCAACAAACCGCCCAGGTTCATCTCGCGCTTCGGCTTATACATCCCAATCCCGAAATAGCCGGGAAGGGGAGGGGAAGGAACGAGGACGGAGGATAGAGGATTGAGGACGGAGGATAAATCGGGAGTGTTGGGTTGCAATTCCGCATCTGTGTGCATATCAGGATATTGACTATTTATTTCTCCATCCTCGTTCCTCATTCCTCGTTCCTCATTCCTAACCTTCATCCTTCGCGCTTGGCGATAAGGGCTTTGGTGATAGCGTCAATGACGGTTTCGCCGCGTTGATTTTTGACCATAAAGCGGGAAGTGACAACGCCGCCTTTGCTGCCTTTGTCGTCTTTTTCCACTACTTCCGACTCGACGTGAATTGTGTCGCCGATTTTGGTTGGGCCGGTGAAGCGCAATTTTTCCATGCCATAGAAGGCCACTACTTTGCTTTCAACCCCATGACTCATCACCAGACCCATACCATAACTCAGCACCAGCATACCGTGTGCGATGCGTTCGCCAAAGATAGTATTCTTAGCCCACTCTGCGTCGGTATGGAGGGGATATGTGTCCCAGGTCAGCGCCGCAAAATTCGCCAAATCAGACTCAGTGATGGTGCGTGCTTTAGTAATGGTTTTGTCGCCTATTTCTATATCTTCAAAATAGCCCTCATTCCGGGACGCTGCCATAAATGATTTCTCCTTTTAATATCAAAACTTTTCGCTTACACCCAGGCTACAGCCCGGAAACTTCTTAGCTTTGGAAAATTTTTTGCAAAAAATTTTCCAAAGCTAAGATTAATCATCAAACAATTCGCTTAACGGGATGCGTGGTTTTCTGGCCCGCCAGATAGTTGTACTGGGTATCATCGAAATTTTATACCAGGGAACGTTCATCCAGGTACTTTCACGCCAGCGTTCGCGCTGCGGCTCAAGCTCAATAATATCGGTCAGAAGCAGCCCGGCGGTTTTGAGCGCCTGTTGCCAATCGCCAAAAGTATGATGAAATTGCACATAAAAGGTGTGCGAACCATCCGGCCAGGCGCTTTCGGCTATCATCGGGCGGCGGTCAAAATAGCTACGCACGATTTCAAGCTGGTTATCGCCTTCGTCCGACAGACCATCAAAAAAAGGACTGAGCCAGCTATAGGCGAACAGCCCGCCCTTTTTTAGCACCCGCCCCACTTCCTTAAAACATTTCTCGATGTCCACAAATCCAACCGCGCCAAAATTGCTGAAGACAATATCAAAACTTTCGTCAGGCCACTCGCTCAAGTCCTCGGCATTGCCCTGCCGAAACTCGGCCCGACCCGGCAGTTCGATGCGAGCCTGGCTTGCAAAATCGCGGGCATACTGCACCTGTGCGTCCGAAATATCCTGCCCGGTACAGCGCGCGCCCTGCCGGGCCAATCGTACCGTCCATTGTCCGCCGCCACAACCCAGTTCCAGCACATCTTTATCGCGCACCTGACCCAATACCTGCAATTCTTTTTCGCCCGGCACACCAAAAACCGGCCCCCACAGCCCGTCGCCACTTACCAGATTGTGCCGATGGCGTTCCTGATAGCGTTGCGCCTCGCGATTCCAGTCGTCGCGGTTCAATTCAGCATAATGCGTTTCCAGCCAGCTTTGCGTCATTGCAAAATCCCCTACAGAAGTTTTGAGTTTTGAGTTTTGAATTATCTTCTTGGCCTTTCTTGAAAAGGGTTTAATTTCAGATTAATTCCTTAATTCAAAATTCAAAATTCAAAATTCAAAATTATTTTCAGTTTCTCTGTTTCAAGTAGGCTTCGGCGCTGCGGTAGCCGTTATAAATGTTGAACATGATAATAGTGCCGCTGCTTGCCAGCGCCGGGCTGACCGTTTCGGGCTGTTCTACCAGCACAATAATTACAGTGGCGATGAGGCCGAGCAAGCCAAAGGCAAGCGGCGCGAAGGCAAACCAGGCGCTTCGTTCTAACTGGGCGCGGCGGGCCGGAAAAAGCCACCACACGCCCCAGGTAGATAAAAGCACCAGCAAACCCAATACCGTAAAAACGACCAGCACCCACTGCATTTTCTATTCCGCCCGTTCAATATCATTCAAATAACCCTTGTGGGAGCGAGCTTCCGTTCGCGATTTGACCTTTACCACAGGCAGAAATCGCGAGCAGAAGCTCGCTCCCACAGTAAGTTTAGTCTTAGTTGAATGGCGTTGCCGCCCCGTCCTAATGTAAGTACCTACGCCTCTACATCGCCGCATACCAAAAGCCGTTGTCAGGTTAGCACAGGGCTTGATAATTCGCAACCATAAAAGAAAAAATCTAAACCCCTCTTTAAGACATTGCTCCGCCAATAGACTTTTCACAAAGCAACAATCAGCTGACGGAGCAGCATCCTACAATCAATCCGAAACCTGTATGACATTGCTCCGCCAATGGATTTTCCGACTAAAAGCTATCACCCGCTAGGTTTTGTGTTAAAATATGGAGTGCAATTGAAAGTTTAATTTAATGGAAAGTAACTAAAGTATCTGGAGGAATTGTGTTTAAATTTTTCCGGCGCAATAAAGAAGCCGAACAAGTAATAGAGGAAAAGACCGAGCAAGCCCTGGAAAAGACCCGCACTGGCGGAGTTTTTGGGCAGATTGGCAAGCTTTTTGAAGTTGATGATATTACCGACGAATTCTGGGAAAATCTCGAAGGGCTTTTGCTTCAGGCAGATATTGGCTATAACCTGACCGAAAAGCTAATCGAGCAGAGCCAGAGGCGCACCCTGGACGAAAATACCAAACGTACCAAAGACGTTGAACGGATTTTCCGGCAAACCATGATAAGTGTTTTGCGGGAAGCCCAAAATAAAGCCCAATCGAGCGTAGACGCAATCCATAAAAAGGAAGAGCAAGATCGCGAGTGGGAACGGAAGCGCCGCGAAAAAGAAGAAGCCAAAAAGAACCGCCAAAAGGGTACTCCGGCTATCCCGACGGTTATTCCCAAAAATGTCAGTGCGGAAGGCGAGAAGCGGCCCTACGTTATTCTGGTGGTTGGAGTGAACGGAAGCGGCAAAACCACTTCGATTGCGAAGTTGGCCCGCTATTATCAGAACGGCGGAGCAAGCGTGGTGCTGGGCGCAGCCGATACTTTCCGGGCCGGGGCAATTGACCAGCTACGGCTGTGGAGCAACCGCGTTAACGTGCCGTGCGTGGCACGGGAAGAAGGGTCTGACCCAGCGGCGGTTTCTTTCGATACCGTGAAATTCGCCCGTGACCATAATATAGATATTGCGATTATTGACACGGCAGGGCGGATTCAGACCAACTATAACTTGATGGAGGAGATGAAGAAAATCGAGCGCACTATCGAGAAGGCGCAAACAGGCGCACCCAACGAGGTGTTGCTGGTGCTGGAAGCCGTTACTGGGCAGAACGGCTTAAGTCAGGCCAAAAACTTTACTGAGGCCGTCGGCGTAGAAGGTATTATTTTGACCAAGCTGGACGGCACAGCTAAAGGCGGCGTTGCTTTCGCCATCGCCAACGATTTGAAAATCCCGATTAAATACATCGGCACGGGCGAAAAGGTAGACGATTTTTCGGAATTTGAGCCGGAACTTTATGTGAACGCGCTATTTGCTCGATAAAGATACCGCAGAAAAGTAAATCAGGTTCATAGAGCTGAGGATAGTAATTTCAAAGTGATTAAAATCGCTACTACCAAAGCAAAAGTTGTTGGGCAATCTGTTTCAGGGAGAAGTAATATGACCACTACAACTGATATTCTGTCCGTCGTTACACGCGCCGACCATATTGTCGGGCCACCGCAAGGTCAGTGGACTTACGACGATTACGCCGCCATACCTGACGACGGAAAACGTTATGAAATTATTGATGGAGTACTTTATATGGCACCCAGCCCAAACTTCGCGCACCAATCATCTAACATGCGATTTCTCGCTTATCTGGGTACTCATATTGAATTCGTCGGATTAGGTCGGGTCATAGGAGCGCCGTTCGATGTGGATTTAGGGCTGGGCAAAACGGTACAGCCAGACGTGATGGTAATTCTCAATGCAAATTTAGGTATTATCACACCTGAAAAGATTATAAGTGCGCCAGATTTGGTAGTAGAAATTGCCTCGCCCAGCACAGCGGGCTATGACCGACGTGACAAACAAGATGCTTACGCCCGTGCCGGAGTGCCGGAATATTGGGTGGCTGACCCGGCAGCCCGCACGATTGAGGTGCTGGTGTTGGAGCAAGGAACGTACCGTTCAAAGGGAGTTTTTCGAGGACAGGCAACGTTGCCCGTCGGAGTTCTGCCCGAAATTCCCGTGCGAGTGGAGCAATTCTTTGCTTGAGGGCTGTTTTTGGGCGGCTGACATGGTATAATGTGGGATACTTACCAGAATACAAATTTAGAAATTTTAGTTTGTAATTAATGATTTAGCGATTGGTGAAAATAAAGAAATAAAGCGCCTTGGCGGAGGCTCGATTTTCAAAGATTAAAAGGCGAGGGAATTAGCAGGCATGTTTGATACTCTGAGCGATACATTAGAATCAGTATTTCGCGGGCTGACTGGCAAGGGCAAATTAACGCCAACCGATATTAAAACCGCGATGGTCGAAGTCAAGCGGGCGCTGATTGAGGCCGACGTTAACCTGAAAGTGGCTAACGATTTTGTTGACCAGGTGGAAGAAGAAGCGGTTGGAGAGACCATTTTATCCAGCCTGACCCCAGGCCAGCAGGTAGTCGAAATCGTCAACAATAAGCTGGTTGAGATGCTGGGCGGCGAAAGCTCCGGCTTAAACCTTGCGCCTACTGGCATGACTATTATTATGATGACAGGTTTGCAAGGGTCGGGTAAAACCACTACTGCCGCCAAACTTGCGCTGGATTTACGACACAAAAAGCAAAAGCCTTTGCTGGTCGCGGCGGACATCTATCGCCCGGCAGCTATTAATCAGTTGGAATCGCTGGGTCGCCAGCTAAACATCCCGGTCTATAGCGAAGGAACCCAGGTTGCGCCGCCCATCATCGTGAGGAACGCGGTTGCGAAGGCCAAAGCCGACGGCAATACCGTCGTAATTATTGATACCGCCGGACGTTTGCAGATTGACGAGCCGTTGATGAACGAACTGGTAACAATCAAGGGCCAGGTCAATCCAACCGAAATTTTGCTGGTAGTAGACGCGATGACCGGGCAAGAGTCGGTCAATGTCGCCAGCGAATTTAACCGACGAGTCGGTATCACCGGCGTAATTATGACCAAGATGGATGGCGACGCACGCGGCGGCGCGGCCCTTTCGGTGCGGGCAGTAACGGGCGTACCCATCAAGTTCATTGGTACGGGTGAAAAAGCCAGCGCGCTTGAGCCGTTCTATCCTGACCGTATCGCCAGCCGCATTTTGGGTATGGGCGATGTGCTGACGCTGGTTGAAAAAGCCCGCGCCATGTACAATGAGGAAGAGGCCGCCAAACTCCAGGAGAAGATGCAGAAAGGCAAATTCGACCTGGAAGATTTCCTGAACCAGATGCGCGGTATGCGAAAGATGGGGCCGCTAGGTAGTTTGCTGGGAATGTTGCCGGGTGTGGGCAAGCAGATGAAGGAACTACGCAACGCCCTGGATACCCCCGAAGCTGAACTAATGCTGAAGCGCACCGAGGCCATGATTCTTTCGATGACCCCAGCCGAGCGCACCAGCCCCGAAATTATTGATGCCAGTCGCCGCAAGCGTATTGCCAAAGGTAGCGGCTCGACTGTTGCCGATGTAAACGATTTGCTGCAACAGTTCAAGATGATGCGCCAGATGACCCGCCAGATGAGCAATGGCAAGGGACTGGATATGGCCTCGATGATGGGCGGCATGGGCGGCGGAATGCCCGGCGCGGTTAATAGCCGCAAACACGTTGCCCCTCGCCCAGTAGACCCGTTAGCCCAGTTCAAAAACGGACGACCCGGTGCAAGCAGTAATGCCCCGGCCCGCCCCACCAATGGTAGCGGCGCAATGCGCCCAAACAAGAAGGCCAAGAAGAAGTAAACTAGCCTTTGAAGTTGGCAAATTGATTGAAAAAGAAACGCAGCGTGTCGAGACACGCTGTTTCCTTTTCTAAGCAAATCTTCTGTTCAAGGGACTGTCAGGTTATATCTTGCCGTCCAGGAAGGCCAGCACATCCTGGTTGAACTGGCTGGCACGCTCGATTATCGGGATATGACCAACGTTAGGATAGATGAGCAATCTTGCCCCGGCGATTTTGCGGGCCAGCCGACGACCATTAGAGGTTGGCACGAGCGAGTCTTTATCGCCATGAATAACCAGCGTTGGCACTCGAATCTGGCCGAGCCGACCAACCGCGTTGTGAGTGAGACAGGCCCGTAACTGGCGGGAATAAGCGTCCCGGCTCATGGGGTGGTAACGGGCAATGTCAGCGATTTCTTCCATTTCCTGCGGATGGCTGATACCATAGCCCGGCCCCATAATCCGGGTGTAGGTTTTACGGGCCAGCGTGCCAACTTCCACATTTTTTTTGCGAGTTAACATGCCGGGCCACAAACGCGGACTGGCCGGAACACTCCCAAGACCGCCCGCCGAAGTAGACACCAGCACCAACTTTGCAACCAATTGTGGGTAGCGCAGCGTCAATTCTAGCGAGATAAACCCGCCCATTGAAATGCCGACTACATTAGCCCGCTCAACTCTAAGTGCCTTTAAGACGGCGGCAGCGTCGTCTGCCAGATCAGCGATAGAATAGGGCGCAGTAGATGAGTCGCTGTCGCCGACATCGCGGTGGTCAAGGGCAATGGTGCGATAGAAACGGCCAAATTCATTCATCTGTTTGTACCAGGCCAGTCGTTTTGAGCCAAGCCCGGTCAAGAGCAAAATTGTGCCTTTCGGGTTGGGCGGGCTGACCTCGTCATAGGCCAGTTTGCGCCCGTTAATCATTACAAACGAAGGTTTTCTGATTTGCACTCTCTAACATCCTTTTTCTAAATAGTTAAAAATGTAACTTACTGAGTATATTATACCAATTTTGATGCCAGAGGTGCAGACACAACAAGCTTCACCTGAATTCAATATGGTAAGACCACTTTGAACAGTTTGTAGCTCAAAAATAACTAACCAACTTTTTGGTCGAAAGTTGCAATCAAATTCCCTTTTGACCAAAGCTCTAGCTTTTGGTTAGCTGGATTGTAATTCAGGTGATAAGGCCCGTTAGTTGTGTCTATATAAACATGCTTATTCTCGGTACGAGGACAAATTACGCCGAAAACTTCACATTTGTACAATTCAAGGTAAGAAGGACTATCCCAGAAACTTTCGTGCCGGGCGAGATGGTAAGTATGCCCATTTGCTTGAGTAGTAGCTATATCTGTGTAACTGTAGCCACCTGTAAATGTTCCAAATAGGCCCATCAATCCGTAAAGCGGTATAGATAGTCCAAAAAGAAGCAGGGCAAGCCAACCCAATAAATTACGTTTAAAACTATTGGTCGTCCGTTTAGAAAGTTTCCTGGCGAAAACAATTAGACTGATTAAGCAGGTTAGAGCTAACGGCCAAACCATTGCCTTTTCAACAAAAATAAACCCGTAGAAGGATAAAACGTCTATCGTTGCCAGCGCCAGGACAAATAAAATAATGCTGAAGCCCAGCCACCACAATTCAGTTATGGACAAAAGCTTTTTAGGCAGGCTTAGAATTTTCTGGGTGATACGCCCTAAAGTAGGCAAAGCGGTTTTAGAAGGGTTAGAGGTCGCTTGTGGGGTACTGCTCAAAGTTGACCAGACTGAAAGCAAGCGCGATTTAATTACAGCCTGTCGAGACGGTTTTCCAGCTGGCGGAGCAACCAAATGCGCCCAAACTTCTTCGATTTCAGCCGGGTTAGCGCCTGTTTCAATCAGGTAGCGGTCTATTTCGTAGCGGCTATGCGCGTTATGATGATGCCTGATGTAACTGAATATCCAGGGGTTCAGGTCTTTTTCTAGCTTTGGCATTATTTTAACATTTCATAAAGTAACTGTTCGCCTGCGTCATGCTAAGTAAAGGTCGTGATAGAAAAGGTTGGGAATTACTTTAGTAGGGGCGAATCGCATACGCCCTTGAACGCTACGTCAGGTCAACAGGGCGTATGCGATTCGCCCCTACCAAATCCGTACCCTTTTTGTGAAACGGTGTACTAAGGAACGAACCATCTTTAGGCTGAGCATGGTTCGGTAAGACCGGAGATGCTTCGTACCTCAGCATGACGGGGTAGTAGGCTGAATAGTTACTTTTTAAAATTGCTAAAACGCCCCACGCAAGGCGCTATTCATCCAATCCAAAGCAAAGGTAGGCCACAGGCCAATAAAGATTACCACTACGACCAGCGCCAGAATAAGCCAGGTTGCACCACGCGGTTCGCGCCGAGTCTTGAGGCCGGGAGTATCGTTGCCCATAAAGAGTTTATGGAAGTAGCGCAGGTAGGCAATAACGCAAATCGCGATGCCCGCCCCCGCCGCCAGCGCCCACCATAAGCCCTCTTGCGCCGCCGATTGCAGAATTAAATATTTTCCGGCAAAGCCGCTAAAGAACGGCACGCCGCCCATACCCAAAAATCCGACTGCCAGACCAATTGCGGCGATTGGCATCCGCCGCCCCAGTCCGGTCAAGCCTTCCAACGAACCACCCTGGTTGCAGTAATAAACCACGCCGAGGCTGGTGAAAATCAGTAGTTGCAGCAGGGCCAAACTTGCCACTTCAAAAAGCGCCCCACTTTTGCCCGTCGTATGCGGCGAGGCTATGCCAAACATAATCAGGCCATAGTCGCTGCTCACAGTGTAGGCAATCATTTTACCCAGGCCGTTTTGTCCCAGAGCGAGTAACCCGGCCAACACCGCCCCCGCAAGCCCCAATGTCATCACCGCTCGTGCCTGTTCGTAGTTATCAAAGACCAGTGCCGGGTTCTTCTGCAAGAAATCCACCAGAAAAACCGTCGTGGCTACGTTTATCAGGCCGACCACCAGAAAACCAGCCAGTCCCTGCCCTTCTTCCAATAGTTCCGGCAACCACAAATTAAACGGGAAAACGCCCAGTCGCAGGGCAAACCCAACCGCTAACATCGCCACTACTACCTTAATAAGCCCGGTCAATTGCGGGTCGAGCCGTAGCCGTTCCAAAAAGATAAGCGCGATAAAGAGCAGCAGACCAAATAACACTGAGGCAATCAGGTAACGCACCGCAGAACGCACTCCCCTGACAAAACGCGCTTCCGAGACATTGGTCAGGTCTACCACCGCCACAATCGTGAAAAAGCTCGCACCCACAAAACAGAGTGTCACCAGAAAAGGGTTAGTTATATAAAGCGCGGCTTGAATCGCGCCACAGACCGCCAGCGCCACCGGGCTGAAACGGCCCGTGTTCAAGTAGCCAGTCGCGTAAGAGGCCAGCAATGCCACACCAGTCAAGGCGAACAGCAGGGTCAGGAAAAGCTTTGCCAGCGCCGAAAACTCAAATGAGCCATTATCGCTGGTCGCGCCAGGTTGCCAGATTAGCGTTACCATCGCCGCCAGCGTCACGACAGGCCAAACCACCATAAGCCGTCGGCTAAACCAAAAATTAGCGGGCGGAAAAACCCACTCAAACCCGATAATAAACATCGTCATCAAAAAAGGTAATACTATAACCAAAAATTGCATTACTTCATAAGCTCCAACCAAAAATTGCAGTTTTCACCGCAGAGGACACAAAGGACGCAGAGGCATTTAAATTAGTTCTAACTCCGTGCTTCTCCGTACCTCCGTGGTGAAATTTTCCTTCAAAGTGCGTAATTACAACTCAAAATTCAAAACTCAAAATTCAAAACTAATTCAGGCTCGGCTGCGGCGTTTGCGTTGTAAGCCTTCGCTCAGGTTCAGAGTTTTCATCTTGGCATAGAATAGAATAGCCAGGTAGGAAATGAGCAAAGCCAGCAAAATTGTAATTCCGGCACTGGCTCCCAATACTAACGGGCTATCGCCGTTGCGAAGCAGGGCATAAAGCAAATCCACCCCGTTCAGCGCTACCAGCAAACCGACACCCAGCTTTAATATATCGCGGCCCACTACCATAATTGCAATACCGATGCAGCCCAGCCAGTAGAAAGCGAAATCGCCCAAAATATTGCCGCTAAAAGGCACGAGGGTCGCCAGAGCGTAGGTTGCGCCCGCCGCAATAATTACCGCGCCAATCGGCAATATATAATCTACATAGCGGAAGCGATTGACCTTCTCAGCTTCTTGACGGTAAATGAAAAAGCGCAAGCCTTTGCGCTGGCTGGCTTCTTCCGCTTCCTGCGCCCGGTGTTCGCGCCGTTCGAGTACGATGGCATAGCCAGTCAGGAAGAAAATCGTACCAGCAATAACGCCCGACACACCCTTGAGAAAAACGGCAAGCGGAATATTACCCAGCATCACCCGGACGACGGTGCTGTTCAAATCGTTCGAGATTACCGCTACCGCTACAAATTGCACCACCAGTGCCGGACTAAGCAAAATCCAATCTTTGTAAACTGCCAGTACTACCGACGAAATCAGTAGCAGCGCCACAAAAGAAACATAATTGCTCTGGTCTATCGTTAAAAAATCCATGTATTACCTGGTCATCAAGAATATAAAAAGCAACACAATAAACGCTGCTAATGCCGGATAAAAGCGCTCGGTCAGCCACTCGAAGAAGCGGCGGATGAAGTCTAGCACTTTTAGCAAAATTCGGGCGAACAGGCCACCACTAAACGAAGTATCGGGCAACTTGAACGCCTCGCGCAACCGCACCATAAGCGGCCCAAAATATTCGTCTGCCGACAGGTGTACTTCTACCTTTGGCGGCGGGGGAGCCATATCACGCAGGCCCGTCTTGAAAAATTCATCCTCGAAGCCAAAAGCCTCAGCTTCTTGCGGTACTACCAGTGCCTTGCTCCGGCTCAGTCTTAGCAAGCGTTCGGCTTCCGCTTCCGCCCCAAATAACATTCCGCCGTTAAAAGCGGGTGCAGTCTGCATTTTCTTGCCGCCACGCCAAACCACGATTGCACCGAGCGCCAGAGCTAGTAGTGCCAGCAAACCAAAAACACTGCCCGGCCCAAAGAGGGCGTTCGGTAGGCGGGATGGCCCGGCTATCGGCACTCGCGTTGTGAGTGACTCCAGCCAATCCAAAGCCAGCGTTGGAGCAAAGGCCAAGGCTATCGAAGCTACCGCCAGGAGTGAAGGTATAAATAAAGGCCAGACCGAGGCTTTCGTGGTGTGTTCTTCGGTATGTTGCGGCGCTTGCAAAAAGAGGGCGAAAGCGTGAATTAGTCCCAGCGCCATTAGTCCCAGCCCAACCAGCGCTAACCCAAAATAAAAACGTTGACCCGCTCCCGCCAGTTCGCTTAAGGTCTGCCAGCGCGCCGCATAAGCCGGAGAAAGCGGCAATCCAACCACGCCCGCCGCTCCAATAATATAGAAAATTGCCAGGATAGCCCGGAAAGAGAGTGGGCGACGAACAGGGTTGGAGCGAGCGGCATTCTTGAAATTGTGGGGAGCAGGCGCGTTTTCGACCTGCATAATATCGGTAGCCATAAAAAGCAACGGCGCACCCAAACTCAAACCTAGCCATTGCAGCAGCGCGGCGGGCAAATCGCCCAGCCCCAACGCAATCACCACAAAACCAAAACTGCCCGCTACCAGATAGGCCGTCCGGCGTACTGGCAAAGCTTCGCGCAAGGCCAACCAGCCAGCCACAAATACGGTCAGCGACCCGGCAAAGAAGAAGAGCCAATCCAACGAGCGAAACAGGTCTATGCGGTCTACTACTACTGATTGAAGCCGGGCCGGAAGATAAATCGCCAGTGGCAGAATTGTTCCCACGCCTACCAAAATATGGGCGGCGGCGGGCAAGTTTGTGATACTGCCGAAAAGCATTTGAAAGGGAAATTGAGCGGCCTTTATCAACATTCCGCCGACTACAAAGCCAAACAGCAAAGTATCTACCGTCGCTAACGAAAGCTGGTCGTAACGCGCCACCCCGCCGTTGCGCGAAATAATCACTAGCAAAGGGGCAAGCACCAGAAAGCCGCCGACAATGCTGGCAGAGTAGCTTTGATAGGCCACCTTTGTACTCATCACACCGTGCAACCCCGGCCCGGCTAACAAATAAAACACGAGACCCAACACTTCAATCCAGGCGTAAATCATGACCAGATTAGCCGAGTAGAAGGCTGCCAGCGCCGCACCTTCCGCCATAAACATCAGGCCGAACAGCCGCCCGCGCTCAATACCTTCGCTGCGCTCCGAGCCGGGCCGCCGCATCATCAAATACAGCACCAGCAGCAGCGTCAGTATTGCCAACGGGAGAGTGAAGAAAAGCGAAAGTAAATCCCCCCGCAATTCGAGGGCTATCTCGAAATCGGGCAGGGGCGACCAGCGAAATAAATTGGCGTAGGGTGTGCGCGTGCCGCGTGCGATACCATAGGCCAACGCTCCCTGACAAACTAGCGCCCCAACTGCCGTTCCAAACAAACTGGACTGGTAGAGCCAGCGTTGCCGCCCAAAAGCCCAGCCAAACAAAAACAAATATAGCCCTGCCAAAAGCGGCAGCACTACTCCCAAAACCAGAATTATATCGTATACCGACAAAGCGTTTCTCTCATTTTAGTTCAAAGTTCAAGGTTCATCCACAGGGCAACCCTACGGGCCGAGGTTCAAAGTTAGAAACGGGTCAATTCTGAGCCTAGCTTTTCAATGCACTATTTTGAATTAGGAAGGAACATCCACCCTACGGGCGTGAACACGGATTAGCACAGATGAACACAGATTATTTTTAATTAAATTAGAAACCAGAAACTTTTCCTTTTGAACGTTGAACTTTGAACTATCGTTCTCCACACGCGAAACAATAATCCAGGGAAGCAATGATGGCGGCGGCATCGTCCGCTTCCTCGCCAGTTAGGGACAGGGGCAAGGCGGGGAGGTTGCGGGTGGTGGGCGGACGCAATTTCAGACGAGCCAGTTTACCCTTTTCATCGGCCTCGACGTAGCAGAACAGTTCGCCCCTGGGCGATT
Organism: Chloroflexia bacterium; assembly: GCA_038209275.1. GTDB lineage: Bacteria > Chloroflexota > Chloroflexia > Chloroheliales > Chloroheliaceae > L227-5C. The sequence continues at coordinate 7,424 of JBBQXW010000004.1, read as the reverse complement.
CGACCAGCGCACTGGCTTCGCTGCACGGCGGAAACAGGGTCGGCAGCATTTCGTCGTGGATGCCGCCTTCCGGCAATTGCCGCAACGCCTGGTTCGCCAGGTTCATACTTTCGAGAGCTTCGAGCGCCCGCACCGTCAGTCGCGAGAACAAATCCGAGCCGCGCTGCGTCACCACCCGAAATTCCAGGTTGCCGTAGGCGGCATAAGGCTGAAAGCGCCGCATGTCCGTCCCGATGTCGCAGGCCCGCGCTACCGGCCCAACCAACCCAAATTCGCCTGCCGCCACAAAATTAATTACCCCTATCCCAATCGCCCGCCGTTCCAACTGCCGATTATCCAGTAAACTATTCGCCGATTCGTAGACATTCTTCCGCAGCTTTTCGACGGCGGTATGAAAATCAGCGCTAATCTGAGGGGCGCGCATCGCACCACCCAGCAAATTAAAGGTATCGTAAATGCGGTTGCCAGTCGCCGCCAAAAGCTGGCGAATCCCTTCACATTCTTCTTCTAAACGGGCGGCAGGGAGATTAATACCGAGCAGACGCAAGCAGCGCGCTATATTGGTGAGGTGGCTGGCGGCGCGTTCGAGTTCCGCCATAATCGTCCGCAAATACTGGGCGCGGGGCGGCGGAACCAGCCCGCACAGTTTTTCCAGGGTCGTCGCCGCTACCAGCGCATTGGCATAGGAACATTTACCGCAAATATGGGCTACCGGCGCTATCAATTGGTGTGGCAAAAGACCGGGCAGCAGACCTTCGACCCCCCGGTGATTGAACCCTAGCTCAATCTCGACCTTTTCAATCTTTGTACCGGCTATTTGTAACTTGTAAACCACCGGCTCGTCCAGGGCCGGATGCCAGGGGCCAACGGGTAGGAGATACGACATTTACTTCGCTTCTTGACCTAAACCAATCATGCTTTACTTCTCAGGCAGCTTAAATAATCGGAACAGTTAATCTGGGGCTATACTATCAGCTATGCCTTTAGCCGTCAAGTTTGCCCAAAACTACCACGCACCGCAACCAAATTTAATTGTTGGAAAGTGCTACGCACCTGATTTGACCTATACTCAGTTTTTAAGAAGCCAATTCAACTGTAAGTATTAAAAGCTCTTTAAACAATGCGAGAAGAGTGGTTAGATTTATAAAAAGGGGGAAATTTGGTAAGTCAGGGTAGCTCGTGCGAAGGCTTGTCAAAGTAGGCGGAAAGGGCTAGAATTCGGCTGGCTCTGGGAATATAGTAATGGGCTGGTTAATTAATAAAGAGAAAGAAGAAGGAGCGAGAACAATGGCAGTAGTTCGCACCGAGAAGGTAGATTTGAAGGTCAATGGCGATGGCGCATGGGGCTATCTGGCGCAACCCGATGACGATGCGAAACACCCTGGCGTGGTGTTGATTCAGGAATACTGGGGTATCGAGCCGCATGTTCAGGAAGTGGCGCAAAGGCTGGCAGTCGAAGGATTCGTGGTGCTTGTTCCCGACCTTTATCACGGCAAAGTCGCTACCGAGCCGGACGATGCCATGAAATTGATGATGGCAACAGTACAAAATATGGAACGCGCCCTCAACGAAGTTAACGCCGCCCTCGACCACCTCAAAGCTCTGCCCAACGTTAACCCTAAAAAGCTCGGTATCATCGGCTTTTGTATGGGCGGTCTCGTCACCTGGAAAATGGCAAGTGTAAGCGAAGACCTGGGCGCAGTCGTACCGTTCTACGGTGTTATGTACGACCCAACGCCGGAAGAAGTCGCCAAAATTAACGCGCCAGTGCTGGCTATCTACGGCGAACAGGATAGCTATACTCCGCCCGAATATATCACCAAACTTCAACAAACCATGAAGGATGCCGGACGCAACGTACAATTTGAGATTTTCCCTGCCGGACACGCCTTCATTAATGATCGGCACGGTGCTGGCAATGCCGAGGCCGCCGCGCGCGCCTGGCCTATGGCAGTTAATTTCCTCAAGGAAAATCTGAAGTAAAGAACTAAAACAAAGAGGCAAGACCTTTTTAGAAAAAGGTCTTGCCTCTTTGTTTTAGTTCAAAACACTAGCCGCTTCAATTTGACACCAATGGTAAAATTGAGTTTGGCCTTGCGAAAACGGGCAACCTCAAAGGGGAACTTTAGGCCAGACTTTGCGTATATAATCGTTGCAAGTATTTAACTATGTCTTTATTCAGTCCCACTTTTTACTCCTCTTGTAGATGGTATAATATAGGTTGTTGCGGTAGAGGGCTTGATTCATCAAACCCTTCTAAATCTGAATTGACAGGATAGAACTTTAGTGCTACCTTTAGGAAGGTAGCCTTGTTTTTGAAAAGATGGGTTACTTTAAAAACCCCGGTTCGCAATATTATAAAAAGAGGTCACTTAAAGAAAATGCACGACAAAATTATTGTGCGCGGCGCACGCGAACATAACCTCAAGGACGTTGACCTGGAAATCCCCCGCGATAAGCTGGTGGTGATTACCGGGTTGAGCGGGAGCGGCAAAAGTTCGCTGGCCTTTGATACAATTTATGCCGAAGGGCAGCGCCGCTACGTGGAAAGCCTGTCCGCTTATGCCCGCCAGTTTTTGGGCCAGATGGAAAAGCCCGATGTAGATTACATTGAGGGATTAAGCCCGGCGATTTCGATTGACCAGAAGGGAACCAGCCGCAACCCGCGCTCGACTGTCGGCACGATTACCGAAATTTACGACCATTTGCGCTTGTTGTTTGCCCGTATCGGTCATCCCCATTGCCCGAACTGTGGTCGCGAGATTAGCCGCCAGACCGTGCAACAAATTGTAGATATAATTGCGGCCCAGCCCGAAGGGGTGCGCCTGATGATACTAGCTCCCTTGATTAAAGACCGCAAGGGCGAACACAAGCATATTTTTGAAGACGTTCGCAAGGCCGGATTTGTGCGCGTGCGAGTGAATGGACAGTTGCGCGATGTTGAAGAAGAAATCGAACTCGAAAAATACAAAAAGCATACGATTGAAGCTGTTGTAGACCGCCTGATTATTCGGCACGACGAAAACGGGCAATACACCGAAAAAAGCCGCCTGACCGATAGCGTCGAGACCGCTCTGAAATTGGGCGGCGGCATTGTCCAGGCTCAAATTATTGATGGTGAAGAACTTTTCTTCTCCGAGAATTTTGCCTGTGTCTTCTGCGGCATTAGCGTCGGCGAGATTGAGCCACGCACCTTTTCGTTTAATACGCCGCACGGCGCTTGTCCCGAATGTAGTGGGCTGGGTCAGGTACTCGATTTTGACCCCGATTTGATTATTCCGAACAAGCAATTAAATCTGGCGGAAGGGGCGGTATTGCCCTGGAATCGGCTGGGCCAGTACAGCAGCAGCTATATGAGCAGTTTGCTGACGGCAGTCGGGGAGCGCTACAGCTTCGATTTGAAGAAAGCCATTGGTGACTTTACGCCAGAGCAGATGGGCGTGCTGCTTTACGGTATCAACGGCGAGATGGTGACGCTCAAGCACCGGGGCAGCGCCAGCACGGAAGCCACCTTTGCCGGAGTTATTCCCGACCTGCGTAAACGCTACAAAGAAGCCAGTGGCGATTACATGAAGCAGGAAATCGAGAAGTACATGATTGGCAAGACCTGCCCGGTCTGTAAAGGGTCGCGCTTGAAGCCGGAAGCAGTCAGCGTAACGGTGGCAGACCGCTCGATTGTGGACGTAGCTCGGATGAGCGTGCGCGAAGCAACGGCGCTGTTCAACGAACTGTGGGTAGATGACGGTCATCAAAACGGGGCGGGCAAGTTGAGTGAGCGCGAAGTAATGATTGCCCGGCAGGTACTCAAGGAAATTCGGGCGCGTCTCACCTTTTTGATGGATGTTGGGCTGGACTATCTCTCGATTGACCGTTCGGCAACGACCCTGGCAGGTGGTGAGGCCCAGCGTATTCGGCTGGCGACGCAAATCGGTAGCGGCTTAATGGGGGTGTTGTATATTCTGGACGAGCCGAGCATCGGTCTGCACCAGCGCGATAACGCCCGCCTGATTAACACCCTGGTCAAATTGCGTAATTTGGGCAACACCTTGATTGTGGTCGAACACGACGAAGAAATGATACGCACCGCCGATTACGTAATTGATATGGGGCCAGGCGCGGGCGAACACGGCGGTCAGGTTATTGCGACTGGCACACCCGAAGAAATCGCCCGCAATCCGCGCTCGATTACCGGGCAATATCTGAGCGGCGCAAAAGAAATTCCGATGCCAACCAAGCGACGTAAGGGCAACGGCAAAAGTTTATTGCTCAAGGGCGCACGCGAAAACAATTTGAAGAATATTGATGTGGAAGTGCCGCTAGGTAAATTTGTGGCAGTGACGGGCGTAAGTGGGAGCGGCAAGAGTACTCTCATAACCGATACGCTCTATCGCAAGCTGGCCCATTTGCTCAACGGCTCGAAGGAGCGGTCAGGCGAACACGATACACTCCTGGGAACTGAGAATATAGACAAGATTATCGAAATTGACCAGTCGCCGATAGGTCGCACCCCACGCTCGAATCCAGCGACTTATACCGGCATGTTTACCCAGATTCGGGATATTTTCTCGAAAGTGCCGGAATCGCGTATACGTGGCTACGAACCGGGCCGCTTTAGCTTCAATGTCAAGGGCGGGCGCTGCGAAGCCTGTCAGGGCGATGGCATTATTAAAATCGAGATGCAATTCTTGCCGGATGTGTATGTGCCGTGCGAAGTTTGTCACGGGGCGCGTTACAACCGCGAAGCGCTCGAAATTCAGTACAAGGGCAAAAATATCTCGGAAGTGCTGAGTATGACGGTTGAAGAAGGGCTTGATTACTTTGCCAACGTGCCGAGCGTCAAGACCAAGCTCGAAACGTTAAACGATGTGGGCCTGGGCTATATCAAGCTTGGTCAACCCGCCACCACTCTTTCAGGCGGTGAGGCCCAGCGCGTCAAGCTGGCAACCGAACTTTGCAAGCGGGCGACTGGCAAAACCTTATATCTATTGGACGAGCCTTCGACTGGTTTGCATACCGATGATGTCTCGCGGCTGGTGACAATTTTGCAACGGCTGGTAGACCAGGGCAATTCGGTGCTGGTCATCGAACATAACCTCGATATTATCAAAGTGGCCGACTGGCTGATTGACATCGGGCCAGAAGGCGGCGACCAGGGCGGCTATATCGTGGCTACTGGCACGCCAGAACAAGTTGCCGAAGCACCCGGTTCGCACACCGGGCGCTACCTCAAGCAAATCCTCGAACACATAGCCAATAACAAGAAAGTAGCAGCACTGGCTTCCTAAAAGTAAAAAATCCTGGCTTTGAAAATTTTTTAAAAAATTTTCAAAGCCAGGATTTTTTACTTTAGCTCAAGGAACGACTCTGTACCTTTTAATGGGGCGTTTAAACATCGCTACCACTTATTGACTATTATCACCAAAAGAGTTATAAATAATTTTGCAACTTATAGTTGCACGTTAGAACGCTGGCAGCAAGAAAGAAAGGGAATAGGGCTGGAAAATGGCGCTTCCTTTAGGTATAAATAAAGGTTACACGGTTGAGGAGTTCGAGCAAATGCCCGAATTTGACGAGCGCTACGAACTTTTAGACGGAAAGCTGGTTGAGCGGAAAATGCCTACTTATCAACATGGTTTCCTTATTGAGAGAATCCGTGACGCAATCAAAACCTACTACGTTGATAAGCGATTCGACAAACATTTGACTGGGGGCATTATTCGGTTGGCATAGCTCACGACGCAAAGCCAGACCCAGTTGCCAGAGCAAAGGGTCTTTCCCAAAGCTTTCAACCAGCTCGACACTATCACCCTTAAGCAGGTCGTGGACGCAGTAATGCAAATGTTGGGGGGGTTAAGTAGAATGAGGCGAATTCACCGTAGTTTTCCCATTGCAAGGCATGAGGTTGGTTGGAACCAATTAAGCAAACCGTTTCCTCTTCTAATTTTTGGGTGCGCCCGAAGCCTCCGGCAGTTTTCCAGAGCGACCGAAAATTGGAGGGGTAAAAGGGGTAGTTATCTGAATTTTAGAATGAGTGTTTTCTAAAAAAAGGTCGCCTGGGTAATAAAAATACTCCACGCCGACCTGTTCCCACTGAAAAGTTTTAACTTGAGTAATTGGGGTGAGTGAATCAAACTCGGATTGATTTTGATAGACCTCACCATTGTATTTTTCCATAGTTTTTATTCTAGAAGACAAGACTGGTTTGGCTTCAGCTTGCTTATTTTTATTTTACTATAAATCTGCTGGATTGTCTTGCCAAATCTCGATTAGACCTTGCTATAGCTTGCTTTGCCATGATTTTCTACCATGTTGTATCTATTCGCACCGTAGACAACCAGTTGCGAAGCGCCCGCGAGAAAATGGGCGCACGCAACCAGACCGAACTGATAAAGCTGGCGGCTTCACTCGCATATCATTCTTAGGAAGAATTGTTCCTAACTTTGAACTTTGAACCTTGGACTTTGAGCTAAAATAAGCCAAATTGCGGTAGCAAGGCTCGGATGAAACTGTTAAAATGAGTAGGGGATTCTGTGAAAAATGTAACTGTTAGCAGGAGGGGAATTTAAGTGAACTGGGAAAGCTGGTTAAGTGAGACGGCTAAAGGCGCGCACGCCTCAGATATTCGCGAATTATTGAAGTTGACTGCCCGGCCCGATATGATTTCGTTTGCCGGTGGGTTGCCCGACCCGGCCCTATTTCCCGTTGCCGAATACAAAGAGGCAATGGGAAAGGTAATGGATCAATTTGGGCGACAGGCGCTGCAATATAGCACCACCGAGGGGCTGACCGAATTGCGGCTGGAGCTGGTGCGGTTGTTGGAGCAAGATGGTATTACTTGCCCCGATGGTATCGAAAATGTGATTCTCACCACCGGTTCACAGCAAGCGCTAGATTTGCTGGCCCGCCTCTTTATCAATCCAGGCGATACTATTCTGGTCGAAGCGCCTTCCTACCTGGGCGCGATTCAAGCGTTCAGCCTGTGCAACCCGCGCTATGAAGCCGTCGAGATGGACGGGCAGGGTTTGCGAATTGATTTGCTCGAAACAAAGCTGGCTGAACTCAAGCGCGAAGGTCTCCACCCTAAATTTCTCTATACTGTGCCGACTTTCCAGAATCCGGCGGGGGTGGCCCTTTCGCTGGAACGGCGCAAAGCCCTGGTGGAACTGGCGGAGCGCGAGAACTTCATAATTATTGAAGATGACCCATACGGCAAGCTGCGCTTCCGGGGCGAAGCGTTGCCCGCGCTCAAGAGCTTTGACCAAAGCGGGCGGGTAATTACGCTTCGAACTTTCTCCAAAACGCTTGCGCCGGGGTTGCGTACTGGCTATGTGATTGGCGCGCCCGAATTTTTGCGGAAAATCGTCATTCTCAAGCAAGCCGCCGACCTTTGTTCACCCGCTATGACGCAATACATTATTATGGAA
>JBBQXW010000003.1:0-58113 GCA_038209275.1 Chloroflexia bacterium | reverse complement strand
AATCGCGATTTCGCGCACTTCGGTTGCCGCCGCCAGCGCCAAAGCTGCGGTCAATAGTGGCCCGGCTAATTCTAATTCTTCGATGTCTGCCAACTCGCTCTCCAGCCATGCCTGAGCCTGTTGTGTTTCCGGCAAATTTCCTTCGGCGCTGGCATAGCGCCGTTCCAGTTCGGTCTCGCAGCGCCGCCTTAGTTCGGTGAACGGCCTGCTTTCGCTAAAATGCCAGCCCGCGCACCGGGCGGCAACTGCCCGATTGTTTGCCAGCGCACCGGGCCAATCTTGCTCGTTGTAGTGATTAATCAGCGTTTCGGGCGAATGAAGCTGCAAATCGGCGGTGGGGCGGTCAGGTCGGTTGTAATAAAGCCAGTCGTGCGGTTGTTGCAGTTGGGCGGGCGAAAATTGTTCAGCCAGCACCCGGTTCAGGCGGCTACGCATCGCACCATACCCGGCGGTACTATCTTCGTCTAAGTAACGCGCTTCGCCCGTCGCGATTAGTTCAATCTTCAAATCGCGGGCCAACCTGACCAGCGCGGCATTAAGCTTAATCGCGATGGCAAAACGCGCTTCATTTTGTTGTTCTATGGTGGCGTTGGCTGTTGGTTGTCCGGCGGGAGGCGGTGCGCCCAGAAAGAAATTATGCGGGCCAAAAATATCGCGCAAGCTTTGCGCCCGGCTTTTGGCTTCGGCGGATTTGATTCGCAAGGCGGCTGTTATCGGCCCGCCATAATACGGCGCGATGGCAATCAGCCCTTCGCGGTAGCTCGAAAGTGTATCAGGCGTAACGTAAGCGGTCAGTCCTGCCGTCCCTGCATTAGCCAGCCCCGCACTCAGCAAGCGACAAAGATTATGGTAGCCGACCAGACTTTCTGGCAATAAAATAAGCGAAGCAGGTAGCGTTCTAGTTCCGCCGCTCTGCCAGCTAACCCCAATTTCTGCCCCGATTAGCGGCGTTACGTCCGTTTCCGCCAGCAGCGCCCGCCATTCGTGGGTTGCCGCCAGCGAAAAAGTGTCGGTCAGCGCCGCCGCCAGCCTCGTTTCTTTTTCATTGCCGTCGCCAGCAAAGTGGGCGAGTGCTTCGACCAGTTTCGGCGTGCCGACCAGCCCACCAAAGGGCGATAGCGGGCTATAAAGTTGTAGATAGGCAAACTCGAAGCTGCCGGCCTTTTTTTCCAAGTTACCTCTCCGCCAAGAAAATTTCAGGAACAAAATTTCAGGAACAAAATTTCAGGAACACAGATGAACACAGAGAACCACAGATTTTTTTGATTTATAGGAAATTTCACAAAGATTGAATGATTAGTTGATTGGTAGGGGCGAATCGCATACGCCCTCGAACACTAGCACAGGTCTAATGGGCGTATGCGATTCGCCCCTACGCTAAATCCCGTCTTAATTCTTTAATCCAATTCTTCTCCATCAGCCATTAACCTCTTTAAGCTACCTAATGTTTAAAGACATCTGTGTCCATCTGTGTTCAAAGCATTTAACCTCTGTGGTTCTCTGTGTTCATCTGTGTTCAAAGTATTTGTAGCTATTACGTCAGGCCGAACTTATGATAGAATTATAGCACAGGCGCGGGCTGGGGGTGAAATTAGCCCCGCCGCGAGAAGGGGAAGTCCGACATCCATTGGCGGAGCAATGTCTCACAAATAGCTGGCGTTTGCTCGGTCTGGTGCAAGGGGAAGAATGTTTAGCGGAATTTTAAATCTGGATAAGGCGGTTGGGATGACCAGCCACGATGTCGTGGCGCGGGTGCGCCGGATATTGCGCGAAAAGCGGGTCGGACACGCTGGAACGCTCGACCCCGCCGCCGAGGGAGTGCTGCCCGTTTGCGTCGGGCAGGCTACCCGTATCGTGGAATACTTGAGTAATGCCCATAAAACCTATTGCGCCGATGTCATGCTGGGCCTTACTACCGATACCTATGACCGTGAAGGGGTTGTGACGGCGGTACGGGATGTGCCGGATTTTAGCCGGGCCGAGATAGAACAGGCGGTAGCTCGTTTTCGGGGCAAGCTTGAGCAAATTCCGCCGCTTTATTCGGCGATTAAAGTAGCCGGACAGCCGCTCTACAAAATGGCGCGGGCTGGACGGGGTGACGAGGTAGAATTGAAGCCGCGCCCGGTTGAAATTTTCAAGCTGGAAATTCTGGCCTGGGAACGCCCCTGGCTCAAGCTGTGGGTCGAATGTAGCAAAGGGACCTACATTCGTTCGCTGGCCTTCGATTTGGGCGCGGCGCTGGGCTGTGGCGCGTTTATGAGCCATTTAGTTCGGGTTCAGACCGGGCCGTTTCATCTGAACGAGGCGATTACATTAGAGGAATTGCAAGAGGCTGCTGAAAATGACCAGGAAGCTTTAGCCAATTATTTGCTGCCGATAGATACGGTGCTATCGGATTGGCCTGCCTGGATTGTAGACCATCCGACTGCCGAGCGCATCCGGCAAGGCCGCGATTTTGTGCCAGCCCAAGAAGCGCTTCAACACGGCTGGCGTTTGAACGAAAAGGTAGTCGGGACAGAAAAACCTTTTCGCCGGGTCTATACGGCGGAAGGCGAGTTGCTGGCCTTGCTGGAAAAGGCTGGCGAAGGGTGGCATCCTGCCAAAGTTTTTAGCGAAACCGAAAGGGAATGACCGAGTGGAACTGCTGCGGAATCTGGATGAATTAAGCGGGCCGGGCCGCTCCCGCGAAAAAGTGATTTTGAGCATTGGCGCTTTCGATGGCGTGCATATTGCACACCGGGCGCTTATTTCGGGTGCGGTGATGGCGGCTCGTGAAAATGGGGCGCAGGCAGTGGTACTTAGCTTTGACCCGCACCCCGATACGGTGGTCAAGCCCGACCATCCGCCCATGATTTATCTGACCGATTTGGAAGATAAGGCCCATCTTATTGCCGAAATCGGCGCGGATAAACTGATAGTGCATCCTTTCACGCCTGAATTTGCCCGTGTCAGCGCCCCCGACTTTATAAATTTGTTGATGCGCCTGATGGATGTGCGCGAAATTCAGGTAGGCGAGGATTTTGTCTTTGGGCATAAGGCCCAGGGCAATGTGGCCTGGCTGCGACAGGTCTGTAGTACCTACGGCTTTCACGTCAAGGCGCTTGCTCCGCTCGAAATTGATAACGAGGTGGTTAGCAGCACCCGTATTCGGAACTTGCTCAGTGCCGGGGCAGTGGATAAGGCTACCCGTCTGCTCAATCGGGCCTATAGCCTGAAAGGAATGGTTATTCACGGCAATCAGCGCGGGCGGTTGCTGGGCTTCCCCACCGCTAACCTTGCCGTCCCTGCTAATTTTGCTGTCCCCGGTAACGGCGTTTACGCCACCATGACCACAATTTACGGAATGGAAGGCGATAGCATAGCGCGCCGTTCGGTAACAAACGTTGGCGTGCGTCCGACTTTTGATAATGGCGAACGCAGCGTCGAAACTTTTATTCTTGATTATTCCGCCGACCTCTACGACAAAATCCTTCGAGTAGAGTTTGTCAAAAAGCTGCGCGACGAGCGCAAATTCGCTGGCTTGGACGAGATAAAAGAGCAGTTAGGTCATGATGTCGAAAACGCCCGCCAGAGCTTGAATGACGCGGGTTGTAATTAATGTGGATTGTTATGGGAAGGGGCTATGCCCTCGATTTTTTAACACGAATTGCTGTAGGAGGGGGCTGTACCCTCGATTTTCGTGACAAGGGAAAAATCGAGGGCGCAGCCCCAGGCGCGTCAACTTAGCCTTTTCTCCTCGAATTGGTACTTTGGTGCGGCCCGCCCTGGAATAAATTCCGGGGCGGGCTTGCTCAACCACCTAATTTTAGGAATAGCTCCTTAAGTTGACGTGCAGAGGGCGCAGCCCCCTCCTACAGGGAAATCCAATTACGTTTTGTTTATTAAGACGAAAGGTGAGGTTGAATGCCCCCAAAATTGTCAGAGGTAATTAGTTTTAGCTCTGTTCATTTTTCTCCCAGACGTTTTTTTGTTTATTTAATTTTTGCTTTACTTATTTTATCCGTGCTTTTCCCGCTTACTTTTTCGGGACATCCGTCTCTAGCTGAAGCGGCCTCTGCTCCTGTCTCGGCCAATGCTAACGCGCCGCAAGCCGGGCTGCCGATTGCTACTACTACCGTGCTTTACGATGGCTCGATTGTTCCGGCTTCGTTGCCGGATACACAGGGACTTAAATACGGGGCGCTAAATTCAATGAACCCACCCCTGTTTACGGCTCAGGCAACCCAGACCCTCAGTGGCACAACCACTATTCTCGATTCTACAGCCGTGCAAAATGATTACGCCGGATACGGTGGCGATAAAACCGCCGTTCCTAAATTGCCGTCACCGCTTGACCGCACGACGGGCTACCGACTGGACTTTACGGTGAAAATATTCAGCGAAAGTCATGCAAGTAATGACCGGGCCGGATTCAGTGTGCTGCTCATCAGTCAGGATTTGAAGGGGATTGAACTAGGTTTCTGGACAGGCAATATCTGGGCGCAGAATAGCAATTTTACCCACGGCAGCGAAGATGCCAGCTTTAATACTACTTCCGGCCTGATTTCCTACTCGCTCTCGATTCTCGGCGATAATTACGCGCTTTATTCCGGCACAACTTTGATTTTAGCCGGGGCGTTGCGCGACTATAGCGGCAATCCCCGTCCGCCTTTAGTGCCGCCCCAGTATTGGCCCTACACCACTCCCAGCTTTATTTTCCTGGGCGACGATACTACGTCGGCCTCGGCTAAGATTGCCCTTTCCGTCGTCTCTATTACTACCAACATCGGGTTGCTGGTGACGAGTACCACCGATACCAGTGCCGTCCCGCCAGTTCTGCCAGTAACGCTACGACAGGCGGTAGCCAATGCCCCGGCAAGCGGCGCGGTTATTACTTTTGACCCGGTGCTGGGGGCTGGGCCGCAACTTAGCCTCAATTCGTTGCTTTCGCTGCCCGCCAATTTACAAATTCAAGCCGCCAGTTGCGCTACTCCAGCCAAACTGATTTTTCCCAGTTCCGCCGGGCTAAAAATGGGTGGCAATAATTTGTTGCATGGCTTACAAATCAATATTGCGCCTGGTAATGGCCCGGCGTTGCAAAATACCGGCTTGAGCAAAGGCAATAAGCTCGAATGTACTAAAGCGAAGGTGCAGTAGAAAAGATAGTTCGGAACATTCTCGGAACGTGGTTTTGCTACTCTGTACTAAGCCAATGATTGTTTTTTTGCCAGTGCGTTAGTATGGGAAACTAAAGAGGAGGAAAAGCTAAAGATGGAAGTTTTGCGTACGCCTGACGAGAGATTTGCTAACTTGCCCGATTATCCCTTTGCGCCACATTATGCTGAAATAGATGGTCTGCGGATTCATTACGTAGATGAGGGCCAGGCTGATGCTGAACCAGTGTTGATGCTGCACGGTGAGCCATCGTGGAGCTATTTGTATCGCAAGATGATACCAATTATTGTTGCGGCGGGCTACCGGGCGATTGCGCCGGATTTGGTCGGATTTGGTCGTTCCGATAAGCCGACCCAGCGTACCGATTATACTTACCAGCGTCACGTAGATTGGATGGCCGGTTTGCTTGAAGCACTGGACTTAAAACAAGCTACGCTGGTGTGTCAGGATTGGGGCGGCCTGATAGGACTGCGGGTGGCGGCAGAGCATGAAGACCGCTTTGCCCGAATTGTTACCGCCAATACTTTCCTGCCGACGGGCGACCAACCCGCCGGGGAAGCCTTTTTGCGCTGGCAACGCTATTCGCAAGAAGTGCCGGATTTTCACGCGGGTGGTGTTATTAAAGGCGGTTGCGTTACCCCGCTTGCGCCCGAAGTAATCGAGGCTTACAATGCACCTTACCCGGACGATAGTTACAAAGCCGGGGCGCGTCAATTCCCTACTCTCGTTCCGACTTCGCCCGACGACCCGGCTTCTGCCCCTAACCGCCAAGCCTGGGGAGTGTTGCAGCGCTGGGAAAAGCCCTTTTTGTGCGCCTTTAGCGATTCCGACCCGATTACACGTGGCGGTGACCGCTTCTTCCAGAATGTCGTTCCCGGCGCTAAAGGCCAGCCTCATACTACCATCGTCGGGGCGGGCCACTTCCTGCAAGAAGACAAAGGCCCGGAACTGGCCCAGGTCATCGTAGCTTTCCTGAACAGCACCAAACTGGCCTGATTTTTATGAACCGATTTAGCAGGTAAAATTCATCGTTACGCCCCTACTGCAATAAGCTCTTACTCTGAAGTAAAAAAGCGGCTGAACTATCTTGTTCAGCCGCTTTTTTACTCAAAACTCAAAACTCAAAACTCAAAACTCAAAACTCAAAACTCAAAACTCAAAACTCAAAACTCAAAACTCAAAACTCAAAACTCAAAACTCCTAAGCAGGCGTGGTTACTACGTCTCGCTGTAGCTCTTTAATCAGGTGCTTCATTACGTCGGGGTCTTCTATTACCTTGCTGTATTCGCTGAAATCAATCGCGTTCACGATGCCGCCGTAGCGTTCGCGCATCTTTTCGACCACGTTATCGAAGGTGGCAACCACCACGAACTCCTTGACTATATCGTCGGTAATCAGTTTGGGCATCTCGTCCCACTTGTTAGTTACGCTCATCTGGTGCAACTGCGCTCCTAAATCCTGCCAGCCGTGATGTTCCAGCACGCTCTGATAAGTGCGGGTCGAGCCGTAGAAAGAAATCTGACGCTTGGCCTGTTCCAGATTGCGCTCCACCGCTGACCAGTCCTTGCCCGTCGCCAAAAAGCCGCCGCCCCAGATTTCAAACTGGTCGCGGCTGCGTCCCGATTTTGCCAGCCCTTTTTCGATAGCTGGAACCAGCACCGCTTTGGTATAGCTCATCGTGTTGAAGCCGTGTAGCTTGATGCCATCGGCAACTTCGCCGCAGATACGGGCGTTGCCTTCGTTTACCGCCGCCAGATGAATCGGAATATTAGGATTCTCGATTGGGCCAGGATTGAAGACCGGGTTTATCAGAGTAAAATTATAATGCTCCCCAGTATAATTCGGCTTTGCACCCGTCTGGAAAGTGCTCCAAATAGCCCGTATCGTTTCGACATATTCTTTCAGGCGGGGTGCAGGAGCCGTCCAGGGAACGCTAAAACGCCGCTCGTTATGGCCTTTGACTTGCGTACCCAGCCCCAAAATAAAGCGGCCTTTGGAGTAGCGCTGCAAATCCCAGCTCATCATAGCCGTAATCATCGGGCTGCGCGGGAAAGCAATCGCCACTGCCGTACCCAGCATAATGCGCTCGGTATGCTCTGCCGCCAGCGTCAACGGCAAAAACGGGTCGTGCGACGTTTCCGAAGCATGAATACCATCATAGCCCATTTCCTCAGCCTGTTTCGCTATCCTTGCGACATCTTCTAGCTGGGGCGCGTAGAAGCCGGTTTCAACTTTGAAGCCCATCCGTCTGTCCTTTCCACTTCTCTTTTAAATTTTCTTTGCTAATGCTAAATTTGCGAAATCACATAACACGCTAATCTTACCAATCATAGCAGAGCCAGCCTAACCCTCACAAATCAAACCGAATTTACTGCAAGCCTGTGTCATAACGGAGTATGGGGTTCGATTTATCGAACCCATTTGAGCATAAGAAGACATATTTTTCAAAATATATAAAATGAGGAGCCGCCCGTATCGGAGTGGGGCGGCTCTGAACTCTTTTAGTAGGAGCTTTTGAGGATAATTAGGAAACATCATTCGTCAGATCTAGCAATTTTCTTGCAAAATGCTTCTGACAAGTTTAGTGTAGCACTGGTTTGTAAAAAACATGTAAAATGCGTGCAAACTCTTGGAAAAAATCTTGTTATCTCTATCGTAAGGTTGTTATGCTAAACTTAGTTTCTGCTTTAGAAAAATTTAATTAGTCCTAAGCCAACCCAATGGAGGGCAAGACCTTGGCAAAGTTATTTTATCCCGCAATTGCTTTGATGAATCATTTACGCTATGCCCAAAAATTTATCCTCATCTCTTTGCTTTTTACCGCTCCTCTTTTACTGCTGCTTGTCTTGCTTGTTTCCGAACTTGATACTAATACCAACGTAGTTTACACTGAGTTAGATGGCGTGCGTTATTTGCGCGAATTACGCCTTTTACGCGAACATGTTCCAGAATTGCAATTGAGGGAACACATGTATGCTAGTGGCATCACGCCAACGTTGGGTGAGCTTTCCAAAACTCAGTCGCAGGTCGAAGCCGACTTTAACACTTTAACGGCAATTGACCAGGTTTTGGGTGCAAAATTTGAGACTAGCGAACAATTTAAGGCTTTAGCTCCTACTTATACTACTATCCGGCAACGCCTTGATAACCATCAATACGCCTCCTGGCCTACTACTATTGGAACTATTGGTAGCAGTGATGATACTTACGTCCAACTTGAAAAACAAATCCAAACTTTAATGACCCAGATAGGAGACCGTTCTTCGCTGGTACTTGACCCTGATTTGGTTACTTATTTCACTATAAATAATATTTTAGATAAGCTACCAAACGCTCAAAACCTGTTAGCCCAAACTCGTGCTTTAGGTCAGGCCATTACCAATCGCAAAATTATTACCCAGGGCGAGCGCTCCCAGCTTCTTGTTCAGGTCGGTTTGCTTAAAGCTAACAGTGAAGAACTTAAAAGGAATCTTGATATAGCCTTTAAGCTAAAACCTGACCTTAAAGTTGAGCTTACTGACCCACTTAATGCAACTCTGGTAGCTACCACACAGTTACTTGACCAGATTCAGCAGGAAATAACTGGAACTACTCTGCTCAAGCTTAAGCCGGATGCCTACACCGCCACTGCAAATAACGCTATTGCGGCTGCTTTTAATCTTTGGAACCAGACTGCCAGCTCAGTTGATAAACTCCTCAATGAGCGTCAGGCTAGTTTTTCCCAGAAGAAAATCCTGACTATTGGGATGGCCCTGGTTATATTGCTACTGGTAAGTTATTTCCTGGTGGGCTTTTATTTATCCGTCCGTCGTACCGTTACGCATCTGGATGAAGCCTCACAGCGAATGATTGCGGGCAACACAACCGAGCAATTCCTTCAGTTTGATAATAAAGACGAGTTGGGGCAAGTGGTAATGTCTTTTAATAAAATAGCACTGGCACTGGTTTCAACCAGTACTCAATTACAACTACGTCAAAATAGCAGTGAAACTATCAGCCAGCAAATCCTGGCACTGGCAACCGAACTAAAGCTAAGTGCCAACCAACAGGCCAGCGCCAATGCTCAACAGCTGGCAACCGTGAGCGAAGTAAATACTGCTGCCAAAGCTTCCTTTTTAGCTGCCGAACAAGTGGCACAGCTAACTCAGCAGATAAGTGAAACTGTAAATCAGGCTACTACTGCCAGTGAGCAGATTAAAGTAACTACCAGTCGGGCGGCCCAACAAAGTGAGCGTGGTTTGCAGGCAGTAAGTGAAACCGTAGCGCAAAGTCGCGAAGGGGAGAGCTTCTATAAGCACTTGCTTGAGACGATGCAAGAATTAAATGCTAAAGGTAACAGTACCAGGCGTATTCTGGAATTAATTTCGGGCATCGCTACGGAGACCCATCTTTTAGCCTTGAATGCTTCAATAGAAGCGGCTGGGGCTGGGGTATATGGAGAGCGGTTTAATGTCATTGCTCAGGAAGTTAAAAGTTTAGCCACTCGTTCCGCCACCGCCAGTCGAGAAGTAGTCAAAGTCATTCAGGAAATAGAAAATGGTTTGCACCTTACTATGGAACTAGCTGCCGATAGCTATTTGAAAGCTCAGGGTACTGCCGACAAAGCAAATCTCGCGGGTGACGTTATCGAGAATTTGTTGGATATTTCGATACAATCCCAGACCCAGGCCGAGTCTATCGGTCAAGCGACTGGTCAAATCCATGAACTAACAAAACTAATAGCAGATGCGGCGGTAGCACAGCGCTTTACCAGCGAACATTTGCTGGCTGGCTTTAGCGGATTAAATTTGGTGGCTCAACGAAATGTTGAAAGTGGTCAGCTTGTCTCGACAACAGCCCTAAGTTTAGAAAGGGTGTCTCATACTCTGACCACCGTGTTAGAACCTGTCGTGGTCGGGGTTTGATTTATCAAACCTAATTGGGCGCAATGAATTGCGCCCGCACCATATATCAAGATAAGTTTTTAATTGAGTTCGAGCTAATTTAACTTTCGGTAGTCGGGGGCTTGTTTTTCACACGCTCTATCAAGAGGCGCTCAACCCGCAGCCCGTCCATTTTTACTACGCTCAGTCGGTAGTCGTCGAGGTTCACCTGGTCGCCTACTGCTGGCACGCGACCCAACGACCCTAACACATAGCCTCCGATAGTATCGAAGATTTCGCCATGCTCCGGCGGGATAGTCAGGCCAAAGCGGTCTTCGATAGCTTCTAGCATCACCAAACCGCTGACCAACGCCGAGCCATCGGGCCGCATCTCTATATCGGCAGCGTTATCTTCTTCGTCTGTATCAAACTCATCTTGTACATCGCCAACCAATTCTTCCAGCACGTCTTCCAGCGTTACAATTCCGGCAGTACCGCCATATTCATCAATTACTACCGCCAGATGTGCCTGTTTCTGGCGCATCTGGGTCAGCAAATCGGCTACATGGATGCTTTCAGGTACATTGAAAACTGGGCGAATAATTTGCTCTAGCGATAGATTTTTGTTACTGATTTGGGGTGGAATACTGGTCGTAGCGGCATTACTACCATTTGAATTACCTATGCCGTTGGTGCTTCCGTTGGTATTCCCCGCCGCCTGAGTTCCGTTAGTCTGACTATTCTGGCTGTTCTCACTATGTTGCTGTTCACGGTCACGCAAAAGCGGAAACAAATCCTTGACGTGAAAAACCCCGACAATCTGGTCAAGGGTATCGCGGTAGACCGGGAAGCGCGTAAACCTTTCGTCTGCTGCTTTATCTACCAGTTCATCCAGCGTCGAATTAACTGGCACCCCGACCAACTCGGTGCGTGGCATCATAATCTGGCGGGCGGTCTTGTCATCAAACTCAAAAACCTTGCGTAGCAAACTTTCTTCCTGAGCATCCAGTACCCCAGCCTGGCGGCTTTGAATTACCAGCATTTCCAGTTCTTCCACTGTATGAACCGTAGAATGTTCGATTACTTCGCTTAAACCTAACATCCGCATTACCCGTCGCCCCAGCCGATTGAGTACCCAGATAAAAGGGCTAAAAACTTTTAGAAAAAGATTTAAGGGCCGAATCACGAACATAGCGGTAGCTTCGCTTCGTTGCAGCGCTACCGATTTAGGGGCAAGCTCACCCAATATAATTACCAGCACGGTGATAAAAATAAACGAAATCGCGATACTTATGCCACCTGCCAGGTCTGCTCCTACAAGTGAACCCAAAAGGGCAATCAAGGGAGCTTCAATTAATCTGGTCAGGGCCGGTTCGCCCACCCAACCGAGCGCCAGACTTGCCAGCGTAATGCCAAGCTGGGTAGCTGCAATATATTTATCCAGATGGTGGAAAGCATTTTGAACGGTTTTAGCCGCTTTTTTCCCTTCGGCCTCCAGCTGAGAAAGGCGGGTCTGACGTGAGCTTACCAGGCCAAACTCTGCCGCGACAAAAAAGCCGTTGAGGGCTACCAGGATAAAAACCGCAAGCAGCCCCAACAAATCTGAACTCTGAAATTCTGTTTTAATCGGCTCTGCCAGATTAAGATTACTAAAAACAAAACTACCACTACTATCCAACTCTTACTTACTCCTTTTAACTACTCCTATTATTGAATCGAATTGACCAGGGCCGAGCGGTTCAGGCGGAGATAGGGCTGGGGTAGGTCGCCAATCAGGGGTTGGGCGTAATCGAGAAAAGCCTGTGTTACAAAGTTGCCTTCGGCGTTTAAATAGTTTTCCGGCATTTTGCGTTCCAGATTGGCGATGCGTTCCAGCGTGGTCACGCCGGTTTTGCACTGGTATTCACCTTGTGGCCCGGTCTCGCGTAGTAGCGTCACCATTTTATCGGTTTCGCCGCTCAAAGCTAATTTCATGGCTTCCGCGCCCGCCAGCCATGCTTCATCCAAATCAACTTCGCTGGCGCAAAGCATACTCATGCGCTGAAGCGTGCCAGGTTTATCAAACCGGGCGGTCAGCCCCAGCTCACTCATGGTCAGGCTCATCAAATAATTAGCCGGGCCATGAAAATAGCGATGCCCAAAACTATCTACAAAATAAGGCTCACTGTGTGCGCCAAGCGGTTTGCCGTCCTGGTCTTTCACTGTTTCGCCGATAACTACCACGCAGCGCCCGTACAAATCGTAAACCCGTTTTACATCTTTGAGAAAATCTGCCGGGTTCAGGCGGCGTTCGGGCGTATAAATCAGGTGGGGTGCATCTTCCTCGGTCTGTTTGCCCAGTGCTGCCGAGGCCGCTACCCAGCCCGCGTTTCGCCCCATCACCTCGATAATTTTGATAGGTTGCACTAATCGGGCCGCATCGGTATCAATGCCGCTATCGCAGGTCGCAATTGCCAGATAGCGGGCAATCGAGCCATAGCCGGGGCAATGATCCATATCGGGTAAATCGTTGTCAATCGTCTTTGGTACACCCATCGCGTAAAATTCATAGCCCACCGCTTTGGAAAGTTCGCCCAGCCGATGGCAGGTATCAGCGCTGTCGTTGCCACCAATGTAAATAAAATAGCGAATATTGTGCGCTTGCAAAATTTTCAGGATTTTCTCGCGCTTCTCATCGTCGAGCTTGTAGCGGCACATGCCGAGCGCCGAGGCCGGAGTACGCTTGAGCCATTCCAGCTTGTCGGGCGTGCCGACCTGAGCGCGCAAATCTACGATCCGTTCTTCCAATAAACCTTGCACACCATCGAGCATCCCGTAAACCTCGCCGACCAACGGACTCTTCAGCGCTTCCGCCACCACTCCGGCCAGACTGCTGTTAATCACGGCAGTTGCTCCGCCGGATTGCCCGACAATTACATTTCCCTTAATCACTTTACTCTACTTTCGCTTTCTATTTTTCTTGCGCGACGCTTTCTCTATTTTGCGTTTAGCCTTAACTGCCTTGCGCTGGGCCTGGGTTTTGATGGGAGCAGAGTCGGGCGCATCAAGTGACTCTCGCCTTGTCGGAAGGTTTAGCTCCGGGCCGATGTTATAGCGAGGCGGTGGGGTCAGCCTGGCTTCCAGTAAACCTAATCTGACCTGGGTATCTTCCCAATCGCCGATGATAGATTCATCAATATTTTTACTGCTATAAATTTGTTCGATAAGCGGGGCGCTCTCGACCGCATTTAGTTTAACCAGGTTATTGATGACGAAGGCATTAACCATCTCATCGCTTTTTCCCAGCCTGGACTTTTCCAGCTGTTCACTGAACGTCTTAATAACTTCAGCGCGCTGGTCAGGATAATACTCCGCCAGATAGCCTAGCGCATCGGAAACGCTGACACGAGCGGATTCATCCTGGGCTTTATCGAACAGGAAAGCCGCCAGCTTTGGCACAGTGGCAGGGCCAAGCATTCCCAAAACCTGGGGCAACTCCTGCAAGGCCCAATCGTCATCGTTAATCAATTTAGGCAGCATAACCAGCAGTGGCTCAACCGCCGCGTCTGCATTGAGTTGTCCTAGCGCACGCCAGGCGTGGGTCGGCCCCCAAATTTCTTCGGTTTCCGCCAGCGATTCGTTTAGTTCCTGATCGCCGACCATCCGAACTAGCTCTGATACATGTTCTGAGTTAAGCCCAAGTTTGCGGTAATCAGGCCACTCCTTCGCGTCGCCGAAGGTGGGCGTGCCATAAGTAAGTAGCTTATCTAAGGGGGGTGCGTAGCTCCCAATTCCTGTTGTTTTTATTTCATCACTCATTACTTATCACTCGTTACCTATCACTAATAGTCCATAATTCTCTGGCTTCCGATTATACACCACATCTGTGCCAGGGGCGCACAGTTTTTGGCGGCTAATCGGCACTGAAATTTGGGCGCTGACTCCCATCGCCCGGTCGGGCAAAGCGGGCGCTATTACCACGCCGCCGGGGTCAACGATAAGCGCGCCGCCCCGCTCCCGGCCTGTTTCGTCCAGCCCGCTTACCCGCTCGAACGGCGTAGCACACAGCACAAAGACCCGGTTCTCGGCGGCGCGGCTACGGGCCAGCTGGGTCAGGCCAAAACTGCTATCGGCACCGGGCAGCAGGGCGCGAGTAGGCCACAGAATCAGGTCTGCTCCTGCCAGCATCAAGCAGCGGGCCACTTCCGGCCCGTAGCCGTCCGCCCCCAGCATTACCCCGATGCGGGCTTCGCTCTGACCGGGTAGCTTGACCACTGGGCCAATTTCACCACCCAGTGTCCATTCACCTTCATCCTGGGCGCTAAAATGGGTCTGTCGCCACATCCCGATTTCCTGGCCCTGGCAAAAAAGCCGGGCGGTTTTGTAGCGGCGTTCTCCTTCGGTCTCGATAGCGGTTGCCAGAATCGCTACGCCGCTCTGCTTGCTCAAGACCCGGTAGAACGGGAAAACCAGATCGCCCCGGTGGACTGCATCTCCGGCTATGCTTGGCGGCACATCGGGCAGCACTGCCAGTTCCACGCCCTCGCGGGCAAACTGCGCTATTAGTGGGCGCACCGTTTCGCCCATCTCCTGTGTTGTCTCGAACGGAGGGTACTGGGCCACTCCGCCCCGAAAATAAGCGCGCTGCGGCACTAGCGGTTCTTGCAGCAAAGCATGAACTGGCAAACTTTCGGTTGGTTTGACTAAATTCTGATAAAGCTCCGGGCGACGCGGGGCTGCCGAAATAGCGCGGTGCGGCAATTCGGCCTCGGCAAACACAATTTCTTCCTGGTCGCTCGGCCCTTCGGCTACTTTCCGGCCTGTCGGCGAAATAATGCTACTTCGCCCGGCGTACAAGACCGTGCCGCGTTCCAGCCCGACTTTATCCGAAGCGGCGCACCAGACCCCGTTTTCAAAAGCCCGCGTCGCCAACATATAATCGGCCTGGGCGTTGAGCAAATGCGTTTTATCTGTGCCGTAGCTAACCCAGGCAGTCGGGTCGAGAATGATTTGCGCCCCGCCAAGCGCCAGACTGCGCGCTATTTCCGGCATCCGTCCATCGGCGCAGACCAATAGCCCGATGCGCCCGATACTGGTTTCAAAAACCGGGTAAGTCGAACCAGGGCAAAACCAGCGACTATCGAAGTGCCATAGCAAACTCTTGGCCGTTCGCCCGATTATAGCGCCGTCCGGCCCAAACAAGACTGCTTCGTTGTAAATCATCGGGCCAGTGTCGGTTTCGGCGGGAGTCGCCAGCCCAACACACAGATGAACTCGGTGCTGTCTGGCTTTTTCGGCGAACACGGGCAACGGGTCGCCGGGGTAAGCGGCCTTAAATTCTTTGACGCTGCCCAGCACGTAAGCCGGATAAGTACATTCCGGCGTTACTATCAGGTCGGGCTGGTAGCGTTCTACTGCTCGGTCAATCAACGCTAAGGCCCGTTCCAGCGCTTCGCGCCCCTGCGCTAATTCCAGTGCCGCCAGTTGCAGAGAAGCTATTTTTATTTTCATCGGTTCATTTTTCCGCCAACTATCTAATTCAATGGCACAAATTTCTCTTTTTCTGAATAATTATAACAGAGTGTAAGAGTGGTTGTAACTGAACCAGAAGCGATTTTTCAGATTTTGGTTTGAGTACTTATGGACTATTGAATAGAACTCCTGATTGGAGTAGTATTAAGTTAGCGAAACGAACAAAGAAAGGATTCATACATAAACCGCCTGCATCAGGCCGTTTACCCAAAGACTTAATCTCTCCTCCTCTCAAAAGGGTTTGCCCGTTGGTAGCCGGGCAGACCCTTTTGAGTTTTTACGATTTTGTAGTAGAATACGTTTGTAATCTGTTCCAATCTTCTATTGTACTTTTTACTAAGTTAAAAATTTGTCTGGTTTGAAGTAGCTTTGCAACGAACTTTGAACCTTGAACTCGGCCCGTAGGGTTGCCCTGTGGGTTGAACCTTGAACTATTTTAAAATAAAGGGGATTTATCCATGTCGCAGCAACCGCCCGAATGGTGGTCGCGCCGCCAGGGCCCTCGTCTGGGCTGCGCCGACGTAACGATTGTATCTATTGCCGCTATTACTGCTTTTGTTGTAATTTTACTGATTTTGGGCCGTTCCGATTTCTTGCTGGAACGGTTGCCGGGGGCTAATGCCAACCCGACGATTGGAGCGGGCAAAAATAGCGATACTGTTGACCCGACGATTGGCCTGACTCCACGCTCCACCATTGCGAGCATTGCACCAACGGCTACTATCGCGCCAACCGCTACGCCGCAGGTTCTGCCAACGGCCACGCCCAGCTTCAAGCGGGTCAATGTGAAGCAAAGCTGTCGTTTGCGTTCGGATACCAGCGCCCAGGCCAATAATAATATTTTGAAGGTGCTGCCCGCCAATACGGTTGTTCGACAATTGAGCGACCAGAAATTTAACGAAGGCGTAACCTGGCTTAATGTGGAATTGGATGATGGCTCGAATTTGCGGGGCTGGATGCAGGAAGGCTGTTTTAATTAGTTAACTAAAACAATTCACTTTGTAGACTATAAACCAAGATATAGGATTAAAGTACTACATCCAGAAGTACCAGAGTGACTCCTTATATTGGATAATTTTTGTTATAATAGATATTACATCTAGCAACTGCTAATCAAGCTTAGATGTGTAAACACTGATTCTGATAACCTGGCACGACTTGTGCTTGGAGATTAAGTGTCTGATGGAGACCAAACTTCATTCGCAAGAAGGCTTTACTGCGGGTATAGTAGGGCAACCCGATAGGAGTAAGTGCGATGGTGACTGACGGTGACAGCCCCCGCACAATCTTACGGGTACTAATGTTGGGTGAGGTTTATGGTAAAGCGGGTCGGGAAGCGGTGGCAAGCTTGCTTCCAAAGCTGCGGAACGAGCAGCGTTTAGACCTGGTGATTGCCAATGGTGAAAGTGCTGCTGGTGGCTTCGGTTTAACTAGCGGGACTGCGGAAGAATTGCTTAAAAACGGAATTGATGTAATAACGTCGGGAAGCCGCGTCTTCGATCAGCGCGAAATGGTGGATTGGTTCAAAAACAACCCCCATGCGCCAGTTCTAAGGCCACTCAATTATCCTCCCGGAACGCCAGGTCGCCCTGCTATTACAGTAGAAACGACCAAAGGGCCGATTGAGGTGCTAAACCTCAACGGGCGGGTTTATTTCAATGAAATGGACTCTCCTTTTCGGGTGGTAGATAGCTGGTTGGAGACACGCACCAGTTTAGCCCCGCTTGTGGTTGATTTTCATGCGGAAGCAACCAGCGAAAAAGTGGTGTTGGGCTGGTATCTGGATGGACGGGTCAGTGCCGTACTCGGCTCACATACTCGAACTCCTACTGGCGATGCTCGGTTGCTAAAGCATGGTACGGCTCATGTCAGTGACGTGGGAATGGTTGGGCCGTATAATAGCGCTGCCGGGCTAGAGGTTGAAGCGGCTCTAAAACCCTTTACCTCACACATCTTTGTCCGTCCCAAGCAAAATCGCCGTATCGAAAGGCCGTTGGTCTTCAACAGTGTTCTGGTGGAAATTGAAACAACCAGTGCCAAGGCACTGGCAATTCACCGCCTGGACTTGATGCTCCAAGACGAGTCGATGTAGCAGGTTTGGTCTAACCTATCTTGTGCCATTAGGAACTTATCTCGACGAGCGTAATTTATTACCCGGATACGGTTTGACGCTTTGGCGTACCTTTGGTAAAATCAAACCCCACGAGAACGGTTGTTAAGGCGAATAGGCGAAGGCTCAGAACCTCCGATTAACTCACTCACAAGCAAGACCTTTAGCTTACCGAGTCAGTTAACTCGCTTCGTCACCGTCATTTTAACGTTTAGAACAACACGACAAGGAGAGAAGCTATGGATCCGAAGTTCAATAATTATCGCATGGGCGAACCGGGATTAGAAGCGGCTTACCCCGCCAATCAGCAACCAACTGCGCCAGTAGATTACGTGCCGCCGACTCCTCCGCAGCGCTCGGTACATCCGCATCCCGATCTTCAGCCAGGTGAAGTTGAAGTGCTGAAAGTTTCGGGTAAATCGCGGCCTAGCTCGGTCGCAGGGGCTATTGCCGGTGTTGTACGCCAGGCGGGACGAGTAGAAATTCAAGCCATCGGCGCGGGCGCAACCAACCAGGCCATCAAAGCGGTTGCGATTGCACGTGGTTATTTGATTAGCAGTGGGATTGATATTGTGTGTATTCCAGCCTTCATTGATGTCACCATTGATGACGAGGAGCGCACTGCCATTAAGTTGCTGGTTGAGCGCCGCCCTGGTTACGGCGTACAGTAAGAATAGTTGGTAAAGGATAGAAGTTAATAGAAAAAAAGGGGCGGGCTATCAGGCCCGCTTTTTCTTTTGACACCTGGGCCAGAAAATTGTATCCTGCTCCTTACCGTAACTTTGCTAGAAGTCAGAAGTCAGAAGTTATAGGAAATCGCTACTACTTTTAAGCTGCTTTGCGAAAATCCTGAACCAGAAACCAGAAATAGTATGCGTATCGGAATTATGGGCGGGACATTCGACCCAATACATACGGGCCATCTGATTATCGCGGAAGAAGCGGGCTGGCGGCTGGAGCTAGACCGCGTTCTTTTTATGCCCGCCGCCAAACCGCCCCACAAGCAGCAGCAACAGGTGACAGCCGACCATTGCCGTCTGGAAATGGTGCGGTTGGCAATCGCTGGGAATCCTTTGTTCGAGCTTGAGCCAATCGAAATCGAGCTGGGTGGTCTGTCCTATACCGCCGCTACACTGGAAGTTCTGCACGAACGCTATGGTTCGCCGCCCGCCACCGAACTTTTCTTTATCATTGGTACCGATGCCGCCGCCGAATTATTAAGCTGGTATCGGCCCGAACGGGTGCTGCAACTTAGCCGTCTGGCAGTGGTAGACCGTCCCGGCTACACCCTGCCTCTTGCCAGGTTACAAGCAGGTTTCCCCGATTTTGATATGAACGAGCGCATTGTGCGGGTTGAAGTCCCTTTAATCGAAATTGCTGCCAACGAAATTCGCACACGGGTGCAGCAAGGCGCACCAATTAAATATCTCGTCCCCGCCCCGGTCGAAGATTATATCCGCCGCGAAAAACTTTACCTTGACGATTAAATTTTTGAAGATAGTGAACCACAGAAAACACAGATAAACACCGATTTTAGAAATTTCTGTGGGAGCGAGCTTCTGCTCGCGATTTCTCCTTTGCGTACACAAATCGCGAGCAGAAGCTCGCCCCCACAGAGGCTGATTTAAACGCAATACCATTCAAATAACGTCTGTAGGAGGGGGCTGCGCCCTCGATTTTACCCTTACCACCGCTCAAAAAATCGAGGGCGCAGCCCCCTCCTACACCGATTTTGCCCTTATTTGAACGGTATTGGATTTAAACGATATTGGGGCTTTTTCTCAAAATCATCGGTGTTCCTCTGTGGTTCTCTGTGTTCATCTGTGTTCTTTCTCCATAATCTGCGTTCCTCTGTGTTCATCTGTGTTCCTTCCCCAAAACTTTGTACCGATAACTGATAACTATAAAAATATGCTATAATTGACCCTAAACTTGGCGCTGCATAGAAGCAGAAAGAAGTAAGGAAAAACAGGAAACTGTTCGGTTTATTAACCAATCTGGAGGAAATTAGCATAATGCAAAAGGTGGTGCTGGCTTATTCGGGTGGCCTCGATACCAGCGTAGCGATTAGATGGATTCAAGAAAAATATAATATGGATGTCGTTACCCTCACGGTAGATGTAGGGGCAAATGACCGCGATTTGAACTCGATTCGGGAACGCGCCCTGGAAATCGGCGCGAAAGAAGCGTTGGTGCGCGACCTGAAAGAAGAGTTTGTAAAATATTTTATCTGGCCCGCTTTGCAAGCTGGCGCAATGTACGAACTTGAGTATCCTCTGGCTACCGCGTTGGCCCGCCCGCTTATCGCCTGGAATCTGGTGCAGGTGGCCCGGCAGGAAGGCGCAAGTGCCGTCGCGCACGGTTGCACTGGCAAAGGCAACGACCAGGTACGCTTCGATGTTTCGGTCAATGTCCTCGCTCCCGACCTGAAAATTATTGCGCCCGTCCGCGAGTGGCGCATGACCCGTGACGAAGAAATCAAGTATGCCCACGAAAATAATATTCCACTTCAGGATGTTTCCAAAAAGCATTATAGCGTTGATCAGAATTTGTGGGGACGCTCGGTTGAGGCCGGAGTGCTGGAAGACCCCTGGAACGAAGCGCCTGAAGATGCCTACGCCTGGACTGCCGGGCCGGACGACCAACCCGACCAACCACAATATCTGGAAATAGATTTCGAGCGCGGTCTGCCCGTTACGCTGGATGGCGAACGGCTCGATGGCGTAACTTTTATTACCCGGCTGAACGAAATCGCCGGAAAGCACGGCGTAGGCCGGATTGACCACCTTGAAAATCGGCTGGTCGGTATCAAGAGCCGCGAAATTTACGAAGCGCCCGCCGCGACGGTGCTGCACAAGGCCCACAACTGGCTCGAAGATATGACGCTGACCAAAGAATCGGCCCGGTTCAAGGCTAAAGTTGCTGCCGAGTATGCCGATTTAGTCTACAACGGCCTGTGGTTCAGCCCACTCCATCAGGATTTAGCGGCTTACGTCGCCAGCAGCCAGCGTTACGTCACCGGGACGGTGCGGCTAAAACTTTTCAAGGGCAATATCTCGAAAGCTGGAAGCAAGTCGCCCAAATCGCTCTACAACTTCGCCCTGGCTACCTACGACAAAGGCGACCAGTACAACCACGATGCCGCCGTTGGCTTCATCAATATCTTCGGCCTGTCGCTGCGTAACCAATCGCAAATTCAACTCGCCGGAAGCACCCAGGACGAAATGCTTTCGCTGGCTGCCCCCGACGTGCCGGAAACGGAAAAACAGGGATAAAAGATTAACCACAGAGGACGCAGAGGACACAGAGGAAATCAAAAAAACTTTAAACTCCGTGTTTCTCCGTGCCTCCGTGGTTAATCTTTGCTAAGTACAACTCGTCCTAGAAAAGGTTTGGAATTATTTTCGTAGGGGCGAATCGCATACGCCCTTGAACACCAGGTAAAGTCGACAGGACGTATGCGATTCGCCTCTACGAAATCGGTACCCCTTCTGTGAAACGGTGTACTTAGTACAATTATTTGATAAATTTTTTAATAAGAGCAGACATAACGGTTGCTCTTTGGTGCAACAAACAAACGGGATAGTTTGAACACTACAAGTGGTCAAAAAATTTGACTCATACCCGACAATGAGGAAAAAGGAATGACCCAGATAAGAGAAGAAAAGAAAGCGGGCGCACCGAGCGGCCCGCCGAAATCGTCACCCTCGCCGCCGCGCAATACTCGCGGACTGGAAATCGCGATGGCGATTATTCTGGTAGGGCTGGTGATGGTGCTTATTGTACTGCTGGCAGTTACTTCTGCCCCGCCCAGTCCGGGCAGCCAGCAAGCCGGAACAAATTCTGGCAATGCGGTGCCAACTGGCTCGGTCTCGCCGCTTGATGCCAAGAATCGGGCGACAGCGAACGCTATCGGTACACAGGTGACGGGCCTGGAAATTCCCATCGGTACGCCCGTGCCGTTCGCGCCTACGCCGACAGGTTCACCCGCCGCCAGCGTCCCCGATGCGCAGGGCGTGAACTGGCCTGTAAGCGGCGCAAATCCAGCCCGTACCCGCTTTAGCGCCTCGAAACTACCCGCCGCCCTTAACAAGCTGTGGGATTATGAAGCGGGCGGGGAAATCGTTTCGTCGCCAGCCCTGTTCAACGGCACAGTTTATCTTGGCACAAGCCGAGGTCTGGTGGCAGTCGAAGCAGCGACGGGCAAGGCGAAATGGGTTTATGCTGCCGGAGGCGGAGTTGCCAGCAGCCCGGCAATCGCGGGTGGTCTGGTCTTTTTCGGCTCACAGCAGGGCTACGTTTACGCGCTGGACGCTACCACCGGGCGCAAGCAATGGGATTTCCCGCTACTGGATGCCGTCCAAAGCTCGCCCGTAGTGGTGGATGGCGTGGTTTATGTGGGCGGCAATGATGCGAACCTGTACGCCATAGATGCTTACACCGGGCAGAAAAAGTGGGCCTTCAAGGTTGGGCGGCTCAACCTGAACGGCATCAATACTGGCCCGGCGGTGGCAAACGGTCTGGTCTTTTTTGGCGCTAACGACGGCAAATATTACGCCCTCGAAACTACCACTGGGCAGAAAAAGTGGGATTTCGATAGCGGTAGCACCAACGGCACTTTCTCATCACCCGCCATCGCCAATGGTCTGGCCTACTTCGCCAGCGAAAGTGGCAAGCTTTTTGCGGTAGATACCCAGACGGGCAAGGAGAAATGGCAGTTCGTGCTGGGTGGGCCGAGCCGTTCCTCGCCCGCCGTCGCGAATGGCATAGTCTATGTCGGGTCTAGTGACAAAAAGGTTTACGCGGTTGATGCCACAACGGGCCAGAAAAAATGGGATTTTGCTACGGGCGATGTAGTCTTTTCTTCCCCCGCCGTCGCTGGCGATGTAGTGTTGGTCGGCTCTAACGACACCAAACTTTACGCGCTGGATGCTGCCACCGGCCAGAAGAAATGGGATTTCGCCACCAACGATGTCGTCGGCTCATCTCCCGCCATCGCTGGTGGAAAAGTGTACGTCGCCTCCTTCGACGGGCGACTTTATTGTTTTGGATGAACAGTTATCAGTCGTCAGTCGTCAGTTATCAGGCTTAACACTGACGACTGACGACTGATAACTGACAATTTTAAAAGGAGCTACTTTATGGCTGCTACTGGTGCTTCAAACGACCCAAAATGGATTGAG
The DNA here is from genome assembly GCA_038209275.1 of Chloroflexia bacterium. Classification (GTDB taxonomy): domain Bacteria; phylum Chloroflexota; class Chloroflexia; order Chloroheliales; family Chloroheliaceae; genus L227-5C. The sequence continues at coordinate 35,293 of JBBQXW010000003.1, read as the reverse complement.
AACGAACTCGAAATGCTCGAACGTACCTTTGGTATGTACAAAATTTATGCTGCCAGCGCCACTGGCAAAGACGAAAAAGTCGCCTGGGACAAGCGGCTGCACGATATGGGAGAGCGCATCGAAGAAGTAAAGAAAAAGCTCGAAAAAGCCTACAAAACGCTGGGTATCACACCGCCAAGTCGTAGCTAAAGGCGTTTGAAATTTTGGTAGGATTAAGCAAATACGTCCTGTTACCGTCAAACCAGGCTTTTAGGCGTGAAGTTGGTACGCCAGTGGAGTCCGCCCTGGAATGAATTCCGGGCTACGTAGCTCAAGTGGTTTTAAAACCACTGAATACAATTGAGGGGTACAACTACAGAACAGCGTGATTGACCGCACCCATTTGAGGCTATTTCACGCTATTGTGCATTGTGTAGCTGTACCGAATTAAGGTAGCATCGGGGCGTTTAGGGTCAATTAGTCGTTTCGTAATCAGTGGATTTAAATCCACTTGAGCTACGTAGCCCGGAATTCATTCCAGGGCGGACTCCACTGGTATACCAACTTCGGACTTACTCCCTTACCGGAAAACTTTGAACCTTGAACTTTGAACTGGATTTTGAAATGAAACTTTGGGGCGGACGTTTCGAGAAAGATTTAGATAAGACGGCAGAGGAATTTGGCGCTTCGATTTCGTTTGACCAGCGCCTTTATCGCGAAGATATTGCCGGTTCGATTGCCCATGCTAAAATGCTGGCCCGTCAGAGCATCATCAGTCAGGAAGATGCCGCTAAAATTGTGGTTGGGCTGGAAGCGATTCGGGCTAAAATCGAGCGGGGTGAATTTGAGTTCCGGGTTGACCGCGAGGATATTCACCTCAACATCGAAGCGCAGTTGCGCGAAGACATCGGGGAAGCCGCCGGACGGCTTCACACCGGGCGCAGCCGCAACGACCAAATTGCGCTTGATTTGCGCCTGTGGACTCGTGCCGCTATCGTCAGTACGGTTGAGCGTATTTTGACGCTGCAACGCACCCTGGTGCGGCTGGCGAAGCAATGGAACGGCGTGATTATGCCCGGCTACACCCATACCCAACGCGCCCAGCCAGTTCTTTTTTCGCATCATTTGCTGGCCTATTTTGAAATGTTCCAGCGCGATGCCGGACGCTTTTCGGATTGTTACGGGCGCACCGATATTTCGCCGTTAGGGAGCGGCGCGTTAGCGGGCGCACCTTACCCGCTTGACCGCGAATTTGTGGCGGGTGAACTTGGCATGAGCGCTATCACTCGCAACAGCATGGACGCGGTGAGTGACCGCGATTTTGTGGTAGAGTATCTAGCCGCCGCCGCCCTGTGTGCCGTTCATCTCAGCCGCTTTGCCGAAGAAATCATTTTATGGAGTACCGCCGAGTTTGGTTTTATCGAACTGGACGATGCCTACAGCACTGGCAGCTCGATTATGCCGCAAAAGAAAAACGCGGATATGGCGGAACTGGTGCGCGGCAAAAGCGGGCGCATGATTGGGCATCTGGTGGCGATGTTGACTATTCTCAAAGGTTTGCCCCTGACGTATAATAAAGATATGCAGGAAGATAAAGAGGGAATCTTCGACGCGGTAGATACTCTGACTACTTCCCTGAAAGTTTTCGAGGGAATGATTGGCACCCTCCGCATTCGGGGCGGCACGATGCACCGCGCCGCCGAGGGCAGTTTCGCCACTGCCACCGATTTAGCCGATTATTTGACTAAAAAGGGGATGCCCTTCCGCGAGGCGCACGAAGTGGTTGGCAAGATGGTGCGTCACTGCATCGAACAGAATAAAACTTTTAATGATTTAACGCTGGCCGATTTTCAGACCTTCGCCAGCGAATTTGAGGAAGATGCCCGTAAAATTAGCGTCGAAAGCAGTGTGGCAGCGCGCAATGTTTATGGCGGAACCGCCCCGGCCCAGGTAACAGCCGCTCTCGTTACCGCCGCCGCCCTGCTCGAAGAAACGCAAGAATGGCTAAACGGGAAATAGTTGGGTAGTTATCAGTCGTCAGTTATCAGTTTTCAGTACAAAAAGGAATAATAACTAGAAACTCGAAACCAGAAACTAGAAACTATAAAGAAGTGGGGAAATGGGGGTTAACGTCATGCAACGCTATACTTACAAATTGCTAAAATTTAGCGAGGTTGATGGGCAATACCGGGGAGCTAATCGTAGCGACGATGAACTGGAACAACGGGTCAATCAACAATTAAACCAGCTTGCCACCGAAGGCTGGGAAGTCCATAATTTTTCCACCCATTATGTTGGAGGGCGGGTTATTTACACCGTGCTTATCAAGCACGAGACCGAGGCTAATGCGCCTGTGCCTGCCCCAATAGAGAAATTCTCGCCTGCCGCCATTGTTGCCGACCCCACCAAACCACCCACCAACACGAACGGTATTCCGCCCGCCGCCGAAATAACCAAACGCCCGTTGCTTCAGCGCCGTGATTTCGATTCGACCATGCAACTTCGCCCGGTTGAGGAAGGCCCGACCGTAGGCGAACGGGCCGCCGAAATTCGCCGGACGGTTGAGGCTACCAACGGTGCGGAATATTTTCAAAAAGCGCTGGTGGCTTTCGATTCGAGCCTGAAAATTCGAGTTGGACAGGAAAAAGTTCCAGCAGAAGCGATTGCGTTGCGGGCGCTCAAATATCGCGACAAAAAGAATGAAGTTACTTTTCAATTTGCGCTCTGCTGGCTGAGTGAACATGGTTATGCCAATCGTCCACTCGCTTCTATCCTGTCCGAAGGTAGCGAGACCGGGCATGTGCTGGCTGAACTGGATGATGCTGCCAAAACCCGCCTGCTTAACGTCAATCCTTCTGGCAGCCAACCATCGGTGCAAGACCGCATGGCTTCGCGTTTCGATTTACCCGAACATACTCAGGCCGGTCATCAAAAACCACCTGCCCGTTTCAACCGCTAATCATCAGAAATTATATTTAAGCTTTTTCGCTTCAAGCTTAAGTCTTGAAACCAAATGAGCTTAAAATAACAAGAATTTCGCTTTTTCTTTAGCTTTTGAAATTTTTTGCAAAAAATTTCAAAAGCTAAAAAATTCTCGTTCTTGTGGTGATTTTGGATTTTTGCAAAAAACCAAAATCACCACAAGAACGAGGTTTAGTTGGCAGGTAAGCGATAATATTAATGAAGAGAGAAGAACAAAAAAATGAGTCAACCCCTTGATGGGTCTCGCGGCATAAAGGGCCGCGATTTTCTTTCAATCGGCGATTTGAGTAGTGCCGAACTCGCTGCTATTCTGGATACTGCCGCCGAACTAAAAGCCCAGACCAAAAGCGGTCAGCCGCATCCACATCTGACTGGGTTGGCGTTAGCAATGCTGTTTGAAAAGCAATCATTGCGGACTCGTCTTTCGTTCGATGTGGGCATGTTTCAGTTGGGTGGACGAGCGTTTTATCTTTCGCCGCAAGAAATCGGGCTGGGCAAACGCGAAGCCGTCCGAGATGTAGCGCGTGTGGTCAGTTCCATGACTAACGCCATCGTTGCTCGTGTCAACCGCCACACCGATTTGCAAGAACTGGCTGATTATTCTAATGTACCCGTCGTCAACGCCCTCTCCGACCTGGAACACCCCTGCCAGGTTCTTGCCGATTTGCTGACGGTCAAGGAGCGCTTTGGGCATATCGCCGGGCTGAAAATGACCTATATTGGCGATGGCAACAACATGGCCCATAGCCTTATTCTGGGTGCGGCCCTTACTGGCCTTAATATTACTATCGTCTCGCCCTCGAATTACCAGCCGCAGCCCGAAATTGTCGAGCAAGCCCGCCAGCTTGCCGCCACCCAACCCACCGTAGCGACTATCGAAATTGTGACCGACCCAAAAATCGGAGTACGCAACGCCGATATTATCTACACCGATGTTTGGGCCAGCATGGGTCAGGAAGACGAAGCCGAAGAGCGCCGCCAGATTTTTGCGGATTACCAGATTAACGAAAATCTGTTAGAATATATTCGCCCCGATGCAATGGTGCTGCACTGTCTGCCCGCGCACCGAGGCGACGAAATAACCGACGAAGTAATCGAAAGCCAGCAATCTTTTGTCTTTCAGCAGGCCGAAAACCGTCTTCACGCCCAAAAAGCCCTGCTCGTCCATTTATTAGCCTAGTTATTTTTGTTTTTGATAATTTTTGCAAAAATTATCAAAAACAAAAATAACTGGACTGAATTACACTGAATTTAGACGTGGGTGCTGGCATCCTTATTACCTTGCGTTTTATTTTAATGTGTTTTTTGCAAAAAACATTAAAATAAAACCTTACAAAACCCTTTAGCTTTGGAAAATTTTTCGCAGAAAATTTCCCAAATTATAAAAAATATGAATGTTTTTGATGAATTCGCCGACTCGCTGCTCGACCCGGAGAGCGAGGCGCAAATCTTGGAAACTAGCGGCGGACGAGCCAGAATTGATCTGCACCGCGAAACACGTAAAGGAATCCCAGAAATTATTTATGCCGAGCGCAAGCTGCCGGAAGACGTAATCGAAATCGCTCGGCGCTTTTTGAGCGAAGGACGCGGGCGCGTTCTTATCAGCCGTACCAGCGCCGAACTGCGCTCACGCCTGCGTACCGAAGTTACCTGGGTCGAGGCCAACGGTAGCGGCTACCCGGTTCATTTTGAAGAATACCCCGCCAGTGGCATGTTGGTGTTGCATCGCGATGGCGCGGCTCGGTCTCGTACTGGCGGGCGGGTAGGCTTAATCAGTGCCGGAACTAGCGATGTACCCATCGCCGAGGAAGCCGCCGTGGTTGCAACTGAAATGGGCTGCACCGTCACCACCATTTACGATGTGGGTGTTGCCGGGTTGCATCGGCTTTTCCGGCCCTTAAAGCAAATGTTGGACGAAGATATTGATATTATCATCGTCGCTGCTGGAATGGATGGCGCGTTGCCTTCGGTGGTGTCGGGTCTGGTCGCTGTCCCGGTAATCGGTCTGCCTACCTCGGTTGGCTATGGGGCGGGCGGCAAAGGCGTGGCGGCTTTGCTTACCATGCTCCAGACCTGTTCTCCTGGCCTCACCGTCGTCAACATAGATAACGGCGTTGGCGCGGGCGCAACTGCCGCCCTGACTGCCAACCGCATGGCGCGACAAAGAGCCGGGAATTGACGATTTACGATTTACGATTTACGATTTATAACCAGGTGAATTATTAACTACGAGAACGATTTTAGAAAAAGCACTTGAAAATAGTATTGCAGATTGAAGAAGACCAATTGACCGCGCTTGCTGCCTACATAGCGCTTGGTACTCTACAAGCTATTCTTACCAGAACTGTACCTGCTGACGTAGGTATCTGGTCACTTGGGCGACCCGGTATGTGGGAATTTTTAGAGACGCGAGAAATTTCACCAGAATTGATTGAGGTTTTCCAAACCGCCGATGAATTAGATTTAATCCAAAGGTATATTCCAGATAAATTTGAGCCAACGGTAACTGAATTAATAGAGAAAGTTCGATCTGTACTTTCGCAGATTGAAGACCCAAATTATCTTGCCCGGTAGTTTATCGAGACTGAACCAGAAGCCAGTATCAGAAAAGATTATGAAGAACACATAGCGCATCTTCTGACTCAATTTGAACGCTTTCAAATTCAGATTAAAGAGCTAGAAAATAAAGTGTTGGCCCAAGATTCACCTACAACTGAAGCGTGAATTTTGAGAGCTTGATTAATTTTAGTAGTGGGTTTGCTGGCAAGAAAATATAGGTACAAAATGAACCGAAGAAAAGAAATCGCCAGGGAGTACAAGGAGCGTAAGCTTTTGGGCGGAGTCTACAAGATAACCAATACGCTGAATGAGAAGTATCTGATAAACCATGTAGCGAACATAAAAAGCGTACAGAATCAATTTCAATTCGCGGTTACTACCGGCAGCGCGGTTGACCCCAGGCTTAGAAAAGATTGGGATGAGTTGGGCGCTCAAGCATTTAAGCTTGAAGTGCTGGAAGAACTTGAACAACGCCCCGACCAGAATCAAGCTCAATTTATGGATGAGCTGAAAACACTTGAGCAATTGTGGCGCGCAAACTTCGATGAATCAAAAGAATATTAATTTTACCTCGCCCCTACCAAAGTTAATTGAACGTAGGACATAATTGACAAAGACAAGTTTGGTGGTAGGGGCGAGGTCTCCTTGCTCTTGAACGCTAACCTGGGTCAAAAGGATTGGGAAACCCAACCCCGCTTTAGAGAAATCTGGCCTATCTGGGCCAAACTCGATAACCAGCTACGCGATATTCTTATCAATTTTATCCGGGCGAATTATGGCGGGCGGGTCTGCTGGGATGTGGCGACGGTATTAAGTTATATCGCTGACCCGCGTGTAATTGAACCACTTGGCACATTTTTATCCGATGAGAATAGTCAGGTGCGGGCAAAGGCTGTCACCGCCCTGGGTCGCCTCGGCAATAGCCGGAGCATCCCTTTACTTTCTCAGGCGATTAAAGACGCTGACCCGCGCGTTCGTTCCAGTGCTATCACCGCACTGAGCGAGTTTGGCGAAATCGCGGTGCGATCAATTACCAATACCTTGCGCGATATGGATACTGGCGTGCGCTACTCGACGGCGGCGGCGCTGGGCAAGCTTGGCAACCCCCAATCACTCAATGCCTTGCTCTGGATTCAGCAGCATGACAAAAGTGCCGCCAACGATACCCGCGTCAAAGAAGCGATTAGCGTCGCTATCAAACGCATCCGGCAGCGCCAGGGCCAGTCGGAAGCCAGAGTATAATCCAAATTTAATCAAAAGCTTTTGTAGCAATCTGAATTTTCAGATTGCTACAAAGGCTTTTGATTTTTAAGCTTGTGGTTTTTAGCCTAGCCCTGGCGGGACGTTATTAATCAGGCCGACCAGATGGTCGCCTACGTTTAGCTTGAATGCGGTCAATTCGGCGGAGTTAAGTTGCGAAATAAAATTGTCGGTGACAATGCCGAGGTTGACCAGCGCTACCCGGTTCGGGTTGCTGCCGCCCAGCGCATAGCCGATAATTTCGCCATTCTTAATTTTTAGCGTGCCTACGCTACTAACACTCTGGTTACCAGCTTTGACGTAACCCGCATCTCCCAGTATTTTGTCGTAGTATTTAACTACCTCTTCAAAGCTGCTATCAGTCGTGAAAAGCTGAAGCGTATTTGAGGCGGTTTTGCTCCCCACTAATTCAGTCGTAAGCCGTGCTTCCAGCGGTGCGCCAGTAGCCGCAGCTTTGAAGTTGGGATACTTGGGGACGGTAAGCGAGTTAGTGCCAGGGGCGGGCGAGGGAGTAGTTGCTGCCGCAGTAGTAGCTACCACCGTCGTTGTAGCTACTTCGGTAGCGGAATTGCTCTGAATGGGAACGGGTGTTACCACTATCCCGCCCATAGGGGTAGCCTGTCCGATGGGCGTAACCGAGCCAGACGGGGCGGGCGTATTATCCGAGCCACACGAAAGCAACCCTATCATCAGAGCGGGTATTAGAACCGCATAACAAACCTTCCACGCCAGGCCAGACCTTTTTGCCATTTTCAGCTTCTCCTGCATTGTTCCATAAGATCACTATTGAACCTGTTCCTATAAATTATACTTATATTGTAACATTGCCATGCAATAGGCTATTCCAATCGGTTAAATTTCTGGTTTCAGACACTCAACTATTTATTTCGGACTTTTTACTGATTTAGCTGTAATAAAACCGCAAAAAATGCCTGAGTATCGAAACCTTGCCAAAGTTTCAATACCCAGCCAATTTCTCTATTTAAAACAGTAAGGGCGGTTGCAAATGCAACCGCCCTTACTGTTTTTCTGATTGAAATTTGAAAGCTCTACAAAAAACTTATTTCTTGAAACCACAGCAGCGCGGGAAAGCGTTGTCGCCACTGCTGACAATAGTAGTTTCTTTTTTGGCGTTCAAATCGAAGTAGCGCAGCCCTTTTTTGGCATCCTTGCCGGGCGCTTGAAACCAGTAGTAAACCCGGCTGCCGTCATCCGAAAAACTTGGGCTGAGGCGTGTGCCGTTTTCAAGGCCGTTTTCGCCCGAAATGATGTTAATCGCTGCTCCGCCATCTGCCGGAACAACCGTAATTCCGGCGGTGTCGCGACCTACTCCGGCGAGTAACCCGGCAACTTGCTTGCCATCGGACGACCAGACCGGGGCGGCCCGGAAACTGGATCGGTTAGCCAGCAAAGCAGTGGCCTCGGCGGAATTGGCAATATAAGTAGCGAAGCGCGAACTTTCAATTTTCTGACCAACTGGCGGATTTTCGATTTGAACCAACTGCTTCAAATCGCTGCCATCGCGGTTGATGCGGTAAAGACCAATCACTGCCGGAGGTGCGGGCGTAGCGGTTGGAATTGCCGTCGGATTCGTGCCGGGTGTGCTGTTAGCCGCCGCCGTAGTCGGAGCAAACGTTGCCGTAGCCGTTGCCGCCGGGCCAGTCGAAGTTGGAATCGGGGTGAGCGAACCAAAATCCAGCCCTTGCACGAACTGAGCGGCTTCTTTCGCACCGTAGAAGGTAAAGCTATTGCCATCTGGGGCGAAAGTCGGGAACCAGCCTCCGAGACCGCCACTATTGATTTGAGTAGGCTGCCCGCCCGCCGCCGGAATAGTGAACATCACGGCGTTGCGTAGCGAGAAGAAGGCAATTTGCTGGCTATCGGACGACCAGCTTGGGCCGAGCGCATCGTAAGCCAGTTGTTTTTCCTGACCGGGCCGGGCTTTAGCGTCGGTAACATAAAGGAAGCGTACCAACCCGGTATTATCCGGGCCGCGCCCATCGGTGGCGGGTTCTTGCTTCAAGAAAGCGATTTTAGTGCCATCGGGCGACCAGACCGGGGCGAAGCCGTTGTAGGCGACGGTATGTAAGCCGCTACCATCAAAATTGACTACCTGGATACCTGCACCATCGGCAGTAAAGACAATCTGCCGACCATCGGGCGACCAGGACGGGGTACTTTTAATTTCAGAGGTATTGGTAAGCTGTATTACATTTGTGCCATCGGCATCCGAGCTAAAAAGTTGAGCGGGCTTATCCAGCGCGGGAGCCTGGGCATAAAGCAAGCGGTTGCGGACGGCTCCGGCGGGAACATTGGGCGGGGCGACAAACGCGCCTGCCGTTACGGTTGGTACGGCGGTTGGCAAAGGCTGGTCGGCGGGGTTGCCCTGGAAGCCGTTGGTAGAACGCCACAAAATCGCCAGAATTACCAGAATAATTGGCAAGCCAATAACCAGACTCCAGCCGATATTTTCGCGAATGTTGCGCCAGGTGTTGTTTTTAGTGGGGCGCTGCCCTTTAGGGTCGGGCCGGTTGGCTGGGCTACCGCCGGTAGTAGTACGAGGGCCAGTTGTGCTATTGCTGGGCCGGGCCGCCGGGCGCTCGGAAATGACTGGGCCTGCTCCAGGTCGGCGCGGTCGGTCGGGTCGGGATTTTTGGGTTGGCATGGGTCTAAAATTCTCTCCTCAAGAGGCTTTTCTTCAACTCAAATTGAAATTCACATTAAAAAGGGGCATCTTCCGCCCACTATCACTGGCCCGCATGTTACACCTAAATTGCCCGGCTGTCAAAATCTAATTATTACTCGTCGGGTTCTATAGTGCAGGTGAGGCCGAAGCTAGTGATACGTTCCTGGTAAAATTCAGCGGTTTCCTGGGGGCAAGTGATAACGACGGCGCTCCCTTCGGTATGGGCCGTAAACATTATTTCGATGGCCTCTTCTTCGCTCAACGAAGGGACTGATTTTACCAAAGCCAAAATCACTAAATCCATCGAATTATGGTCGTCGTTATGCAGGATTACTTTGTAGGGTGGGCAGAGCTTACGAAGCGTATCTTTATCTATGTCAGGTATAACTTCCGTATCAGTCCCAAGCCTCGGACGGATTGTTTTTCTTGCTACCAAAAACATCGTCTCTCCTTTGGATAAAACTTCCACTTTTCTCTTCAATCTATATATTAATTATCGTCAGAATTATAGCATAGCGCCTGTGTCTGGGACAACAACTTTACCAACTCACTATTTTACACCACGATTGGCAAATACTTACTCAAATAATATTCGCACCGACATTGTGAAGCCTGGTATTATATCTTCCCCGTCCAGCTCATCCTCCAGCCCTAATATGCGTACTGGCGTAGCTTGCTCAGGATGGTAAATCTCAACTAACTTTTTTTCAGGGTTAACTGCCCAAATAAGGCGTACCCTGCGCTCCTGATATTTTCTAATTTTGTCCTGGGCTTCCTTTCGGCGTTTTTTAGTTTCCAGGTCGTGGGGTGAATGTACCTCTACCACCAGATCAGGTACTTCCTGCACTGCCCCTTTATGACGAGTTGGTATCCGACCTGTCACCAAAAAGGCTAAATCGGGCTGTGGCATCCAGCCCGGCCCTAAATCAAAATTAGCTTCGGGCAGAACAGTGCCTAATTTTTCATCCGGGTCAAAAAGAGTAATACGCCGATTAATGCGTTGGGCAATCCAGCTATGTTCAAAACCAGGCATGTTTTCTACTAGCTTTCCATCTAACAGTTCGTAGCCGCCACTAAATTCGGGTGAAGCCAAAAACTCTTGATTGGTATATCTTCGCTCAAAATCAGGGTTTCTTAACGGCAATGCCATAATCTGTTACTTCCTTATCGGCCTGTGACCTGTACTTACACTAACTTGCTTTCCGTACTTATCCGTCTAAAGCATATCATTCCTGCCCGGTTTCATCAACATTATAGCAAGTTGCAAAGCCATTGGCCCATCCGTAGGGGCGAATCGCATACGCCCGTGATGATTTAGGGGAATGTTCAAGGGCGTATTCGATTAGCCCCTACCCAAAGACCCGGCTCAATTTCAATGCAATTTGCGGTAGGAATAAATTCTTAGTTGCACCGCAAGCTTTACGGTGCGATAATATTCTTATAGCAAAATAGGTTCTAAATCGAAATCGGTAACAGAGTAGGGAAAGATGGTAGAGGGCAACCAACCTGACATTACGCCGTTGGCTTTTTTCGAGAACTGGCAAACGGCTGGACACATGTATCAAAATTATCCCGGTATTGATAGCGCTTTTGAGAAGGCGGCTATGGGTTTGTTGCGCCGCCCGTTCCTGCGCTGGATAGGCTTCCCGCTTTACTTTGGCGTAGTAAATCAGGGCTATGCCTTACGCCTCGATAATCAAGTAGCCGGAGTAATTTATCTTCAGTTTCGCAAGATGGTAGCCCACGTTAATGATATTGAAGTTAATCGCCGCTACCAGGGACGCGGCCTTAGCCACTATTTGCTGAAATTTGCCGAAGAAAAAGCTCACGAACAACGCAAACGCTTTATGACTCTGGTTGTCACCGTTACGAATACCAGAGCGCTCCAACTTTATCAGAACACTGGCTATATAGAGCAGCATTATCACTATTATTACCTACCGCCTCGCCTCGAAAACCGCCCGTCTAAATCCGCTACACCAGGCGGCTCGGATAAAATTACTCTACGTCCCCTACCCAGAGGACAGGCGAATCGCAATCTACAAAAATTTTTCCGGCAGGAAATTCAGTTAGCCGAACCACTGACGGGCGAGGTCTGGGAAGCGCTCTATGTTCCCCGTTTGCCCGAACGGGGGCGGGGAGTCAGTTACGCTATTTATTGGGGCAGCGAAACTCAGCCCGGCGGTCACGTGGATTTCTTCGATTGGGGCGGCTATGGACGCTGGCGACTTTATACCGATAGCCAATACTGGGGAACGCCCGATGAGCAAGCCTTATTTGAACTACTTGGTAATTATAATCAGGTGCGCGGTTCGGGCGGATTGGGTATAATGCTGGGGTCGGGAGCGCACCATACTGAAGCGCAACCGATTGCCCAAAACCTGGGCTTTATGGAGCGCCACCGCGAACGGGTACTGATGATTAAACCAATTTAACAAGTTGTTTTACAAACAAAGGGCTGGTAGAATGAAACTACCAGCCCTTGTTTGTAATTTATTTGAGTTCAGCACGGCTATTTAGCGCCCAGCCTGAGCAACTTCCTGGGCTTCGAGTTCCTTGAGTTCTTCTTCAATTACGGTTTGAATGATCCGTTTAGTTCGGGCTGAAACTGGTTTGCTCTTTAACTTAAAGAACCAGACCCGAATTTCGGGGTCAAGTTCATCGGCAGCCAGTATCGAAGGTGCATCGGTATTTAGCTCTAACAGACCATCTATCGTCAGGCCAAAAACACGCACAATCCGAGTCAGTGCATCCACTGTCGGGTTAACTTCACCCGTTTCCAGACGGCTGATATAGCTGGTACTCATTTTGCTGGCCCGGCCCAATTCTTCCTGGCTCAATCCGGCTTCCTGACGCAAGCGGCGGATACGTTCGCCCACAATTACTTCACTATCGCGTTTGCGACGGCGGCTTTCGCCATTATCGTGATTGGCACTATTGGCATTAGTCGAGCCGCGTTTGCGCCCGCGACGCTTTGGTTCAGCAACGTCAGCAGCTTGCGGTTGTTCCAATACATTTTTACTCCCGTTTGTTTTACCATTGGTATTATTCACAAGAGTTCCCTCATATTTGGTATGTCCATTGCCAACGTTAGTAGTATAAAATTGCTCACTACTTGTTGCCAGATTATCTTCATTGTTCAATTTAACTAATCCCTTCTATCCCTTTATACTTTTTAGTTACTAATCCCCTTATCCCCTGGTAAATAGTAACAGCCGATACGGTATTTATCCGTTTACAGAGGGATATTATATCATACTACAAATACGTTCTCAAATTAGACTTGAATATTATATCTAATTTTGACTCCATTGGTTTAGGCAAAAACCCCACATATATTAAACCGATGCCTCTATTCGGTCAATAGTTATTTCTATTATTAGCACAGCATAAGTTGTGCCATGATAAAACTTGGTTTTACTTTAGTGGACGTTTTGTTGGAATTCCTGTTCGGCGTGGATAATTTTGAGGAGTTTCACTAAATTTTTCAACTATAATTAACTTTCGCTTGTCTTCTTCCGAGGGCAATTGAAATTCTGGCGTGGTACGTATTTTTCCGCCCAGCATGGTAAACGCTTTTTGAGCCGCTTCGATTTCTGCGGCTATTTCACCTTTTTTCGGCGCAATAAACAGCCCTCCAATTTTTACTAAAGGCAAACAATACTCTGCCAGCACCGCCAGCGCCGCCACCGCCCGCCCGGTTGCTATAGCGTATTTCTCGCGATGTTCGGGCATTTGCCCGACTTCCTCGGCCCGTTCAGTTAGTACCTGAATATCCTGAAATCCTAATTTAGCTGCTACTTCGCTCAAAAAAACAGCCTTTTTGCCCACCGACTCAACCAGTGTCAGGCCCATTTCAGGATACAGAATTTTCAGGGGCAACCCAGGGAAGCCCGCCCCCGCCCCAATATCTATCAACGACCCCCGCGCCAAATCAAACGGCTTGTCCGGCAAGTCGCCCCGTAAAACGGGTGAAGCCAGCGTCAGCGAATCGAGAAAATGACGGATTTGCACCGCCTCATATTCTATTACGCTGGTCAGGTTAATTTGCTCGTTCCGCCTGACCAGTTCGTCATAATATAGTTGAAAACGCTCTAGTTGCTCGGCGCTCAATTCCAAACCAAGCAATTCGCGGGCGTACCTTGCCAATAAATCCATTTTATTAACTCAAAACTCAAAATTCAAAATTCAAAATTTCTTCAACGTTGTTGCCAGTTCCTCGATTTTGACGGTTTGTTGTTCGCGGGTCTGCAAATTTTTGAAATTTACTTCGCCCTTTTCCAGTTCGGTTGGCGCAACAATCACGGCAAAGCGCGCTCCGCTATTCGAGGCCGCTTTTAGTTGCTTGTCCAGCGACGTATCTAATACGCTTAATTCGGTAGTCAGACCCGCCGCCCTTAACTGGGTCGCCACCTTGATAGCAGCAGGCCGTTCTGCCGGAGAATACTGGGCCACAAACGCATCTATCGTGCGCGGCAGATTCGGGAATTTGCCCAACTGTTCCAGCATTTCTTCCAGCGTTACATCGCTACAGGCAATTCCTACGCCTGGTAGCGGCGCGCCACCCAGGGCCGTCACCAGATTATCATAGCGTCCGCCGCCCATAATCGCCCGTGTAAAGCGTTTGGTCGGGTCCCAGACCTCGAAAACCGTTCCAGTGTAATAAAGCAAGCCGCGCACAATGCTGGGGTCAAATTCGACGTAATCCGCAATGCCGTACTGCTCTAGCCGTTCCCACAAATCTGTTAGTGGTTTAAAATCGCTGAAATCGCGTTCGCGCAAAGCCGTTTGCAATTTATCAATGGTTGCGCCATCCAGTCCGGCTTGTTCCAGATTGGCCCGGAAAACTTCTGGCTTTAGCTTCTCGATGCGGTCTATTTCGCGGAAAACCGCCTCTTTCTTGCTGACATCCACGCCCAGATTTTTGAGCAACTCTTCCAGATAATAGCGATTATTCACCCGAATAACAAAATCACCCTTCTCCAATCCCAGCGCCTTCATTACGTCTACCGTCACGGCAATAATCTCGGCATCGGCATCCATGCTCTCTACGCCCAAAATGTCTACGTTCCACTGGTAGAACTCGCGCTTGCGTCCGCGTTGCGGTTGCTCATAGCGCCAGACGTTCGGAATCGTGAACCAGCGAATTGGCTTTCGCAAACCGTTCTGCTTTGCTGCCACCATTCGCCCCAGCGTTGGGGTCATTTCAGGCCGAATCGCCAGCTTTTCTCCGCCCCGGCTTTCAAAGACATAGGTTTGTTCGTTCACCAGTTCCTCGCCCGATTTGGCGGCGTAAAGCTCTAAATATTCCAAAAACGGCCCGTCAAATTCCTCGTAACCGTAAAGCTGCGATACTTCCCGCAATTTCTCAAACAACCAGTTCCGAAACCGCATCTTTTCCGGGTAAAAATCGCGTGTCCCCTTAACTGCATCTATTTTCATAAATTTATTCCTGATTTCTACGGCCCGACTTCGGAGGGCCAGTTTATTACTTTGTAGGTTTTGGAAAAATTTTTGCAAAAATTTTTCCAAAACCTAGTGGTAAGACTTTATTGCGGATGAGTTATGCACCAAAAGTTACATTTGTACATTCTTATGATACTTTTCTGCTCAAAAGTATCATAACTTTATCCTTATGATACTTTCGTATCATTCCAAAATCTTGACAATTGCTTCCGCTACGTATATTCGGCTTCGTTTTTTATCAGTTACCTCTTGTATTATTCCCGCCTCTACTAACTTTTGTAAAGCTCGACTAGCCCCAGCGTGAGTTACTTTGAGGTTCTCCTGTATTTCAGTTGGAGAAGTAACTGGCGTGTTAAACAATTCGTCTAAAATTCTCAAGGTCAATGCTGATGCGCGGGTATTTTGTAACTGCTTCTGCCACTCAATCTGCAAATCTTGCAACTGTTTCGCTTTCTGGCTGGCGCTGCGGGCCGTTTCGGTTACGCCTTTCAGGAAGAATAAGAGCCACTCATGCCATGCCCCGTGCTGACTGACCAAGCGGAGTCCGCGATAATATTGTTGCCGATTCTGCTCAAAAAAAGCGCTCAAGTAAAGTAATGGCTGTGGCAGCAAATTCCAATCTGCCAGTAATAGTGAAATGAGCAATCGCCCTATACGTCCGTTACCGTCCAGAAAAGGATGAATCGCCTCAAACTCGTAATGTATCAGGCCAATCCGAATTAACGGCGGGTATTCCGGCTGGCTGTGAATATATTTTTCCAGTTGGCTTAACGCCACGTTCATTTCAGGTATAGGTGGTGGGACGTAAGTTGCTTCTTTTAGATTGCTGTTCGGTTTTCCAATCCAGTTCTGGCTACGCCGAAATTCGCCGGGCGTTGCGTAGTCACCGCGCACTCCTTGCATCAGGCGCTCGTGCAACTCGCGCAATAGTCGCACACTCATTGGCAGGCTTTTCAAGCGTTCAATTCCGTACTCAAGCGCCCGCACGTAATTCAGCACTTCTTTTACATCAGCTTCTGGCGCGGTGGTTTTAGAGGTAGGCAACACCAGTTGGGCCGCTTCGTAGGCGTACAAATCGGTAATGTCGGCCTGTGTTCCTTCAATTCGCGATGAAAGCACCGCCTCCCTCCGCACAAACGGACGGGCCAGTATTTGCGGATTAGAAAGTGAGCGCCCCAGTCCGGCCAATTCGCCCAGCGCCTGGTCTGCCTGAGACAAAATATTTATCAGTTCCGCCTCGAACGTCAAACTCGGCGGCAACGGCTCAGGCACAAAAGCCCAATAAGCCGCGTCGCCTTGCCCCACCTTTATTACTCGTCCTGCCGTGCTATCTTTGTAACGTTCCAGGTTCATTTGCTCAAACTTCTCGTTCATTAGTATTGAAGTAGTAGCGATTTTAATTGCTTTGTTCTCTTAATCTAACTCATCAAGCTAAAGGTTTAAGCCTGAAAAATAGTGGTTTGTGTTAGCCCACCCTGGACAACCCTACGAACTCCTCCACTAAACCCGCACCAGATTTTCGGTTGTTTGCAAGGCTTTTACGTTTTCAGCGCCGATGCAGA
This sequence comes from Chloroflexia bacterium, assembly GCA_038209275.1. GTDB lineage: Bacteria > Chloroflexota > Chloroflexia > Chloroheliales > Chloroheliaceae > L227-5C. Next base: position 18,799 of record JBBQXW010000003.1, on the reverse strand, counting down.
ACATGGTAATTTTTAGTTCGCGTACCAGTTGCTCAATCGTGGCGCTGACGGCTTCTACCGAAATTTCGGCGGCTTTGAGAAAGGGCAGGGCCAACCCGCCCGCGTCTGCTCCCAGCGCAATGATTTTTGCAACATCAAGGCCGCTTCGCAAGCCACCACTACCGATAATCGTGGCGTTTGGGGCAACTTCCCGCGCCCATAGTACACTTTGGGTGGTCGGGATGCCCCACCCGGCGAAAGCTTCGGCGGCGCTGCGTTCGATGGGCTGCTTGATACGGTAGCTCTCGACCTGACTCCAGCTAGTGCCGCCGCTTCCGCCCACATCTAGCCCGCTTACTCCGGCTTCATTCAGCTTGCGGGCCAGTTCTTTTGAAATGCCGTTGCCAACTTCTTTAGCAATTACTGGCACACCGTCTTTAGCCAGTTCCCGACAAACCGCCTCGATTTTCTGGAGCAAGCCCTTGAAATTGGTGTTGCCGTTGGGCTGCACCGCTTCCTGCAATACGTTCAGGTGCAAAATCAAAGCGTCGGCCTCAATCATATTGATAGCGGCGCGACACTGGTTTACGCCATAGCCGTAATTTAGCTGCACCGCGCCCAGATTGGCGAAAAGTGGTATATCCGGGGCATAGCGGCGCACTCTGTAACTATATTCCAGTTCGGGATTTTCGATGGCGGCACGCTGGCTGCCTAGTCCCATCGCCAGACCGTGTTGCTGGGCCGCTTCCGCCAGATTGCGGTTGATACGGGCGGCCCACTCCGCCCCGCCCGTCATCGAGCTGATGAGAATCGGGGCAGCTACCTTGCGCCCAAAAAGTTGCTGGCTTACATCTATCTCTGCCAGATTAAGCTCTGGCAGCGCCTGGTGGATAAAACGATAATTTTCCAACCCGACGCTGATGCCCTGAGCCTGGACATCTTCAGTCAGGCAGATGCGAATATGCTCGGTCTTGCGGTTGCTGGTAGACAAATTTGTTTCGATAGTCATTAAAAATTCCTCTTGCCTTTATTATAGCCCTAGCAAAAAGCATTATAGCAAAAAGGCCAGCTTACCGATGAAGCTGACCTTTTGCATAGTGCAATTTCTAACTCGCCGCCGCGCCTTGCGGCTTGCGAGCCAGGGCCAGTTCGGGGAACCAATGCTCCACCTGTTGTACAATACCGCTTGCATCCAGCTTCAGCTTCTCGCGCATCTGCCCCTGGCTGCCATGGTCAATGAACCTGTCCGGCACGCCAATGCGATGTACTTCAACGTTTTTGAGTTCTTTCTGCTCGTATAGTTCCATCACCGCACTGCCGAAGCCGCCAACCAAAGCAGCTTCTTCGACGGTAACAATTCGGCGGTAGCGCAAGGCCGTATCCACCAGCAACTCTTCGTCTAAAGGCTTGACGAAACGGGCGTTGATAACTGCCGCCTCGATACCTTTTTCGCTGAGTAATTGAGCCGCTTCTAGCGCCGGATAAACTTCTGCCCCGATTGCTACCAGCGCCAAATCTTTGCCCTCGCGCAATACTTCGCCCTTGCCGATAGGCAACGCCTTGAATTCGCTATCCATCTTTACCCCATAGCCAGCGCCACGCGGGAAGCGGAAGGCTATCGGGCCGTGACTGTAGTTGCAGGCAGTGTAAGCCATGTGCTGTAACTCATTCTCGTCTTTCGGAGCCATCAACACCAGATTAGGCAAACAGCGCAAATAGCTAATGTCGAACATGCCCTGGTGGGTCTTGCCGTCGTCGCCGACCAATCCGGCTCTGTCCATCGCAATTATGACTGGCAAATTCTGAATGCAGACATCGTGAATTACCTGGTCGTAGGCGCGCTGCAAGAAGGTGCTGTAAATTGCCGCTACCGGCTTCATGCCTTCGGTTGCCAGACCCGCCGCAAAGGTTATGGCGTGCTGTTCGGCAATACCAACATCGAAGAAGCGGTCAGGGAATTGCTGGGCATATTTCACCAGACCCGTACCTTCGCGCATCGCAGCGGTAATCGCCACAATCTTTTTATCTTTTTCCGCCAGCTTGGTCAGCGTGTTGGCAAAAACGTCCTGATATTTGGGGGCAGTGCTGGCTTCCGGCAAAAGCTTGTTGGGTCGGGCGTGCAGACCAATCGGGTCAGCTTCGGAGGGGGCATAGCCCTTGCCTTTGGTCGTAACGGCATGAATAAAGACTGGCAATCCAGCTTTCTTGGCAATCTGGAAAGTCTCAATCATCGTCTCAATATTGTGTCCGTCCACCGGGCCGAGTACCAAAAAGCCCAATTCCTCCCAAATCGTGGTCGGAATTACCATATCCTTGACGCTCTTCTTGAGGCGTTTTGCCACACTGAGCATTTCGCCGCCGAGCGGCAATTTTTCCATAGCGTGTTCAAATTCGTCTTTAGCCCGCAAATAAAGCTGGTCGGCCCGAATACGGTCTAAATATTTGGAAAGCGCCCCGACGTTTTTCGAGATGCTCATCTCGTTGTCGTTTAGCACCACAATAAAAGGCGATTTTAAGTTACCAGCATTGTTCAGCGCCTCAAAAGCCATGCCGCCGGTCAGCGCACCATCGCCAATGATGGCAACCACGTCAAAATCCTCACCCTTCAAATCGCGTGCAACTGCCATACCCAGGCCCGCCGAAATCGAAGTGCTGGCGTGACCCGCTCCAAAGCTATCGTGGACGCTTTCGCTCCGGCACAAAAAGCCACTCAGTCCCTCGTACTGACGAATGGTATTAAAGCGGTTAAACCGCCCGGTCAGTAATTTGTGCGGGTAAGCCTGATGGCCCACGTCCCACACCAGCTTATCTTTAGGGCTGTTAAAGACATAGTGCATCGCAATCGTCAGCTCGACTGTCCCAAGATTACTCGCCAAATGCCCGCCTGTTTGAGAGACTGTATCCAGCAATACCTGGCGCATCTCCACCGCAAGTTCTTTCAACTCAGCTACATTTAGCGTCTTAACGTCAGCAGGCCCATTTATTTTCTGGAGCAAACCAGCCATGTGAAAAACACCACCTTTTACTATTTTTTAACGCTTTTGGCGCAAAACACTCCCCGTTAGCCAGGTTGCTTTTTCAAGCAATTTTGATCAAGACAGGTTTAATCTTCACCCTGTTCTCCTTGACCTGTTCAGGCATCCCGGTAGGAGCGGATTTCTACTAACTACTCTCTTTACTTTTGGTTGTCTACCCTACCGTCTTACAAACTTGTAGTTGACATAACCAGAGCAGCAACAGAGTTCTTAACCCTTATTGGGCTACCTCCCACAACAATGCTTTACGACTCGCATCTAACTAAACATTGTATGACGCTACCCCGTCCTTGTCAAACCATTTTAAGTTAATTTTGAGTTTTGAATTTTGAATTATAGAACATCAAGCGTTGAATGGAAGGGAAGCTTATCTTCACCCAAGTTTAACTCAAAACTCAAAATTCAAAACTCAAAATTATCTTAGCTTTTGCATTTCCTGGTCAATCATCTGGCGGCGCTTGTATTCGGCGCGGCTATCGGTGAAAACGAAAACTTCCAGAAAATGAAACCCAATCATAACGCCCCAGCCGATAATGGGCCAGATGAACCAGGGATAAGACGGAAAACCCGGCATCACAGTTGTGAGCAGGTAAATCATTATCAGTAGCACACTGCCAAACAGATAGGAAACCAGGTGACGCTGAAACCCCAGTCGGGCTTGCACCCGCCGCGTCGCCCGTTTATATGCCTCGTGGTACTCAGGACTGTTCGGATTGTAGCGGTTCATAATCTGCTCCCTTCTACTTGTGCGTTAGAAACGTTTAGAATTTTCTAAACGTTTAATTTATTATACACCACTCCTTTATAGTTGTAAAGCATGACGTTAGAAATTGCTGTGAAATTCGTCACAAATATCGTGAAATTCATCACAATATTTAAGGATAGGTACAATCAATTGGAAATATAAAAGCAGGATACGCTTAGTTCAACCATCTATAATTATAGATGGTTGAACTAAGCGTATCCTGCCTCTGCCAAACCCGAAACTCGAAACTTCCTAGCGCTGGTAGCTATTTATCAATTCACAAACCCGCTCTACATGTTCAAGTGGTAATTCAGGGAACATCGGTAGGCTCAGAATGCAATCGGCGCTGGCTTCGGCCTGGGGCAGGCTGCCACGTTCCAGACCCAGCCCGCTATAGGCTTTTTGCAAGTGGGCTGGAATGGGGTAATGAATACCTGTGCCAACCCCGTTCTGCTTGAGGTATTCTTGCAGCTTATCGCGCTCCTGCCGATTCGCCACCCGAATGACGTAAAGATGATAGATGTGCCGCCCGTAGGGGCGTTCGACTGGCCTTTGTACCCAGCTATCCGCCAGCAATTTGTCGTACAAAACCGCTCGTTCGCGTCGCGCTTCATTCCATCCGGCGAGATAGGCCAGCTTCACTCGTAGAATCGCGGCCTGAATTTCGTCCAGGCGGCTATTGATGCCCTGCAAATCGTGGTGGTAGCGCTCGGTCTGTCCACCGTTGCGAAGCTGGCTTATTTTTTTGGCAATCGCTGGGTCGTCGGTGACAATTGCGCCACCATCGCCGTAAGCGCCCAGATTTTTGGAAGGGTAGAAACTGTACGTCCCGACCTGCCCAAAAGTGCCAGTAGCCTTGCCTTTGTACAGCGTGCCGTGTGCCTGACAACTATCCTCGACCACTACCAGCCCTTTAGCTTTTGCCAGCGCCAGCATCGGGTCAAGGTCAACCGCTTGCCCGTAAAGGTGTACTGGCACAATTGCTTTGGTGCGCGGCGTGATTTTCGCTTCAATCAAATTCGGGTCAATCAGCCCCGTATCCGGCTCAATATCCACCAGTACGGGAGTTGCGCCCGTCTGGGTAATTGCCAGCAAGCTAAACAGGGCGGTATGCGGCGTGGTAATTACTTCGTCGCCAGGGCCAACCCCGCAGGCCATCAAGCCAAGCTGAATTGCGTCTGTGCCGTTTGCCACACCAACCGCGAATTTTGCCCCCAGGAAAGCGGCAAACTCCTGCTCGAAGGCCGCCCCTTCTTCGCCCAGGATAAACCAGCTTCGTTCCAGTACGCGCTGAATCGCGCTATCAAGTTCGGTCTTGTGGCGATAATATTGTATTTTGGTATCACTTATTGGAATATTTAATAGTTGCGCAGCCAAACTTTACTCCTTAAGATTTATTGGTTGAGTAGCCCGTCAGAAACAATTTTAGCACAAAGACGCAAAGACACCAAAAAGCCCTAAGTTTTTAGCTTGAGATAAAGAATACCCGGCTCTTCAGAGCCGGGTAAGTGTAAAAAATGTCCTGGATTTTTGAAGTTGCTTAGAATAAAGTCCTTTACTTGGTAATATCGCGCTGCCGGAAACGAATGATAGCAATCACGATGAAAAGAACACTCAAAGCTAACATTAGTATTTGGGGTGTCCAGCGTAGTCCTTCTGCCAACGGACGACCATACTGATTGAAGACCGATAAGTTCGTTATCGCCTCCGGCAGTTTTAGCACATCCTTGAGTGCATCGCTCACATAGCTGAGAATGACTATTCCGGCTGTAACCCCCACTGCCCAGCCTGGCCCAAAAGCGGCAAGAATATAACCTATTGCCTCGATAATCACGCAGACTATCCACAAGCCCAGGAAAGCTGCTACCATATTACCCGTGTTTACCGGCACGTTGAAAGCCCAGGTACACAGTGCAAATAGCACTCCGACCAGCCCGACCATTAAGGCGGAGGATACAATGGCTACCCCAAAGTAGGTTAGCAAAAGTCGCCAGCGCGGTACCGGGGTACTTAGCACCAGTTCCAGCCGCCCCTCGTTTTCCTCTGCCGTCCAGTTTGCTACCAGTGTCACCGCATAGGCTGCCACCAGCAGCACCAGAAAAAAGAAGATAAACAGGCTCAAGATGTTCTCGTTAGAGGCCAGGTTCACAAAACCCAACTGCTTAAAAAAGTCGCTGCCACTTAGCAAATTAAGCATACTGGTCTTGATGTCGTTGAAGGCAGACATTATAAGCAAGGTGTACACCGAAAGACTCAACCCCCAGATAAGCACTCCTGGCAGAGTCGTTCGCAGCCCAAAGGTGAAATTATTGAATAGCCAGGGCGATTTTGGTTCAGGCTGTTTATAAAGCACCCTGGAAGCAACTGGTTTGTTGCTCTTGAATATCTCGAAAAAGCCGTTCAGGTCGCGTTGCTGGTACATCCATAGCGCCAGCCCCACCAGAGGAATGTTGATAATCATCAAAACCACTATCCCGCCCCAGTTAGTACCGATGCTAGGGGCGAGGGGCTGGCTCAGGCTGACATAGTAGAACGGGTAAACGTATTGCGTCCACTGTAGCGAATCCACACTCTGCACCAGATTATTCAGCAGGTAAGTGGCCGCCATAATCCCTCCGCCCCAACCCATCGCCGCTTTGCGGGTAGTAAACTGGCTGAACAGCAAGCCCATACCTCCAAAGACCAGACCTATTAGCAGCCAGTTTACATGCGCCATAATGGTTGCCATCGGGTCAAGTTCTGCGTTACTCACAACTGAGCCTAGCTGTAGCCCCACCGCACTAAGCACGAGTATCGCCAGCAGCGCTACCGCTATGCCAGCCCACTTTTGCAACAGAATCGAAGTCCTGGAATGTGGCGTACTCACCAGCAAATCGTGGCTATTGCGCTCCTCTTCCCCCCGAATGACAGTAGTGGCGGCAAGCAGCGCCCATAGGCTCACCAGCACCGGCATCACGCTCCCAATCTTGGTGTTTATAAAGCTGCCGTAACTGCCTATATCGTAAACCTTGCCGGTTAAAATCGTAAAGGCTTCAATCGTTTTTTTATATTCTGCTATTGCTTTAGCTCGGTCTGGCCCGGTGCCGAATATCGTGTTGTAGGTAGTTCCGTAAAACAGCATCAGCAGACCAACGCCACCGCCCCAGATTAGAATCTGGCGACGGTAGTCACGCACCGTCTTGAGAAAAATATTTTGCAACATTTTGGCTTGCCTCCTAGTTCGCCTTATTATCGCGGTAGTAATCGAGGAAGGTTTCTTCCAGCGAAGGTTCGCGGCTGATGAAATTGACCAACGGATAGCGGGCTGCCGCCTTGACCACCGGGTCAAGCGCTTCGGCCTTTACATGGCAACGTAAGACTTCGTGCGAATTAACCTGCACTTTTTCTACATGGTCAACCCCCGGCAGCTTCTCGAATTCTTCGAGCGGGACGCTTCCAGCAAAGGTTAGTTCCAGTTGGTGACTCTTAAGGTCGGTCAACTCGCCCATGGTGCCTATTTTGACTAACTGCCCCTCACGGATAATGCCGACCCGGTCGCACACCTTTTCTACCTCGCTCATAATATGGGATGAGAAGAAGGTAGTGGTGCCATTATTTTGGGCTTCTTTCACCAGCTTGTAGAATTCTTGCTGGTTGAGCGGGTCAAGACCGCCAGTTGGTTCATCCAGAATTAACAGGCGCGGATGGTGCAGCAGGGCCATAATAATACCGACTTTCTGCTTGTTACCGCGTGAGTACTGGCGAAATTTTTTGGTCATATCCAGTTCCAGCCGCTCGGCTAATTCCTGCACATATTTCCAGGTCTGGGGGCCGGGGACCTCGCGTAAATGGGCGAAATATTCCAGGGTTTTTGCCCCGGTCAAAGCAGGGTACAGCGAAAATTCGCCCGGCAGGTAGCCAATTTGTTTATGAATCTCCACGCTGTCGCGCTGGCTATCCAGTCCCATCAGGGTAGCCTTGCCCCCGGTAGGTTTAATCAGATTTAGCAACATCCGAATGGTGGTGGTTTTACCCGCTCCGTTCGGGCCGAGAAAGCCGAAAATTTCACCCTCGTTAACGCCCAAATCCAGGTCAATCACGCCCCGGTTGTGACCATAGCTTTTATTCAATTTTTCGGTGAGAATCGCAAAATTAGTCGAGGCCGCGCTTGCCGCTGCACCAGTGGTAGTTTGCGGTCGGGAAGTTGTGTTTTGCATTTTCCTGTGGCCTCCTTGTGTGGCTGAAATTAAAATAACCTACTCTGTCGTTTAGCCTACTCAAATAGTGTCCCGTTATTTACTGTCATCATTTCGCTGAGAGTACATTTTGGATTTGTATGCCTCCCAGTCAACCATCAACTGATCCATGCGCTCTATAAAGAACTCGCTAAAGTCTATGATTTCTCGCAACCGTTCGCGGGCGACTGTATCGCTATGGGGAACTTTGGGCAAAGCCGCTCGCGCCGCTTCTGCCATTTGCACCAGTGAGTCTTGCTTACTGGTTTTGATACCCTGCATCCACATATCTTCCGTGCCAACATAGTAATCGCGGCGGTCGCCAGGTCGGGAAACTCGTTTTGCCAGTCCGCTCACCTCGCTCATCCGCAAGTTGGTGCTGACCGAAGCCCGACTAACCCCCAGCAGTCGCGAAATATCATCCAGCGATAGCGGTTCTTCATCCAGCATCAATAGTCCCATAATGCGCCCGCCAATACGCGGCAAGCCGTACCGCTCCAGCAACATTCCGGTATTTTCTACAAAATCACTAACTCCGGCACTTAGCTGGCGTGGGCCGTGTATTTCTTCGCTACTTAGGTCATCGTCTTCATTGAAGTCGATTTTCTCTGGTACGGTCATAACTCTCTTACTCCTGCTTCCTATCACAACGATTACAACAGTTATTATAGTTAATATAGTTCGTTCAGTCAATACTGAAACCTTATCATTTGGACTGATTTTACGTAGGCCAAAAGACCTATGTAAAGATTTTGGTTGGCTATTTAAGGATTCAAGCCAACCTGTTTTAAATTACCAGTAATGCTCTTTGTTTTTGTCGTAAAATTCGATGGTATGCTTCAGGCCGGTACGCAGGTCTATTTTTGGTTCCCAGCCCAACATGCGTTTAGCTTTGGAATAATCCCCGTAGTAATCACTGATGGAAATGGCTTTGCGTTCGGGCGGCCAGGGAACGAGCTTGTAGCGGCCTCGCCCGGTCAGCTCAATCATCATTTCAATTTGCTGCACCAAACTAAACGGTTTGCCGCCCAGGTTAAAGAAATGCCCGTTGCTTTCCTCGATAGCTCCTACGCGCAAGAAAGCATCTATCACATCGTCCACATAATTCAAATCGCGCAATAGTTTGCCATCGCCGAAGATTTGGGCTTCCTCGTCGTCCATAATCAGGCGCAACAGCCAACCCTGGCTGGTCAGACGGTTATCGCGCATCCACTGGCGCGGCCCGTAACAGTTGGTCAGGCGCAGTGAAGTGGTACGCATCCCGTAAGCCGAATGATAGAGCAAATGGTAGCGTTCGCCCGCCGCCTTGTTAATGCCGTTGACATCGGTGGGGCGGACGAGATGATTTTCATCTACCGGCAAATAATCGGGGTTGCCGTAAATCTGGCGCGTCCCGGCAAAAACCACCTTTACCTTCGGGTTCATTTTGCGGCAGGCTTCCAGAATCGAAAGCTGGCTACGACAGTTAATTTCCAGATCGGTAAAGGGGTCAATCATGCTGTCCATGTGGCTGATTTGCCCGGCCAGATTAAAGATATAATCTTTCTCGCGCACCAGATAGTTAATTCCGTTCTGGTCGCGCACATCGGCAATATTCAGATTAATTCTGTCCATAATATCGTGAATGTTAAACAGATTCCCGCCGTAGGTCGGGATGAGCGAATCCACGATAGTTACTTTCGCATCCAGTTCGAGCAAGCGATGAGCCAGATTCGAGCCAAGAAAGCCCACTCCGCCCGTAATCAGCACCCGACTGCCCCGGAAAGCCTCCAGGTAATTTTCCGCGTTATAGTTCGTCACTTTGCTGACTCCATTTTGAAATAACTTCTAGCCTCACTGCTGCCAGTATATCATATCGGCAAATTTCTTTGGTTAAGCCGAAATTGAATTATAAATACCGTGTTAATGCAAGTGGGATAATCGTTCAGACTTGACTTAGATGGTAAAATATAATCACTGAAAATTGTGGATAATTACAAAACTTAGGGTTTAAATTAAAAACTAAACTTGAAGGGAGGATTTAAAGTGTGCCAATCCATTAAAATATTGCATATATCCTACTATCACCTTCTAGCATTAACTCTCCGTAGGAGTATAGAAGCTTTCACTCGTAAAATTGAAGTCAGTATTATTTTAGCAGATCGTGGTTTGGACAGTATAGTAGAAGCAATCTCAATTGCAATGCCAGATTTGATAATAGTACCGCTAGGGTTTCCTTGTAATGACTTAATGTTTGTTCAGAAGATGCGAGAAGCGCATTGTCAAATACCTGTTATTGTGATTTGCTCTCGTTTTGCCTTACCTGATTTCGTGAGATTAGTAGAAAGTCAAGTACAAGGTATCGTTTCTACTTCGGCTACTCTCGAAGAGCTTGAAGAAACGATTTACGCCGTAATTGATAACGATCCTGATGTCTTACAGCACCAATATCAGCAAGCTATAAATACGCCGCATTGTTCTAGTGAACAGGAACATTTGACTACGCGAGAGTTAGAAATTTTGAGATTGACGGCAACTGGGTTAACCGACAAAGAAATTGCCGACCAATTAGACCTTAGTGTTAAAACCATTAATAACCATATGCGAAGCATATGCGAAAAGTTAGAAGTTAACAACCGTTGTAGTGCAGTTGCTCAGGCTCTTTCTAAAGGAATTATTAGCCCCTATACTATGCTGCCTCCCTCTCATAGCTTTGATCTAGGTAATTTTATCTAAATTGAATTGGGTAATTTTACTCTGGAGGATTACTAAATAATAGGCTATTCTACTAATAGACAAATATGCTAATTACACAATTAGATTCAATTTTCGGTTTAAGAACAATTAGTTTTTATAAACTGAGCTTGCAATCCAGTGCGATTTGAAAAACTTGGCATATTTGCCGAATAGCAATTAGCAAACTAGATACCGCCGCGCATAAATTTGCGGAGGTAAAAGTGAGCTGTAAAAGATACTTGCAAACCAAAGCTTGCGCGAGTAATTTATTTATGATGACTTGCGTTGTATTGAAATAAGGAGATAGTTACTAATGAAAAAGCGGGTTTTTGGCCTTTCTGCGGGCCTTTATTGTAGCGTGTTACTTTTGGTGGTAATTAGTAGCTCTACTTCAGCGCTTGCTCAAGTTGGTTGTACCACTAATGGTTATCGTACTAATCCAGCTTGGTCGAGCAATTTTTATGGACGTTTTTACTGGGATGGTTCAACTCCATCCAGCCTTAACCAGACCATTATAGATGGTATGGCAGTTTGGAACAATGCCCCTTATCGCAGTCCTGTTTTTAACCTCACAACAGATCCTGGAATTGCTCAAGGAGTTGTACGGTTTGAGTCTATTGATGACTGCGGTGCTCCTGATCCTGCCGCCTGTACAGGGGTTAATACCACAGGTCAGAGTTGGTACACAGCTTTCAGCAATAAAAAGAACTCATCTACTGGTGCGGACTTTTACTGCTTTGTTTCTACAGCAGAAGGTGCTGTAGCAGGGTGTTACAATGTTGGTCATATTATGAATCATGAATATGGTCATGTTATGACATTGGATGAGAACGATACAAATAGTGGGAACGACTCACTCGTTAGCCGAATATCGCTTTCAACTGACAGTAGGGGTGTTGTGCGAACAGTGTTAGGCTGTGCAGATGCCAATGCGCTTAATGCTCGCTATGGTCATCTTTAGCTCATAAAGGAGGAAAACTAATGTTTTTAACATTTAGGAAGCTATTTTTGAGAGTTACTTCTATTCTAGCAATTACAATTATTATAACTACTGTGGTAGCTTGTGGTTCAGATGACAACGCTAATGTTGGTATTGCTCCAAAGGTAGCGACAGTCACAGTTACAACTAATGCTTTCACCACACCAGAAACCAGTAACATTGCTACGGCAATCTCTGTTGCTCCCCAACCAACTCTCTCACCTACAGCACCTATTCAAGCTAACGCCGCGCTTGTTAAACTTCCATTAAATACGGAAGTGAACAGAGCCGAACAGATAGTTTTAGGGCAAGTAACTAATATTGGGGAATTAGTTTGGAATACACCTGATAACCAGGAACCTATTGATCTTTCAGACCCTAAAAAGCTGGCAGAAAAATATCCCGTTTTTCCTCAACAATTTGCCCCTATTGAGATAACTATATTTACCTCCTACAAGGGTAGCCTCAAATTGGGTGAGAAGGTGACACTACTTATGGGCAGCGCCCCAGGTTCCAAGCCATTTGGGGCCTCGGTTAACTTTCCTAAATTGAAGGAAGAACGTGTGTGGTTTATAGGAGGGGTTCAAGATTACCGTCATGGGTTAGGCAAGACTCCACTCAATTTCCCAGCTATTCAACAATACTATCTTCTTAAACCTGATGGAAAATGGGTAGCGCCTAATGATAATATTTTAACTATTGTAGAGCTAGAAAATACAATCAGGAATCCAGTGCCAGACGCGCCGAGTGCTTCTCGACCAATTGTGCCTACTCCTACCCCAAGAGTAAAACCAAACCAGTCGGTGAATTTGGTCGAACTCTACGAGCTAAATAAGGTTCAATCTATTTATGTGAAGGGCGCATCTATAAGTCCAAGTATTACGGATAGTGGACGGATTAAATCGGTTGTTGTTACTTTGGATAAGCCTCTAACTGCTGTGGAAAATCCACTAACATCCCAGGCAGCTGGAGTTAATGATGTCGTTTATGTGGTCTTTACTCTTGCTGATGGTAAAACACTTGGACTTGAATACAATCGTAGGGCATCTACTCTTACTGGCACTTCACCTGATATTTTCAGAGTTCCAGCACCCCCTAATTTTGGTCAGGTTCTGGGCCTGAATTAATTACAACTAGCAAGTAAACCACATTTTCTTGCAAACTGACAGTAGCTGGAAGATTGTTGGCTGGCGGATTATAAATGCACATGGATAATTCACCTCTTTTGCACCTCAAGATTGATTGAGTCGCAAGAAAGCTGCTCTGCTTCGAAGCAGAGCGGCTTTTTCGTTAATAATATTATATCCTTTGGGATGAGGCAGTTCCGTCAAACACGCCTAAATGGTTCTGGACAGTGGTATACTAAAATTTAAGTTCAACGAGAATGTGAGGTGTGTAAATGACAATTTTCAAAGGAATTATCGGTGGCGGTCTAATTGCTTTAGCATCAGTTGGAGTATTTTTGTTTGGTAGTGCTTCTGCGCCTGAACCTACACCAGCCGCCTGGCCTATCCTGACTCCTTCTGTAACGCCAAATCAGTCCGCTGTTACTGATATTAGGGCGCTTGTTGACAGCTATTATCAGATAACAGGCGAGGCTGCCGGAACTTTTGATGTTTCACAGTTTGGGTCTCTCTTCATTGATGACGTGGCAGTGTCACTTGACCAGAACCAAGCGGCACTTTTGGCTTTAGCCAAATTGCCGCCTGATGGCTTCTTAAGCTTTGAATTAGCACGCTACGGTGAATGGAAACAAGGGGCTGAAAAGCTGGAAAAGCTGTTGGCTCAACGTAAGGTCGAGGGTCGCCAACTGAGTGCTACCGACCTGCAAAGTGTTAACGGGCCGAATGGATTGCCGCCATCCCGCCGCCAGGAGCCGGTAAAGAAAACCGACGTTATCTACAAGAGTTTTACTCTCGATGCTTCTGGCAAACGAGCGCTGGTGCAGTTCGATGACCATGCCGTCACGCAAGATATGTTTTTTGTTAAGACGAATGAAGGCTGGCGGATTGCAGGAAAGCGTAATATAGATGTTCACGTTTAATGATAGGCATTAGGTAATTTAGCTGATTTTACAACTTAATACTGATTGAGGCGCAAGAAAGCCGCTCTGTTTCCAAAGCAGAGCGGCTTTTTTGTAATTGGGTTAACATTAAAAAGCAGAACCACTATTAGTTCGCTACGTTAAATAACATGGAGCTATTTCAGGTAAAATATGTTATACTTTTTAGTGGATAATCGCTATCCTCGTTTAAAAGTTTACCGCTTCCTGATACCTTCACGGTATGGATAGAGAAATAGAGGCTGTAGAAATTGTAGGGCGGGTTGGACACTAACATTCTCCAGGTTCGGGTTAAGTTATGGCCCTCAAAGGGATAGTACGCACCAGATACAAAATAATCGAAGAAATTGGTCGGGGCGGATTCGGCATTGCTTATCGCGCCCGTGATATGCGGGTGGGCCGCGATGTGGTGGTCAAGCAACTGCACGATTGGGCGGTGGACGACACTAACCCGAAGGCCCGAATGTTGTTCGAGACCGAATGGCGTTCGCTGGCTCGGCTTAGTGAGCATCCCAACATTGTCTACTTAATAGATTTGCTGGAAGAACACAGCGCCTTCGTAATGCAGTGGGTTGGCGGCGGCAACCTGACCGAGCTAATCAAAAGCAAAACCAAGTTGCCCTTACTGGAAGCCGTCACTATCATGGCGGAGGTTTGCGACGGTCTGAGCGCGGCCCATCGCCTTAATATCGTGCATCGCGACATCAAACCCAGCAATATTTTGCTAACCACCGAAGGCCGCGCCAAAATTAGCGATTTTGGAATTGCTCACCAACCGCACGAAGGCAAAGACCTCGATGTAACGGTAAGTGGCTCGAACCTGGGAACGATTAACTATATGGCTCCCGAACAGGCGCGGGGCGACAACCGCATCACGCCCCTGGCCGATATTTATTCGGTTGGCGCGACCCTTTATGCCGCCATCACCGGGCGTTATTATTTGCCTTTCCGGGCGGTCAAGAGTGATTTTGATTACGAAACGATGGCCTATAATTTCAAGCTGGTGCGCGAACGCGACCCCGATAAGCCGCGCCGCTACAACCCGATTATCCCGCTCGGCCTGGAAACGATAGTGCTGCGCTGCCTGGAAAAAGAACCCAAAGACCGTTATCAGTCTGCCGACGAAGTGAGCAAGGCGCTGGGCAAAGTGCGAACGCAACTTGAGGTAGAGCGTGACCGCGCCTATACCGACGCGGAACTGGCGCTGGAACAGGCCAAATGGAGTCAGGCGCTCAAGCTGTATGATAAAGTGCTGGCGATTGACGAAAATTATTCGCAAGCTCCGGTGCATCGCGAACTGGCCCGCAAGTGGCTCAATCCCGATGATAGTGCCGCCGCCGTGCGCCCAATCCCGCCCCGCGAGGTGATTAAACCTGCGCCGGACAAGTCGGTTAGCTCGGAAGATTGGAATAGCGCGGTTGGCAACAGCGATAGTTTTGTCTCGCCGCCGATCATCCCGCATGTCTTTGAAGCTTCGTCGCCGCCTTTGCCAGGTGCGAACGGCTCGATTAATTTTTTCAATAATAATGGCAACAGCAACAGCAACGGGCATCCCACCATGCCAGTGGATAACTATGATCGGGTGAATACTCAGGATAATCCGTTTGGGGCGGATAGTGGCTCGTACCGCGATAATACCGAAGGCCCGTCCTTTCGTCCCGTGCCGCTCAAGAAAAAGCCCTGGCTGGCTAATACTATCCTTGGAGTGTTACTGGTGCTGGCGCTGGCGCTGGTCATCTTTTTATCGCTGCTGGCTTTTGGTATCTTGGACGAAAAGAAAGTGGCTAAAACTCCTGCGCCCGTGCCTACCGCCACTATTGCGGTGGCAACGCCTGCACCGGAAATAGTGCCAACCGCGACGGTTGTGCCGACCACTACGCCTGAACCAACTACAACGGCGACCACTACTCCCAGCCCTATCCCGACCCTATCGCCTACCCCTGCGGCTACCATCACAGCTGAACCAACCACTGCGCCGGATGGTCGTATACCACTTATATTAGGGAGTGGCACGAGCGGGCAGGTAGATTCTTCCGGCTTGCCAGGGCCACTGAGTACAAGGTTCACTAATCAATCCACCATTTATATCTATGCCCGCGTAATTAACGCCCAGGCTAAAGATAAAATTGAGTTGCAGGGCTACAAAGTGGGCCAGAACGGGCGCGAATTGGCCTGGAAAGATTCCAAAGTGCTGGAACGCGATAGCGGCTATCTGATTTTTGCCAAGAGTGGCAGCGATTTGACCCCAGGCCAATACGAAGTTGAACTTAGCTTTAATGGTCAGGTAATTCCAGTTGCCCTTAATACTTCCAGCATCAAATTTAGCGTTGAGAACGTACCAACGCCCGTCCCGACCACGACCCGCCCGCGTACTAATCCCCCGCCGCCAAGCGCAACACCTACGCCTCTGGACATTACTGTGCCGCCCATCACCTCACCACCGGGAACTACGCCGCCCGCACCGACCACGCCGCCGACTATTCCGCCTGCCACTACGCCTGCGCCAACCAAAGCGCCCACTACTGTCCCAGCAACAACGGCGGCGGCTTTGCCCAGCCCGACGGGTAATCAGCCGACCACCGCATCCAGCACTCCAGCCCGGTAGAGTATATGCCTGTTCGTCGCAAGAATTACCAGTTGCAATCCGGGCAAATTTTTGAGCCGCGCCGGGTGCAAAAGTGGTTGCAGCGTCTGGGGCAAGCCGCCCACTTTTCAGCCGAAAGCACTCCCGAAAAAACTGGCGCTTTAAATAATCTATCACGGCGCAAGCTTGAGAAAAGCAATACCCTCGATTCGGCAATGTCTTTGGCAGGCCCGGCCCGCCGTAAACTATTAACTTTATTGGCCCGGCGTGTCCTGGCCCTTTCTCTTATTGATTACGACCCGCTTGCTACCTATCCCTTAAGCTTTTTCGAGATAAAACCAGACTCAGGTATTGAATGGAATGTCGCTATTTGTGGCGAAGTTGAAGCTGAAATTCAGGCGCTACCTGCCAGTGATTTAACAGGCTGGGCGCTGGCAGGGCTACAACTATGGGAGGGAATGGGAGAGCGGAGCGTTCGCAAGCGTACCGGCAGCTTTTATACCTCGCCATCGCTTGCCACCTACATTACCGCCCGTATCCTGTCCGGCGTAGCACCCTCCAATTCCAATCTGTTTCGTATTGTAGACCCGGCTTGTGGCGGTGGCGTTTTTTTACTGGCGGCGCTCGAATGGCTGGCGGCTAATTGCCCGTCTGAAAACCCGGCTTTGCTTATCGCCGGGCAACTTTACGGCCTCGATCTCAACCCCGAAGCCGCCGACCTGACCCGCCTCTCCCTGCTCCGCCGCGCCACCGAACTAAACGGCGGCCCGCTTCCCTCCGCCCTCCTCTACCAACTGGCCTTCCAAATTCGTCCCGGCAATGCCCTAATCGGGAGTTCCAAGTTCCAAGTTCACCTACAGGGCCACCCTACGGGCCGAAGTTCAAAGTTCAAAGTTCCAGAAGTCGGGTTAGAAATTCAAAACTCAAAACTCAAAACTCAAAACTCAAAACTCAATTATCTAGCGTGGGTGGCGGAGCGGGAGGGGGTGCGGGCGGAGTTGGGGCGCGAGTTGATGGCGCTGCCGATTTTTAATAATGGGGTGGAAGATGGGCGACAACTGGCGGCGCTTGGCCCGTTTGATTGGGCGGGGGAGTGGCCCGAAGTGTTTGCGGTGGGCGGCTTCGATGCGGTGCTGGGCAATCCGCCTTACGTTGGCTTCAATGATTATAGCGGAGTGGAGAAGGCGTATTTTGCCGCCGCTTTCCCGCAGATTTACAACCTCAAAAACGATTTGCTTTACTATTTTATCGTGCGTGGTCTGGAAATTTTGCGGCCCGGCGGTTGGTTGGGCTACGTAACCTCGCGTTTCTGGAAAGAAGCCGCCTTTGCCGCTTCCTTGCGGCGCTGGCTGGCAAACGAAACGCGCTTGCAAGCCGTCGAGGATTTCGGAGCGGCCCAGCACTTTAAGCAAGCCATGATTGACACTTGCCTGCTTTTCATTGAGAAAAATCCGCCCGAACCAGCCCACACTTTTGAGTTTAAGTTTGACGGACGGCGCGAACAAGTGGCCCAGGCCGAACTAGACCCGTCGGGAAAGGGTTTGACCTGGGCCTGGTTGCGCCGCCAGCCTACCGAAGAATTACTGACTACGAAAATAAATGAGCAATCTTGTACGCTGGGCGAAATTGCCTGGTGCAGTACCGGGGTGCAGACCGGGCGCGACGCGGTCTTTTTTGTGGATGCCGCCAGCGCCGCCCAGCTAGAGCCGGATTTAGTGCGCCCGGCGATTAAATCTGCCGACATTAAGCCGGGTCAGCTTACGCGCCGCGACCTTTACCTGATTTATTTGCCACCCGATTTTGACCCGGCCCGCTACCCCCAATTTTTAGCCTATCTTGAGCCGCACCGCGCCAAATTATTGCAGCGCTTGCGCTACGATAAGCTTTTTCCGTACTATGAATTACAATGGCCGCGCCGGGCTGCGCTATTTGAAGCGCCTCGCAAGCTGGTGACACCCTACAAAGCGCCCCGCAATAGTTTTGCTCTCGATTGCGACCAGCTTTATTTCAGCACCGATGTAATTTCGGTGGTCTTCAAAAAGGCCGATGGGCAATTAGAGCAATTCGCGGTTAATTTTCTGAACAGCCGCCTGGCTACTTTTCAATTTCGAGCCTATTCCAAACCAGTCGGCGGCGGACAGTACGATTATTATGCCAATCCAGTCAAACGTCTGGCCTTCCCCCTCTGCGCCCTCGAAACTGAGAGTCCTGCCCAACTTTTAATAGAGCAACTCTCCCTGCCAAATTTAAGCCAATCCGAAATTGACGAACTGGTTTATGAGCTATATGGCCTGAACGAAGCCGAAAAAGAACTGATTAATGCAAGGGGACTTTAGATATTAGGAGTGCCTAAATTGGCAGAGGTAGGGTCGAATCGCATACCCCCGTTTGACCAGTCGGTGTGTTCAAGGGCGTATGCGATTCGACCCGACCTCTGCCAATTTAGGCACACCCCCAAAATAGAGGGGCCACCATTATTTTCAAAA
>JBBQXW010000002.1:0-60278 GCA_038209275.1 Chloroflexia bacterium | reverse complement strand
GAAACTTAATTTTTAACGCTGCTTTAATCAAACTGAACTGATAACTGACGACTGACAACTGATAACTATCTATGTTCATCTATGTTCCTTTCTTCAAAACTCAAAACGATGCGAAAATATTTAATAGTAGGAAGTGGCGGAGTACTAGGAGCGGTGGCCCGTTATGAAGTGGGCAACCTCTTTAGAATTGAGACGGGCGGCTTTCCCTATAGTACTTTTGTGATTAATTTGAGCGGAAGTTTTATCCTCGGCTTATTTCTCACCTTGATAACGGAGCGCTACATAGTACGAACGGGCTGGCGGCTGTTCTTTGCTACCGGCTTTTTGGGCGCTTACACCACATTTTCCAGCTTCACCAACGAAATATTGACTCTCTATCGGCAGGGCGATATAGCAATTGGAATTACTTATTCGATTGTCAGTTTGCTCGGTGGTCTGCTTTTCGTCTGGCTGGGGTTGCGACTGGCCCGAATTATCATAAAAACCCCTCGATAAGTACACTGGTAGATTACCAGCTAAAAAGTACCGCCAATATTACAATACTATGAAGATGTAGTACTTTATATTGACGACGTTAAAATTCTTTGATACCATAGTACCATGTTAATGGTATCTAAAGGTAAGTTGAGCGAGTAAACCAACTTTGTTCGCAGCTAACGTCGTAGTACATTCGGGTAAAAACAGCATTAATACGACCATCCTGCCAGAACTAAACTATCCAATAGTAGCAAGTAGATAACCTAAAATGTAGCACGGGACTTTGTACAGGCCGATTTTGGCTGCGCCAGTTTTAGCGCGGGTCAAGTTATATTAATATTATTTTATAAACGTTGTTAAACCGTTAGAGTTAGAAACTGTTACGTTAGATTAACGAGGAACTAAATACCATGCTACGTCAGCAAGGATTTGTGAGAGCGCTTGGTTCGCTCAGGATGCTTACCGTACTGAGCCTGTTGTTGGCTCTACTAGCCTCTTTTACTCAGGCCGATACGGTGCAAGCCGCCGGAACAAGAAATGTTAATGTCACACTTACCTGTCCCGACACCGTTGTAAATGTTGGGATTACCTGTACTGTGTCGGTTGCAGATACCTCTCCCAATCCCAAAGTTAGCCCAACCGGGACGATTACTTTTAGCATTGCTAGTGGCGGGGCTGGTACTTTTAGCCCGACCACCTGTAATCTGGCAGGAGCTGGCGCTACCACAACCTGTTCGGTCACGTTTACGCCCACTGGCACGACTGGCACGCGCAATATCAGAGCCAATTATCCCGGCGATACCCAGCACAAAGTTGGCTTTGATACGAACAATAGCACGGCAAACAAGCGCAACGCCAGCACCAGCGTTAACTGCCCTGCGACAGTAGTAGATACTCAAACAACCTGTACTATTACCGTTACCGATAATAGCGGTGGTACTAAAATTACCCCAACGGGTACAGTTACTATAGCCACGCTTGGTAATGGCACAGCTAGTCCTTCTTGCGTGCTAAGTGCTGTTAGCCTCGGCATTGCTAGTTGTACAATAAATTACACTCCAACGGCTACTCCGCCAGCTTTTTATCTTTTTAATGCCGATTACCCCGGCGATACCTTTCATAATAATGATATATTTACCCTTTATAGCGTTACTGTAGCCAAGCGATTAACTACTACCGCTGTAGCATGTACACCCAATCCGGCGGGCTTGAACGTTCCCGTTACCTGTACTGCTACTGTAACCGATAGCAGTCCGGCTACAACCAGTACTCCTACTGGCACAGTCAGCTGGACGCGCGCTCCTGCGACGGGTACTTTTGGCTCCATCTCGTGTACGCTGGCGGCGGTTAGCACTGGCGTTTCCCGTTGCTCGGTAACTTTCACTCAGGGTACTGTCGGCGCACCGACTATCACGGGTACTTACATCGGAGCAGGCAAGCACAATGGCAGCAGTGGCAGTACCGTGCTTACTATAAGCCTGCGTAGCAGTGGCACCAGCGTAGTTTGTACGCCCGGCACGATAAATTATCAGGGAACGACCAGTTGTGTCATTACCGTTAGCGATACCGACACCAACCCGAAAACCACGCCAACCGGCACGGTAGCTCTGAGCGTTAGCGGCGGCACTGGCACTTTTGGCGGCGCATGTACGCTGGCGGCAGGGACTTGTACGGTAACTTATACCGCAACCGGGGTGGGAACGGGGACGCACACCATTACCGCTAATTATGGCGGCGATACGGCACACGCGACCAGTAGCGGCACAGCAACAGTAACGGTCAATAAAGTAACTGTAACCGTAACGGCAACCGACCAAACCCGCGTGTACGGTGCGGCAGACCCAGCCTTTACCGCCACTTATAGCGGGTTCGTCGGCGGCGACACGGTAGCCTCGCTGGGTGGTACGCTAAGTTGCGTTACCAGTACGACGGTAACTAGCCCGGTGGGTAGCTATCCCGGCGCGATTACCTGTTCCGACCTTACTTCCGCCAACTATACTATTACCTACGTCGCCGGAACGATGACTATCACGAAAGCCAATCTCACGATTACGGCGGACGACAAAACTCGCGCTTATGGCGCGGCAGACCCAGTTTTCACGGCAACTTATAGCGGTCTGGTAGCGGGCGATACTTCGGCTTCGCTGACTGGCACGTTGGCCTGTACTACCACCACGACGGTAACTAGCGCGGTTGGAACTTACCCCGGCGCGATTACCTGTAGCGGGCAGACTTCGGGCAACTACAACATTACTTATGTTGCCGGAAAGATGACTATCACCCAGGTAGCTCTGACGATTACGGCGGACAACCAGAGCCGCATCTATGGTATGTCAAATCCGGCCTTTACGGTAACTTATGCTGGTTTTGTAGCGGGCGATACGGCAGCTTCGCTGGGTGGCGCGCTAAGTTGTAGCACCACTGCCACTATTACCAGTTCGCCGGGAACTTACCCGATTACCTGTTCCGGGCAGACTTCGCCCAATTATGTTATTACCTACGCGCCCGGCACGCTGACCATTACCAAAGCAACCGCCACCGTTACACTGAGTAACCTGAACCATATTTATGACGGTACGGGCAAGGCGGCGACGGCTACCACCAACCCAATAGGGCTAACGGTTGTTCTGACCTACAACGGCTCGGCAACCCTGCCGATTAATGCAGGTAGCTACGCAGTACTGGCAACTATTAGCGACACCAATTATCAGGGCAGCACGACTGGTACGCTGATTATTGCAAAGGCTGACCAGACAATTACTTTCGCGGTGTTGCCAGATAAAGTTTATGGCGATATTCCCTTTAATATAACCGCAACGGCCAGTTCCGGCCTGACAGTAACGTTCGCGGCGGCGGGCAACTGTACTATCGCGGGCAATACTGTCACGATTACGGGCGCGGGTAGCTGCACCATCACCGCTTCGCAACCGGGCGATAACAATTATAATGCTGCGCCGGATGTAGCCCGCACTTTCACTATTAGCAAAACTACTCTGACAGTAAAGGCCGACGATGCCACCAAAGCTTATGGCGCGGCACTCCCGGCTTTCAGTGCTACTTATACTGGCTTTGTGAATGGCGATACGGCGGCGGCACTGGGCGGCACGCTAAACTTTAGCACAACGGCAACGGCTTCTAGCCCGGTTGGGACTTACCCGATTACGCCAAGTGGTGTGACTTCGGCTAACTACACGATTACTTTCGTGGATGGCACCTTGAGCATCACGCAAACGCCGTTGACAGTCACGACTAACAACGTTAGCAAAATCTATGGGTCGCCCAATCCGGCCTTTACGGTAACGTATGGTGGTTTTGTGGCGGGTGATACGGCGGCTTCGCTGGGCGGCACGCTCGGCTTCACGACGGCGGCGACAGCAGTCAGTCCGGTTGGGGCTTACCCGGTCACACCCGCTGGTTTGACCTCGCCGAACTACAACATCACGTTTGTAGATGGCACGCTGACTATCACGCAAGCAACGCTAACCGTAAAAACTAACGACGCTACCAAAATTTATGGTACACCGAACCCAATTTTCACTGCGACTATCACTGGCTATGTTAACGGCGATACGGCAGCAGTATTGGGTGGCACACTGGTCTTTACGACGGCGGCGACGACGACCAGCCCGGCTGGAACTTACCCGGTCACGCCGAGCGGCTTGACGGCAACCAACTACATTATCACTTTTGTAGATGGTACGCTGACTATCGGACAGGCTACCCTGACGGTAACGGCTAACAATGCCACCAAAATCTATGGTGCGGCTAATCCAGCCTTTACCGTAACTTACACTGGCTTTGTCAACGGCGATACATCCGCTTCGCTCGGTGGCACACTGGTCTTTACGACGGCGGCAACCACTTCCAGCCCGGTTGGGACTTACCCAGTCACGCCCAGTGGCTTGACTTCACTAAACTACACCATTGTGTTTGTAAACGGCACGTTGACGGTCAACAAAGCGACCTTAATCGTGAATGCCAACAATTTGAGCAAGCTGTACGGCGCGGCGCTCCCAGCTCTGACGGTAACGTATGGCGGGTTTGTCAATGGCGATACGGCGGCCTCGCTCGGTGGCACGCTCAGTTGCAGCACGACAGCTACTGCTTCCAGCCCGGTTGCAACTTACCCGATTAGCTGCAATGGACAAACTTCCAGCAATTACACGATTGTGTACCTGGGTGGCACATTGACCATAAACAAAGCGGCGCTAACCGTGACGGCTAACAATTTGAGCAAGGTTTATGGTGTGGCGCTTCCGACCTTTACCGTAACCTACGCCGGGTTCGTGCTGGGTGAAACCCCGGCAGTGCTGGGCGGCACGCTCAGTTGCAGCACGACGGCGACGGCAGCCAGCCCGGTTGGAGCTTACCCGATTAGCTGTAACGGGCAGACTTCGCTGAACTACATCATCACCTACGTAAACGGCACGCTGACTATCACCAAAGTACCGTTGACCATTACGGCTAACAATGCCAGCAAAATCTACGGTGCGGTGAACCCGGCTTTCAGCGTAACCTACGCCGGATTTGTGAACGGCGATACGCCCGCCTCGCTCGGCGGTACGCTGGCCTTTACTACTCCGGCAACGGCAGCCAGCCCGGTTGCAACTTATCCAATCACACCGAGCGGCCTCACCTCGCCGAACTACACTATTACTTTCGTAAATGGTACACTAACGGTGGGCAAAGCCCCTCTGACGGTAAAAGCGGCAGATAAAACCAAAGTTTACGGTTCACCCAATCCGGCCTTCACCGTAACCTATACTGGCTTCTTGAACGGCGATACGGCGGCTTCGCTGGGCGGCACGCTGACCTACAACACGCTGGCAGGGACGAATAGCCCGGTGGGTCTCTACTCTATCTCACCGTTGGGCTTGACTTCGGCTAACTACAATATCACTTTCGTGGATGGCACTTTGAGCATCACCAAAGCGCCGCTAACGGTCACGGCTAACAACGCCAGCAAGGTCTACGGTTCAGCGAACCCGGCCTTCAGCGTAAGCTACAGCCCGTTTGTGCTGGGTCAAGACGCATCGGTACTGACCGGGCCACTAACCTTCACTACTCCGGCGACGGCCAGTAGCCTGGTGGGAACTTATGCCATTACACCGGGTGGCCTGACCTCGCCGAACTACGCAATTACTTTCGTAGATGGCACGTTGACTATCACGAAGGCTTCGCTAGGGGTGAAGGCCGACGACAAGACCAAAGTGTACAACACGCCAAACCCGGCCCTGACGGTCACGTACACCGGGTTCGTGCTGGGCCAAACGGCCTCGGTGCTGGGCGGCACGCTGAACTGCACCACGACGGCACTCATGAACAGCAACATCGGTACTTATCCGATTAGCTGCAACGGGCAGACTTCGCTCAACTACAATATCTTCTACACCGACGGAATACTGACGATTGTGCCAGCCCCGGACACTATTCCGCCAACGACGGTGGCGACGCTGTCTACTCCGGCGAATGTGAACGGCTGGCACAAGGCCAATGTAGTAATTACCTTTGCCGCAACCGACAACCCGGCAGGCAACTACCTGAGTTCGGGAGTGAAGGAAATTGTCTACAGTAGCAGCGGGGCGCAGGTTATCAGCAGCACCACCATCGCGGGCAACACTACTACGCTGACGATTTCGGGCGAAGGTGTGACGACGATAGCCTTCTTCGCCAGAGACAACGCTGGTAACGCCGAAGCGCCGCAAACGCTGCTAATCCGGCTCGACAAAACCGCTCCGGCCCTGACAACCGCAACGCCAGCACGCGGGCCAGATAACAATGGTTGGTACACTGCCCCGGTGGTCTTCACCTTCGCGGCAACCGATACCAATTCCGGGGTGGATGTTTGTACGCCAACGACCTATAGCGGCCCGGTGACTGCCACCGCGACGGTAACAGGTAGCTGTACCGACAAAGCCGGAAACGTGGGGCAACGCTCGTTCGGTGGCTTTAAGTACGACGATGCCGGGCCAAATACCACTTCGACGGTGGTAGGAGTGCCAGTCTCGCCGAACACTTACCAGTCCGCCGTAACGGTCAAGCTCTTTGCGAACGATGGTACGGACAGTGCCGGAGTGAAAGAAATCGTCTACAGTACGGGCGGGGCGCAAACCATTGCCATTCGCACGGTAGGTGCTAATTTCACTCAGTTCGTCATCAATCAGGTCGGTACGACCACGATTACCTACTTCAGTCGAGATAACGCCGGTAACGCAGGGCCAACCAAAACCCTGACGATTACTATCCTGGGAACTATTACCGCATTTTCCTCGGCAAGTATGCCACAAGCAATCTGATACCATCCGGCATCAGGAATTAAAGCATAAAAGCAGTCTGGTTTTGAAAATTTTGTCAAAATTTTCAAAAACCAGACTGCTTTTATGCTAGAATAGTTTCTGCTTTATTCTTAGAAAGACCTAAAAAGAGAAAAGAGGGCTTGGCCTGACGTAAGAAAATGACAGGCCGTAAATATTTATGGAAAATTTGAATTTGAGTTCAAGTGAGAAATTAACCGGGCGGACGTTTCACATGGTGCCGCGTGAATATTACGATGCCCAACCAACCGACCAGGATTACCAGCCAGAGCCGATGGCACAAGGCCGCGAAGATTTTATTCACTGCACCAACGGCCCTGAAAACGTGGTGGCGACGGCCCACCGCCATTACCAGCACGACCCGCGCCCGTTTTATCTGCTGGTTCTCGATATGGAAAAAATTCGAGCGCCGATACGCTACGATGCACCGGGCGAAATTTACCCGCATATTTACGGGCCACTCAACCGCGACGCGATTGTGGAAATTCGCAATTTCGAGCGCACCGAAGATGGGCGCTTTCTTTTGCCAGAACCAGTAAAATAAGAAGCTTCTCACCAATCTTTCACTGCTCTCTTAATATTCACTTCTATACTGAAGTTGACCAAGCAAACTAGCGGGTGCAGAGTACAAAGTAACAGCATCTTCCAGTTCACTACCGGGCCGAAAGCAAAAGTAGCAGACGGTCAGGCCATTTCGGAAGGTAGTAGAGCGAAGGTCACTTAATAAAATTAGACCAAAACATAGAGCATTGAAAGGACATAACCGTGAACCAGCGACAAAATCAACCCAACAATTCGGGTACGGCGCAACGTAGCAAGAAGAACAAGCAGAAAATATACGGTTTAGTGGGTGGTGCAGCCCTGGCCCTGGCGGTAACTTTCGGCGGTAACGCCCTAATTCCTGCCATCAATACTGCCTCGGCCCAGACCACTACCCCCGCCGCCAGTACCACCGCCAGCCCGACTAATCCAGGCACGGGTGCAACCCAGGCGCAACAACCACCTTTCGCCAATATGCGCGACCAGGGTGGACGTGGCGGCAAGGGCGACATGGGACAGCGAAATGGCGCGTCTGGCACAATCAGCGCGATTAGCGGAAATACCCTGACCCTCAAGCAGGGAGACGTAGTGGTGGTGCAAGCGACCCTTAATGCCAGTACCGTTTACACCAAAGCCGGACAGACTATCGCTTTGAGCGACCTGAAAGTCGGGCAAAAAGCCAGCGTTCGGACTACCACTGATAGCAGTGGCACGGTTTCGGTCAGTGCGGTAGAGATAATCTTAGACCGCGCAGGTGGCTCGATTTCGGCGATAGATGCCAGCAGCATGACTATCACCAAATCCGATAACACTACGGTTAAGGTAAGCCTGAGTTCCGCCACCAGCTATCAGGATTTGGGCAAAGCCACCACTCTTGCCAGCTTGAAAGTTGGAATGAAAGTGGATGTCGCCGGAATGAAAAACGCGGACGGCACCCTTAGCGCCGAAGTGATTAACGTTCAGCACGACCATCTGGGCGGTGCTATAACTGCGATTAACGGCAATACTTTGACCGTGCAAGCAGACGGCAGAGGCGGCCCTGGCGATGGAATGGGTAGAGGCCCAGGCGGTATGCCCGGTGGCCCAAATAACGCCAACCCACGTAACGGCAATGGCAACGCCAACCCGCCCGCCAGCACTGCCGCTACCAAAACCATCACGGTAGAAAGCAGCACGGTTTATTTAGAAGGCGGTCAAACCGTTCAACTTTCCAATCTGGTGGTTGGCGACAGAATCAACGCGGCTGGTACTTTGAGCAGCGATGGCAACAGCCTCAGTGCTTTACAGATTATGGTGCAATTGCCCCATTATCAGGGTCAGGTTAGTAGCGTGACTGGTTCAACCATCGTTATTCAGGAACGCAATACCTCCCGCACCATCGAGGTGAACAGCAGCACCAAATACCTGAACGGACAGGCCAGCGCCTCACTCAGTGATGTGAAGGTCGGCACGAACCTGAGCGCAGAAGGTAAAGTTGATGCAAACGGCAAGATGACGGCTTCGGTAGTCCAACTCGGTCAGGGCCAACGCTCCGGCCCAGGACACTAAGCCTTAATAAAACTAAACGGCTACCCGCATTGTAAGATGCGGGTAGTCGTTTAGTTTTTATATTCACCACAGAGGACACAGAGGACACAGAGGAAATTTTAAATTGAATTTAATTGAAGGTCGGACATAATTGCTTGGGATAAAATCCGAGGTCGGTAGGGGTTGGGTTTCCCAATCCTTTTTGACCAAAGTTAGCGTTCAAGGGCGCGGAAACCGCGCCCCTACGAGAAACCGAGCTTATGAATTATGTCCCACCTTCATTTAATTTAACTCCGTGCCTCCGTGCCTCCGTGGTGAATTTCTCTCGTGTCAGGTGATTAAATTTTAGCTCGAAGCAGTTGCCGCAATAAAAAGCGCCGCTCCTTCGCGGATTTCAACTTTGCCTTCGCTCTTCAAAATTGCGTCGAGTTTTTCTTCTACCCGGTGATAAAGGGTTAGCCAGTTGCTTGAAGGAAATTTGAGGCTATCAAAAGCACTGGCCCGGTGAAATAACAGGCCAGTAGCGTAATGCTCCATTACTTCGTCCAATTTAGCAAAAACCATTTGCCGCTCGTAACGTTCCAGCCGAATCTGGCTGAAATTAGCCGAAAGCCAGTCCGTGCCGTTTTCCAGATTCAAGCGCTGACCGGGTTGAGTAGTAGAATGAAAATAGCTGCTCGGAAAACCGAGTGCTTGCTGCTCCGTTTCGTGAATTTCGCGTAGCAACGAACGTTTTTCACTATCCGCCGTCACTACAAAAAGCAAACCGCTCGGCCTCAATACACGGGCCGCTTCTGCCAGGGCGCGGGCAATATCGCCTGTCTGGTTCAACATTCGGTTTGCCATTGCCGCACTAAAAGAATTTTCGCCAAAAGGCAATTTCAAAGCATCGCCCTGCACCAGCGCGCTATTGCCGTAATTTTGCAGGCGCGGCCAGACTTCGTCCCGTAGCCGGGTATGTCGGTCAAGCCCTACCCCAAACGAAACCAGCCCGGCCTGGGCCAGTAAAAAAGCCAGATATTGACCGCCTCCGCAGCCAATATCCAGCACCCTTTCGCCGCCTTGTAAATGGCTGGCAATACGCGGAGCCGCCCATTCAAATGTACCGGGCGCATTATCGGTCAGCGTCACCGTATGCGCCGCCCGTAGCACCAGATGACGCTGCTGACTGCCCTCCGTATCCCGCCAGATGCCCCGCAAATATTCTTCTAACTCATCACTCATCACTCATCACTCATTACTCATCACTCATCACTTTTTCATACTTATCATTCTGCCGCACTACGTACATTCCGACCCGCTCGTAGAGGCGGTTTGCCCCGGTCAGAATTTGCGAATCCACGCTCAGTCCAGCAGTTTGCCTGCCCCGACGGTAAAACTCGCCAAAAGCGTGCAGCAATAGCGCCATGGCCAAACCCTGCTTGCGGCCCTCGCGCGCTACCGCCAGATTTTGCACCCAACCCTTGTTCGGGTCGTCGTTGGTGCGTGGGTAGCATAGACAATGCCCCTACCAGTCGTTCGCCCTCAAACGCCAGAAACCATAGGTCGGGGTCAAATTCTCTTTCATAATACATTTTGGAGATTGTTAACTACCAAGAAACCTTAAAATCTACATCTTCCAGTCCGATTTGTTCAAAAGTTATTGAGGGATGCTCTACTCCGGCAGCTTTTAAGCCCGCATGAAAGAGTCCACAATAAAAATCGGCGGGTACAGGTATGCCGCGAAAAGAGACCAGGTAAAGTTGGGTGTCAACTTGCTTTACTGTGCGCTCCCCAAAATTGGTACTTTTGCTAAACAGTTCAGGCACTCGCTTGATTAGGCGGTGCGGCCCGATTAGATGAATACTGGCTAATTGCACCCGCCCCAAAATAGTGGCCCGATAACCTTCCAGAAATTTCAGGCCAAGCTGATACAAGCCAGCCGATTGTGATAAATCGGGATAATAGCGGGTAGCAGCCCAGCGCA
Organism: Chloroflexia bacterium; assembly: GCA_038209275.1. GTDB lineage: Bacteria > Chloroflexota > Chloroflexia > Chloroheliales > Chloroheliaceae > L227-5C. The sequence goes on along the minus strand of JBBQXW010000002.1, from coordinate 49,454 downwards.
GCAGCGCCACATAACTTTCTACCGATATTTCCTTAGACGGCAGGTTATGGACAAAGCCGCAAATACGATGTACTTCTTGCAATTCGGGGGAACCGTCGCTGATACCCAAACTTTTAATTATACTCTCAACTGAAGAATAAACCATTACTCGCATCTGGTACAACTCCTGTAAAACTAATGCCTGGGTAGATTTGTTTAATAACGCTTGAGCAGTGAAACACTCTCCATGTGATAAGTTTGCGGAAACATGTCTACTACACGCGATTGAATTAATTTGTAACCGCTGCTCAATATTTTGAGGTCGCGGGCCAGCGTGCTGGGGTCGCAAGAAACATACACCAGCGTTTCGGGGCGCATTTTGAGCAAACTGTCCAGTAGCGCAGGGTCGCAACCGCGCCGGGGCGGGTCGAGCAAAACGCCATCGTAAGCTTCGCTTTCCAGTTGCAAAATATATTCCTCGGCACGAGCCGCTACAAATCTGGTCTGCTTCTCCAATTGATTGAGCCGGGCGTTGGCCTCTGCCGCTATCGTTGCGCCTTCATATTCTTCAATTCCTAGCACCGTCGCGCCGCGCCTTGCCAGTTGCAGACTAAACGTGCCAACCCCGCAAAAAATATCGAGCAATCGAGCGCCGCGCAGAGGCAATTCTGCCGCCGCAAATGCTTCAAAAACCTGTCCAATTAATTCTTCCGCCATCGGTGAATTGGATTGGAAGAAGGCGAATGGCGGTATTCGATAAGTCACACCATCCAGCACTTCTTCGACATAATCCGGCCCGCACAATATATCGAGCCGCCGCTTTTTCCCTTCCGCCACAATCGTAATTTCGGCGTAGCGGTCAAGCGCCGCCTGCATTTCTTCAACGAACGGCGGTAAATCGGCCTGCCCTAACATCCGCATGATAAACATAATCGCCGGGCGGGTCTTGCGTAGGGCCATTGCCAACGGGTCAACTGCCACAAAGCGTTCGAGCGCTGCCAGGTGAGCGGCTTCATCGGGATTGTAGGGGGCAAGGGCCGTAATTTCTTCGGCGGCAATCGGTACATCGCCCGCCACCGGGCCAACCCTTACCGTCACCTGATGTACCTTGCCCGGCAAATGACGGGCCAGTGCTGCCGCCAACGGTTCAATAGAAAGTGTTATCAAGGGGTGGGCAATATGACAAGACTCGACGGGTACTAACCTGATGCTATTCTGGCGATGGAAACAGGGTCGCCCGGTGTTCTGGTCAATCTGAAATTCAACGTTATTGCGATAGGCCCAGGCACTGCGGGCCGCTACGGGCGCAAGCAAAGGCGGCTCTTCAAACCCGCCCAGCCGCACCAACTGGTCACGCAAAATCGAAGCTTTATAATCAAGTTGAGCGTTGTAATTGGCGTGCTGCCACTGGCAACCACCGCAATTAGGCCATTTTTCTACTCCAAACCAGGGACAGGGCGCTTCCTGCCGGGCCGGAGAAGCTTCTACTACGCGGGTTACATTCCCCCGCAAATAGCTTTTCTTGCGGCGATAAAGCTGCACATCCACCAGTTCGCCCGGCAATCCACCCGCTACAAAAACAACTTCACGACTTTCGATTGACGCACCCAGAGGGTACCCGCGATTGACGATTGACGATTGCTCATTATTATATAACTCAGGCGCTTCTTGTGAAGCATCAGGTGTTTGTAGTGGCTTACTTTCTCCCGATTCTTCTTGGAGAATAGCTGGCCTGTCCACTTCCTGTTTTTCTAAATCGTAAATCGCGGGTACCCTTTGGGTGCGTAAATCGTAAATTTCATTCAGTCTGGCGACGCTTTCGCCGCCGTAGGCCATATCCATCAGGCGAAGGTTGGTCGCGAACTCAGGTTCGCGGGGTGCTTGCTTTTTAGCTCTCCTCGACATTTTCCAGTCTTTCTAAACTAATCCCGATAGTAATTCGGGGTTGACAAGGTCTTAGGACAATTGTAGCATATCCAGAGCCTCTTATTATTAACGTATGAACATGTATAAGGGCGTAGATTAAAATGGTAGAAAAAGTTGTGTTGTTAACTGGCTATCCACCGTTTGGGAGTCATACAATAAATCCTTCGGGAATGGTGGCGGAAGCTTTGCATGGACAAACAATCGCGGGCTATCAGGTGCATGGCGTGGTATTGCCCTGTGATTACAAGCAAATGCCGCCTTTGCTGGCTGAATATATGGAGCAATTGCGTCCAGCAGTAGTTATTGGCACGGGCCTTGCCTTCGGCGAGAGCCAGATTCGGCTTGAACGAGTCGGTTTGAACCTGCTCGACTTTGGCGCTACTCCCGACAACGGCGGTCATTCAATGCAAAACACTCCTATCCTGGAAAATGGCCCGGCGGCTTACTTCAGCACTTTGCCCCTGGAAAAACTCCAAATTCGGCTACGACAGAAAGGGATTCCCGCCTATATTTCGGGACACGCGGGTGGACATTTGTGCAACCACATGCTTTATACCGCTTCCCATCTTGCCGCCCAATTGAGCGAAGCACGTCCGGCGGTTGGTTTTGTCCACCTTCCCGCTCTCCCGCACCAAGCTGCCGCCGAAGCCGTCCGCGACAACCTACGCCAGTGCGCCCCCAGCATGTCACTCGACCTCATGCTACAAGCGGTTAAGATAATTTTGAGTTTTGAATTTTGAGTTTTGAGTTAAATCAGTCTTTTATCTTAAACGTGCCGATAAACGATGCAAATCGAAGCAGGAAAGCTTCTCATACAGACCACTAATAAAGAAAGCCCAAATTTTGAATATCTCAAAACTCAAAACTCAAAACTCACCCACCGGGCAACCCTACGGGCCGAAACTCAAAACTCCTGCCGTTCTTTTCGTTGTGGCGTTTTTGGTGCGACTGGTTTATGCTTTGCAAATTACTTTTCCGCCGCTGGATGACCCGGCCTATTATATTCAGGCGGCCAGAGCTTTGAGTGGGCCGCGCCCGTGGGAAATGGAAGTTGGGATTATCTGGAACTTTCAGCCTTTGTTCGAGAATGTCCGGCATCCCGGCATGGAATTTTGGATGCCGCTTTCGTCTTTGGTAATCGGCTTTTTCCTGTGGCTGCTCGGTGATACTTTTTTCGCGGCCCAGCTACCGAGCCTGATAGCGGGGTCGCTTCTGCCCATTTTCACCTGGTTTTTCGCCCGGCGCTTTATGCCCGATGGCCTCAGCTTTGTAGCCGGGCTGCTGGTTGCGCTGAATCCATTGCTGGTCTACCAATCGGCGCTGCCCGATAGCTCGATGCTCTACGCCGCCCTAGTCTGTCCGGCCCTTCTTTTATTAACCCGATTTCGCGAAAAACCCCGCCCGACTACCGCCCTCGCCTTCGGCCTCCTGACCGGGCTGGCCTACCTCGCCCGCACACCAGCCGTCTTCCTGGTCGCTACCGCTATTTTATTTACGATTTACGCACCCAAAGGGTACCTGCGATTTACGATTAAATGGCGTAAATCGCCTGAGATTGCCCAACCTCCCCAAAATCGTCAATCTTCAATCGTCAATCGTCAATTCTTGCTTTGCTTGCAATGGCTGTAGTGGTGGGCGCGTGGTCGTTGCGGAACTGGTTGTTGTTTGGGTTTGTTACTTCTCCGGCGGGTACGCAGACCATTTTTTTGTTTGATTATCAGGATTTATTCAATTACCGCACGCCGATAAATTTTCAGACCTGGTTAGATGGTGGATTAGGCAAAATTATTGGGCTACGGCTAGAGGCACTATGGAGCGCCTGGCGCACGGTGCTGGATGCGCTTACTCCGCCGACGGCTTTGCTGGGAGTTATCGGGCTGGGCTGGCTGGCAAAGCGCGAGAGCGCCGCCCGACCCGCCGCCCTATATAGCCTGCTGCTCTTTTTGGGCGTGCCGCTCATCTTTGCCGTCGCCAGCCTGAACGGAAGCTATTATCATTCCGCCGCCAGTTCCGCGCCGTTTCTCGCTGCCGGACAAGTTTTTCTCGTCTGGCACGGACTAAACAATTTACGATTGACGCATCCAAAGCATACCCGCGATTTACAATTTAGGAGAGGGAAAGCTCAGTCAGCGCCTAATCCTCCGTCCTCGTTCCTCCGTCCTCGTTCCTCCGTCCTCGTTCCTCCGTCCTCCCCAAAATCATCAATCGTCAATCGCGGGTACCCTCTGGGTGCGTCAATTATTTTGGCTGTTTTAGTGTTGATTAACGTGTTGTTGCTGGTGCTAAATTTTGGCCCGGTGACGGCGGTGCATCGGCAGGACGCTGATTTATACGGGCGAATAAAAATCTGGCTGGTTAGCCACCCTGCTTCGGCAGTCATTACCAACCAGCCCGCGACCTTGAATTATGTGAGCGGACAGCCTTCGGTGCGTCTGCCCGCTAACGAAGATTTAGCCACCCTGCGCGAAGTAGCCAACAAATATAAGGCCAGCTACATCATTATCACTGAGCAAGCCGGACGCTATCCCGCTTTGCTTGATGCACCCGAAAACAAACTCTTTCCACTCGTTCACCAGGGCGGCGATTTTGAAGTTTTCGCCGTCCCTTCTGCCCCAAATTAGGCACTTACACTTAAATTTAGGGCTTTCGTTTGTCCTACAAAAAAGTAGTAGCGATTGATGCTCTTTAGCTAAATAATCCGCAACTGGTCTTTGGTAGGGTCGAATCGCATACGCCCTTGAACACTGTGCCGGGTCAAAAGGGCGTATGCGATTCGACCCTACCCTATTTACGGCTTACTTTCTTAATAAGCATCAATCGCTACTACCTTAACGAAAGTTCTAAATTTGGTCAAATGCCTCTCTGTGTCTCCGTGTCTCCGTGGTGAACTTTTCTTCTGCCTGTGTAATCATTTCTCAAACGCATATTTTCGCAACTGCGGGCTGTTCGCCGCCAATAAAACGACGACCAGCGCACAGGCAATGCCGCCGCTAATCACCGAGAAAGGCGCACTCACCAGACGGGCCGCGATACCAGCCTCAACTTCGCCCAGTTGCGGCCCGCCCGCGAAGAAAATCATGTTGACCGATTGCATCCGGCCTCGCATTTCATCGGGCGTGACCAGTTGGGCAATCGTCTGGCGCAACACCATACTGACGGTATCACTTGCGCCTACTCCGGCCAGACAAAGCAGTGAGAAAGGCAGCGAAGTAGAGTAGCCAAACAGAATGGTAAACAGGCTGAAGATAAAGACCGCCACCAACAAAATCCGGCCTGGATGCTTCATTCGCCCCGGATTTAACCAGGCCATCACCAGACTGCTAAGTACCGCGCCGATTGCATCCGCCGCCGAAAGTAGGCCAAAGCCCACCTCGTCGGTATGCAAAATATCGGTGGCGAAAATCGGCAGCAGCGTGCGGGAGGAAGCAAAGAAAGTCGCGAAGAAATCGAGCAGCATAGTAGAAACCAGAATTTTGTTACGCGCCACAAAGCGAATGCCTTCCAGCGCCGCCGCAATAGTCACGCGCTGTCCAGTCGGCCCAGCCGGGCGATAATGAATCAGCAACAGTGCAAGTATCACCACGATATAGGTCGAAGCATCCAGCCAATAAACGCCCGCCACGCCTAGCGCGGCAATTACGATACCGCCCAATCCTGGCCCAACGACGGTTGCCACCTGAAAATTCAAAATGTTCAGGCTCATTGCGCTGGGTAGTTGGCTGCGCGGCACCAGTGACGGCACAAGGGCAGAATAAGCCGGGCGCTCAAAAGCATTGGTGGCGGAAGAAACAATCGTAATGCCGTAAATCCACCAGACATTGACCACGCCCGTCATTGTCACCAGCGCCAGCGCTACCGACGAAGCCATCAGCACCGTTTCCGCGACCAGTAGCAATTTGCGTCGGTCAACCGCGTCCGCCGCCGGGCCAGCCACCAGCGAACAGAGTACCAGCGGAATCACCCGGCAAATCCCGATAAAGCCAAGCTGAAGCGGGTCGTGGGTCAGCACATAAATTTGCCAGCCAATCGCGGTCAGCCGCATCTGTGTGCCGATTTGTGAAACCGCCTGCCCTATCCAGAGCAACCGATAATCGCGGTATTGCAAGGCCAGAAATGGCCGTCGCCGCCCGGTCAGGGTCGGTTCGGTTTCTTCATCCTGTATTTCAAGTTGGGCCGGAGGTTCAATTTCCTTTTCAGCTTCTTTGTCGGTTTCTTTCTTAATTTCCATGAGCTAGTTCACAACTCTGATTTCGTCGCCGGGGCGTACCGTACCGCCCGCCAGCACTATTGTCAGCATCCCGGCGTGCGGCTGCTTTTCGCCCGGCTTTTTCGCTACTGCCTTGCTCAAACGCTTATCCAGATAATCCAGGCTGCGGCAAGGTATGCGCGCCTCGGTCACTTTCAGCACCACGCTTGCGCCGATTTGCAACTGTGTGCCAACCTTTAAGGCCATCAAATCTATGCCTTCTGTCGTAATATTCTCGCCCATCTGCCCCGGCAAAACTTCCAGCCCAAGTTCGGCGCTCAACTCTGGAAATAATTCCGAATGAAGCAAATTGACCTGCCGCTTGTTGGGTTTGGTCGGGTCTTTGCGCGCCAAATAACGATGCTTCACCGTCGTTCCGGCGTGATAATCGCCTTCGACACCATGATTTTCAATAATTTTTATTTCGTCTGCCACATATTTCGGCATCCCCGGTTCGGCGCTCTTCGCCACCGCAATTACTTTAGCCATAAGCTCCTTTGAGTTTTGAATTTTGAATTTTGAATTTTGAATTTTGAGTTACTATGCCGTCCAACGTTTGTCACGCCCTGAGCGCACTTGTCACCCTGATGCAGGAAGGGTCTCTTTTACCCGAAGCACTTATTTTGGGTGGAATTGAGATGCTTCGTTCCTCAGCATGACCAGGGGCGTAGTTTTTATGTGTCATGGCAAATTACGCACCCTTGAGCGTGCATGTAAACATCGTGAATCGGGCATTTTGGGAAACCTTCCGGCTCGGCCCACCAATCCCAGGTCTGGTTCGGCACAACCATTTCTGGCAGATAGCGTTCCACCAATTTGCGAAAGTTTTGCAAATAGTCGAGAGCGTGGGGCGGGTCGTAATCCAGAATTTGCCAGCGATGGCGGGTCAGGGCAAGGTCAATCACTCCCAACAGAAAAGCTTTTTGGGCCGCAAAATTCTCGGTTTGCCAGGCGATGTCAGCCAAATCAAAGCCGACTACGCCTATCCCAAAAATATCCTGGTCTTTTTCAGCCAGCCATGTAATCAACTGCTTCTCCCAGATTGAAGAACGGGAAGTAGCTAAATCAGAACCGCTCAAAACCAGCACCGAAATAAGCACCGACGTAGCGCCATTGCTCAATTTGAGGTAGCAATCGTCCCCGGCTTTTTCGTTGGTTATCAAATTTCCCATGTATTAATCCTGCATCATCAACTCTCTGTGTTTTTCTCCGTGTCTCCGTGCCTCCGTGGTGAATTTTCTCTTTTTGCATTACGTCGGCAAAACTTCGCGCTCCACCAGCTCAATCGCCCGGTCAAGTTTTTCGAGTAGCTCGTCAATTTGCGGGCGGGTGATGATGAGCGGCGGGGTGATGAGCAAGTGGTCGCCTTGCACGCCATCTACTGAGCCTGTGCCGGGGTAGACCACCAACCCTTCTTCTAAGGCGGCATCGCAGACCCGCCGGGCGATACGCTGTGCCGCCGGGAAGGGCGTTTTGGTTTCGCGTTCCTGCACAAACTCCATGCCCTGCATAAAGCCGATACCGCGCACATCGCCGACCATCGGATGACGCGCCTGAATTTGCTCCAGACCGCGCCGCAAATATGGCCCAAGTTCGGCGGCGTTGTCGGTCAGGCCCGCTTCTTCCCAGATTTGCAGCACCGTGTTGGCGACGGCACACGAAAGCGGATGCCCGCTGTAAGTAAAGCCGTGAATAAACTGGCCCGAACCTTGCGGCGGCACGAACGCCTCGAAAATGTGGTCGCGCACCACTACCGCGCCGAGCGGAGCATAACCGCCACTCAAGCCTTTTGCCGTAACCAGAATATCGGGCAGCACATCCCAATGCTCGATGGCAAAGTTGCGGCCCGTCCGACCCACCCCGGTCATAACCTCGTCGGCGATAAATAATACATCGTACTTATCACAAATAGCGCGAATCATGCCAAAGTATTCGGCGGGTGGCGTAATCGCGGCGGCTGCCGCCCCAACCAGTGGCTCGGCGATAAAAGCCGCCACCGTTTCCGGCCCTTCCGCCAGAATAGTTTCTTCCAGGCTTTTGGCACAGGCAATTCCGCAAGAAGGATATTCTAAATTGAGCGGACAGCGATAGCAATAAGCCGCCGGAATATGCGGAAAATCTATCAGCATCGGCAAATAAGGCGCGCGCCGACTGCGGTGTCCGTTGGCGGAAAGCGCCCCCAGCGTATTGCCGTGATAGGAATTCCAGCGCCCGATAACTTTCCACTTCTCCGGCTGACCACGCTCGATAAAATAAGCGTGAGCAAGCTTGATGGCACTTTCGTTGGCTTCCGAGCCGCCCGAAACAAACTGACAATGATTGAGGTCGCCAGGTGTAAAACGACTGAGTCGTTCCGCCAGTTCAATTACCGGGGCATTCGAGAAAACGTGGTGCGGGGCGTAGGCCAGCCGCCCGGCCTGCTCCGCCATTGCTTGCGCCACTCGTTTGTTGCCATGCCCGATATTAGTCACGACCACCGAAGAAGCGCCATCCAGATATTGTTTTCCATCGGTATCATAAAGATAAACCCCTTCGCCATGGCTCAAAGGCTTCATGGTATGGGTCAGGTCGAACCAGAAGACGTTAGTTTCGTTAGCGCTCACGCTGGCCTCCTTTTAGCTTGCTTTGGCCTTGAGTAAATTTTGCAAAATTTTCCCAAGCCAAAAATTAATTATGAAACAGGGCAAATGATAATAATATCTTTGCACGAGGAACCGATAGATACCCACTGAATTATAAACGTTTTCGTGCCGATTGGCGATTTAAGACTAAAATTTGAGCAAGTTGACCATAATAATACCATGCCTGTATAATAAAGCCATGCAAAGTGATGCTCAAGATAAGCCAGAAGGTGCAACCTTTCGGTTGTTCAAACGCTTATATTTAATAATGGAAAGTACTGCCAATGCCTGCCAAAATTCGGAGAGACAGGTGTGAGCAGTTTCGGAGGAGCCTGCCGATTAATTAAATTTGATTTGGACAGGCGTGTTCTTGATAACAAACGGCTTTAGTCAAATTAGCGAGAGTGAGCTTAAGAGGAGTTTGTGTGGGTAATTTAGATACTACACCAATAAAAGAAACCGCGGAAGTGAATAGCGTAACCGGGCAGTTGCCGCTAGAACGACCCAGTATTTCGGTCTTCTTCCCGGCCTACAACGATGCTGGTACAATCTCTAGCATGGTGCTGGCAGCCCTGATAACCTGTCGAAAATTGACCGACGACTACGAAGTAATTGTGATTAACGATGGCAGCAAAGATTATACTGCCGAGGTACTGGACGAACTGGCGACGGTCTATCCGCAGGTACGGATAATTCATCATCAGAAGAACCGGGGCTATGGCGGGGCGTTGCGAAGCGGCTTCGCGGCGGCCACCAAAGACCTAGTTTTTTATACTGACGGCGATGCCCAGTACGACCCACACGAAATCACGGTATTGCTGGAACGACTGACCCCCGAAATAGATATTGTCAATGGCTACAAAATTGAGCGACACGACCCGACGCACCGCATTATTATCGGCAAGCTCTATCACTGGACGGTCAAATTCGCCTTCCGGCTAGAAGTACGCGACACCGATTGCGATTTCCGGCTGATTCGGCGCAAGTGCTTTGATGATATTGAACTCACCAGCAACACTGGCACGATTTGCCTGGAACTGGTCAAAAAATTGCAGGACGCAGGCTACAAGTTCGACCAGGTGCCAGTACATCATTTTCACCGGGCTTACGGCAAGAGCCAGTTTTTCAACTTTCCCCGACTGTGGCGTACTGGTGTAAATCTGTTGCAACTCTGGTGGCGGCTAATGGTCAAGCAAGAACATCGGCAATACCACCGCGAACGCATCAAGGAGCGCCAGCTTCAACAACTACAAAACGCCGCGCTGGGTTCCGCCGACTCTAGCCAGGACTAAGAAAATTTTGAATTTTGAGTTTTGAATTTTGAGTTGGAATGCGGTAGTTTGTTGCTGAAGCATGAAGATAATTAAGAACTTATTTCGGTAGGGGTTTGATTTATCAAACCCTGTGCCAGGGTGCAATAATAGTTACCTTTAAGAAATAAATTCGTGTTTTAGTTAGGTTGCTTTAGCAAGGTCAGGATTTTCGCTTTTTCATTAGCTTTTGAAAATTTTTTGCAAAAAATTTTCAAAAGCTAATAAGTTTCAGGTTTCGGTGAGGTTGTAGAAATTTTTGCAAAAATTTCTACAACCTCACTGAAACCTGAGTGTATGAGAATAAATGGTAGAAGATAGTAAATTAACAATAATAATTCCGGCTTATAATGAAGAAGCGGTAATTGGGCAAGTGGTAGAACGAACCCGCGCCACCAAGCCGGAATGTGATATTGTGGTGGTGGACGACGGCTCCACCGATAACACCGCGCTAGTAGCGCGGCGGGCGGGAGCGCGAGTCGTGCGCCACCCGTATAACAAGGGCAACGGCGCGGCGGTCAAGACTGGCATCAGGGCGGCACGCGGCGAGGTAATTTTGCTGCTGGATGCCGACGGGCAGCACTCGCCCGAAAATATTGACCGCTTGCTCGAATTTATCGGGCCGTATGATTTGGTGGTTGGGTCGCGCACAGGGGACAGCGACACGGCCAAGTTCCGTAACTTCGGCAACTGGGTTTTTAGCAAGCTTGCCAGCTATTTAGTGGAAATGAAAGTGCCTGACCCGACCAGCGGTTTCCGCTGTTTCAAGCGCGATAAAGTGATGGAGTTTATTCACCTATTGCCCAATCAATATTCTTATCCCACCACCACGACGATGAGTTTTATCAAGGCTGGCTACAATGTGCAGCATGTGCCGATAAAGTTCGAGCGACGGCAGGGCGGCAAAAGCCATATCCGGCCCTGGCGCGATGGTCTGAAATTTATCACAATTATCCTCAAAATGATTACCCTGTTCAACCCGATTAAGGTTTTTATGCCGTTGGCGCTGGTCTGGTTCGTGGTCGGGGCAGCCTATGGTCTGCTGAACTTTTTTCTGAACGGCAAGATACCGAATGGCTCGGTTTTACTCATCAGTATCAGCGTGCTTATCTTTCTGAGCGGCCTGATTTCGGAGCAAATTGCGGCCTTGCGCTTTGAGCGAAGCGCTGTGCGCGATTTGTCGCCGCCTTCTAGCTTCGACCTGCCGGAAGAACAGGAAGAACCACCCCTTCGACCCCGGAACTAATTCTCATGGAAATAAAATTTATCTATTTACGTAGGGGCGAGGTCTCCTCGCCCACGGTTGACTACAGCATAATTGGGCGGGGAGACCCCGCCCCTACCCCATTGATTCCTCATGAGAAACGATAAAGCCATCAGCAAGAGGCAAGCGATTTTGCGCTGGGCATTAAGGCTGGGCGGAACGGCCTTGCTGCTCTTTTTTTTGTGGCGGCTGGATTTGAGTCCGGCTAAAATCGTCGAGGATTTATTGCACGCGAACGGCTGGCTGGTAGGCGCGGCGATTATACTGGTTTTCCCGTTTATCGGTATCAAGGCGTGGCGCTGGCAAATTATTCTCAAGGATTTGGGCATGGCGCTGCCGTTTGGGACAGCCTACCGATTGTACGCGGGCGGGTTGGCGGCGGGCAGTTTTACGCCCGGACAGGCGGGCGACGCGATTAAAGCCTGGTATTTGCGAGGCATGGGTTATCCACTTGGGGCGGCGCTAGTTTCGATTGTGCTAGACCGCCTGTTTGATGTGGCGGTTTTGCTGCTACTGGCGGCGGGTGGTTTGCTTTTCCTGGGAGCAGATTTTGCGGGCGAACTTCCGGCCTTGTTAGTGTTGCTGGGCGGGACAATTGGCGCGTTGGTGGTGCTTTCGATACCGAACTGGCGAAACCGACTAATAGACATAGCCCTAAAAATAATTTTGCGGCGCAAAGCCCAACGACAGGGCAATAGCGAGTTGGAAGCAGAAGAAGTTGAGGCGGAAGGACGATTGCGCCCGGTCAGCTTCTTGCCCGTTTTTGGCGCGACGGTGCTAGGGTCGGCCCTGGCTTTATTTCGTATCTGGTTGCTGGCGCTGGCGCTCGATTTGAACCTGAATTTTTTGCAGGTAATCGCGGTCAGTAGTCTGGCAACGGCGGTGAGTCTGCTGCCGGTTTCCATCGGGGGCATCGGGGCGCGCGATATAACGCTGGTTGGGATACTGGCAAAGCTAGGTTACGCCCGCGAAAAAGCGGTCAGCCTGTCTACCCTGATTTTGCTGCTCAATCTGGTCAATCTGGTGGTGGGCTATGCTATCTGGCGCACGGGAAATTATGCGCCTGAGAGAATAGCGGAAGGGAAATTAACCACAGATGAACCCAGATGAACCCAGATTGGCACCGTTTTTCTGTAGGACATTGCTCCGCCAATGGAAATTCACCGTTTTTCTGTAGGACATTGCTCCGCCAATGGAAAATCAGCTGACTAGAGAAATTTAAATTAGTATATAAGGTTTCACAGGGGAACGGCTTTTTTGTAGTCATACTATTGCAGCCAAAAGCAGCCTGCTTTTTTTGTAAGCTAAATTTAAGAGTGATACTTTGTAACCTGATTTGTAATGTTGAACTGTTAGACTAAGTGTAAAAGCACGTTGGCTTTATCCAGAGCAAGGCGATTAGCAGTAAATTTTTTCCGATTCAGGTCAAATTGACTCAGGTTCTATTTTAGGAATAGTTTAAATATTTCAGTTGTTCGTCTAAATTTTCTCTGTTCAACTTAGGTTAAGAAAGGATTCTAAACAATGTTCAGGTATCAGTCGCGGCGACGTTTTGTGATTAGCATGGGTGCGCTGGCTTCCAGCGCTTTTTTGACGGCGTGCGGCGACCCAACCAATACGCCCTTCCCGGTTACGCGCTCAACTACTGGGGCTGCCATCGCCGAGAAGAGCGGTGATAAGGCTAAAGCCGCCCATTGGACTTATGAAGGCGAGGAAGGCCCGACCAAGTGGGCCGAATTAAGTCCCGAAAACGCGGTGTGCGGTTTGGGCAAGAACCAGACCCCGATTGATATTACCAACGCTACGAAAAGCAGCGCCGCAATCTTAAAGCCGCAGTACGGCCCGTCGGCACTTGTGCTGACCAACAACGGACACACCATTCAAGTAAACTATGATAAGGGCAGCAGCATTGAGGTAGCGGGCAAGAAATTTGAGCTGGCCCAGTTCCATTTTCATACGCCCAGCGAACACAAAATTACTGGCAAGGTTTACCCGATGGAACTACATCTGGTACACAAAAGCGCCGACAACGCCCTGGCGGTAATCGGTATAATGATGGAGGATGGGCCGGAAAATGCTTTTCTGGCGAAGTTCTGGGACAAAATCCCGACCAAAGAGGGCGAAGTGCCGCTCAATATGACGATTAATGCCAGTGACGTTGTACCAGCCAATTCCGGCTTTTACACTTACCAGGGTTCGCTGACCACGCCGCCCTGCTCGGAAGGGGTGTCGTGGATGGTGATGAAGCAGACGACCACGATTTCCAAAGCTCAGGTCGAACGCTTTGCCGGAATTTTCCACAGCAACGCCCGCCCGATACAGGCGCTAAATGGTCGAGTGGTCGAGGAACATTAGAAAGTTTTGAATTTTGAATTTTGAGTTTTGAATTAAAGTAGGACTGATTACATTCGCCCCGTTGACCCCGCTTAGGGTTCAAGGGCGAATGCAATTAGTCCTACTTTAATTTAGTTTGTATTTCCGGCTTTTAAGCTGGGTTTTTTAATGCGGGTAGTGATGCGGATGCCCCACAGGAGAACGAGTGTACCGATTACGAGGGCAAGGCTGAACGGTTCGTCCAGAAAAAGAATGGCGAAGAAGGCGGTAAAGACGGGCGAAAATAGCTGAATGGTGGCAGCCTGATTGAGGTTCAGGTCTTTGAGAATGGCGTTGAAAAGCGCAAAGCCCAGGCAGGACGGCACGATGCCAATATAGAGAATAAAGAGCCACGCTTCCGGCTTGAGGATAAACAGGCCGTTCGGCTCGAACAGCCAGTACAAGACCCAGACTGGCGCAACCCCGACCAGCTGATTCAGTCCGGTAGATAGTAAGCTTGCGCCGGGCTGCGAGATAGGATAACGTTTGCCCCACAAGCCGTAAGCACCCCAACCCAGCGCACTGATACTCATCAGGGCCAGACCGAGCGGCAAATTTGTGCCAGTCAGACTATTGAGCAAATGCTGGGGGTCGCCGCCACTAAGAACGATGATTACGCCGAATAATGCCACCGAAATACCAATAGCCTGTCGCCAGCCGAAGACAGAGTCAAGCCAGAAATGCCCCACCACCAACATAACAAGCGGCGTAAGCGCAAAAAAGACCAGGCCACCCAGCGTTGCACTTATGTAAAGTAGAGCCAGGTTGAAGCCGATAATAAAGGTCGTAATTAGCGTGCCACCCAGCCAGTAAGCCCGCCACCCACCAACGAAAGGCAAAGTTTTAACCTGTCGCCGACGCTGGCTCAGACTAAAGAGAAACAGGGCAAAACAGCCCGCCAGGGTAAACCGCCCGACCACCAGCGTAAACGGCGTGATAATCTGGTGCAGATAGACATATTTTGTAACTACCGAAGCGCTGGCCCAGCTTGCCACCACCACTATCAGCAACAAAACTGGCCGCCAGCGTTGCCATGGAGTAGCGAGGGTTGGCGGTTGGGGCGGCGCTATTTTAGTTTTCTCGGCTAATTCTTCAGTTTTTTCGGCTTCCAGCATTGGCACTCCTTACAATATATCTGCCGCATTGTAACACCTTGGAAGTATTTGAGAAAATTTCCTCGCTGTTCATCACAAGCATTTACAAATTACTTGTAGGAAGGGGCTATGCCCATGGAGGTCAACGTAAGCGTTTCGCTTCAAAATAGTACTTATGTGCGACTCGCCCTGGACAACCCTACGGGCCGAATTCCGGGCTATGTCGCTCAAGTGGTTTGAAAACCACTGGATACGTGGTCAGGGCCATTTGGTAATCAGTGGATTTTAATCCACTTGAGCGACGTAGCCCGGAATTCGGCCCGTAGGGTTGTCCAGGGCGGGCTTGCTCAACCACCCAATTTTAGGAATAGCACCTTAAGTTTAGGCGCATGGGGCTGCGCCCTTTCCTACACCTCCTCCATCCTCCGTCCTCCGTCCTCATTTCTCCGTCGTTCTATTATCTTATCAATCGCCCAGGCGAGATGTTCGCGCACGGTGGGGTCGGGTTCGGTGGCGAGAGCTTCGACGAGGGGTGCAAGGGCGCGCTGGTCGTGGCTATTTCCCAGGGCAATCGCGATATTTCGGCGCAATCCGGCGCGTTTGGGACGGAGCAGGGGCGTACCCCGAAATTTTGCACGGAAAAGCTCATCGGTAGCGGTTAGGCGCAACCATTCCAGCAAATCGGGTTTGGCATCGAAAGGGTCGGCGGGCTGAAACTCGGCGTGGTTGGGTTTAAAAGCTTTTTTATTGTAAGGACAGACATCCTGGCACAAATCGCAGCCGAAAACCCACTCGCCCATACCGTCGCGCAACTCGACGGGAACGCTGCCCTTTAGCTCGATGGTCAGGTAAGAAATACAACGGTCATTGTGAACCGACCAGGGTTCGACAATCGCCTCGGTTGGGCAGATGTCAATGCAGCGAGTACAGCGTCCGCAAGTGCCGATGGCGGGCGCATCATACTCAAGTTCTAAATCGGTCAGGATTTCCGCCAGAAAAAACCACGAGCCGAGATGCTTGTTTAGCAGATTGGTGTTTTTGCCGAAGAAGCCTAATCCGGCCCGTTGTCCGGCGGCGCGGTCTACAATCCGGGCGGTATCTACCAGCAAACGGGCCGGACGGCCTGCTTCGCCCAGATAAGATTTGATGCGCTCGAAAAGTTGCTCCATTTTCTGCTTTAGGACAATATGATAATCCTGCCCCCAGGCGTAGCGGGCCACCCGACCATACAGTCCGCCTTCGGGAACGGCTGGTTCATTGGTCAGGTAACTGACCCCCAGAGAGATAATCGAGCGAACTTCCGGCAGCAAGTTGGCAGGGTCGGCAGAAAAGCTGGCCCGTTCCGAAGTGAACCAGGCCAAACCCGCAATCCGGCCTTTTTCGATATGGTCGAGCAGCCGCAACTCGGTTTCATAAAATGGCCCGGCGGGAGCAAGGCCCACCAGGTCAAAGCCGAGCGCAACAGCTTCAGTTTTGATAAAAGCGGTCAGTTCCGCCGAATTACTCATGATAACTTTTTTTATCCAAAATAAAATTATGATAAAATATCGCCCGGTAAAAGAATACTACCAGGCGACAATTTTAACAACTTCTATTTTCTTTAAATTTACTTCACCGAAAAAGGAATCAGCCTCACCTGAAATTGTACCGATTTATCGCCACTGGCAATGCGTTCGAGCGAAATAACCCAGTTGCCTTTGGGCGAAGCGTAAAAACCAACCGGGCGTAGCTGAACCGTATCGGACGTAGCCGTGCCAGTGACAGATGGTTTAGGCGAAGCGGACGGGCGGGTAGTCGGCGGATTAGTCGGGCGCGGCTCTGGCGTAGCGGTGAAGATACGGATAATTTGCGTCCCGCTCGGCCCGATGCTGGAAGTCAGGCTGGGAAAGACAATCGGCTGAGTGGCGGTAGCTGGCGCGGCGGTTGGCGGTGGGGTCGGCGTACCACTCGGCGGGGTAGTATTAACTGGGCGCTCTGGAGGAAGTGGGCCAGCCGCCGCGCCGTTCGGTGACGGGCTAGGGGTCAAGAAGGCGCTAGGCGTACCTTCAGTATTGATGGCGCTGTTGTCATCAATCTCATCGTTTGAGCCAAGCGCACCCGGTGTAACGGGCTGAACCGCCGAGGCCAGGCGCGTACCAGTGACAGATGGTTTCGGGCTGGCTTTGGCTTGCGGTGTGCCGGAAGTACTCAGCGCGGTTAAGGCCGCCGACTTTAGATTGGCGGGCTGACCGTCCATAATGGCCTGAGCCGGGCCTTTCAACGGCACGCGACTGTAAAAATAGTGACCATTGGGCAGCCAGACCGGGTTAATGACTCGTTCGCCCGAAGCTAGTTCAACTGGCTTTTCAGCCTTGCCGCCAAAAACCGCCCCGGTCACTACCCGCTCAACTGTATCCAGCGCCACGTTTGGTTGAGCTACATAGCGAATCCCGGTAAACAAAAAGCGGTTGCCATCCGGCGCGAAAACCAGCCGGGTAGACTGGAAAGGCGAGGGCTGCAAACCCTGGCACTCCGGCTTTGGTCCAAGCACCGGGTCGCACTTGTCGTTCGAGCGGGTCACGTTCTGCACAATGCGCTGCTTTGCCGGGTCTGCCAGATAAAAATCGAAAGTGTAGGGGACGGCCCAATCGCCCGTCAGGTTACGCAGCACCAGATATTTGCTATCAGGTGTCCAATCTACCATCGCTACCGGGCGATTGCCCCGGTCTAGCAAATTCAGCTTGCCCGACCCAATATTAAAGAAGGCAATTTCGCCAAGCGGTAGGCTGCTTTTTTGGCGCGACAGGCCGTAGAGCGCCAGATGCGCCCCATCGGGCGAAGGCAAGGCCCGTGCAATCAGGCTCAAATCCATGGTTGAGCCGGGAAAGCGTCCGCCATCCAGCTTGTAGAGCGTTTCGGGCTGGTCGCTGGCAGTGCCTTCTGCCGCCAGCTTATATACTACCGAGCCGCAGGCCGCCACAAGCTTAGTTGCATTCAGCCAGGCGGCGTTGGTGCATGGCCCTTTGAAAAGTTCGCGGGGCTGGAACGAGCCGCTAACGGTATCCACAATTTGCACCGGGCCGGGGTTGCCCTCGGCATCCTGGTCAATAAAGCTCAAATAGCGACCATCCGGCGACCAATCCAGCGACCCAAACGTAGTGCGCGAAAGCTTGAAAGAAGTAGTCGGGCTGGTGGGTGGGCGCACCAAAAAATAATAATCGAACTGGTCTTCGCCGCGCATCACCTGTAGCACAAACTGGTCGCCCGTCGGAGACCAACTTATATGGGTATCCGACCAGCCAGTAATACCTAGTTCATTAGAAGTAAGCACCCCTTCGGTTGGCGCAGAGGGAGTCGGTATCAAAATCGGGGTGGGGGGCGCGATAGTGGGCGAAGCAGCCAGGGTAGCGGTTGGCGAAGGAATCAGGGCAAGGGCGGCGGCGGCAGTTCCGGTTGGGTCGGGCGTAATATTGGGAGCGGGTTGGTAGGGTGCTTTTACCGTTGGACGCGCCCCTACCGGGGTCAGCGCCACCGAATAATCGGGCGTGGGCTTGCGGTCATCGCCGCACGCCACCAGCACCAGACTCAAAACCAGCACCGCCACTAACCAATATTTGCTGCCCTTGCCCTTGTTCGCCAAAGTTGTTACCCCCAAAATCGTTATTTCCTGAATAAATCATTCAGCTTAACTTCAAAGCCCGGTATCACGTCCTCGCCCTCAAGCTTGCTCGTCGGCTGAATTATAATTTGCTGACCTGGTCGAATTACAACGGTGCTTCGTTTATCCGGCTGAATTATCCAGACCAACCGCACTCCGGCAGCCAGATAGCGTTCCGCCTTCTTTAATAATTCCGGCAAACCTTGCCATTTTGACTCAACTTCAATCGCCAAATCGGGATATGGAGCAATATTTACGTCTATATGCGGTCTGCGGTTGGCTATCCAAAATGATAAATCCGGCGCTGGTACGTAAGCAGTGTCAATTCCCACACTTACGGTTGATAATATTATTCCTGTTTTTTCATCCGGGTCAAAGTGAAAATAGGCTATCATAATACAGCGTTTAATATCGGCGTGTCTTAAAGTTAGGCCGGGTTTCTCAATCAGCCTTCCATCTAAAAGTTCGTAGCGCATGTCTAATTCCGGCATGTTTTCAAACTCTGCCGTCGTATATAGACGGGTGACGCTTTGACTCATATTAACTACGCTTCTTACTTCCATAACAAATTGCACCGAAGTTGAGCCGTTGGTAGGGGCGAATCGCATACGCCCTTGAACGCTACGTCAGGTCAAAAGGGCGTATGCAATTAGCCCCTACAAGTAATTATTATCCTTTAAGACCTGACTCTTAGACACAATTCTGCCTTGAATTCAATTTCCCGGACATGAATGTCCGGGCTAAGAAACTAATTACCCTGTTTTTAGCCCTGACATTCATGTCCGGGTTCAGATGTGAGTAATTGTTAAACTTCAAGACCCGGTATAAGTCCTAACATATCTGTGTCCATCCCTGCTAATCCGCCCACAGGGAACCCTTTCAGGGCTTGTTCATCTGTATTCCTGCATTTAAATCCGGCTCAACAACCCCGTATCGTATTCGCCACGCTGGAAAGCTTCGCTGGCGAGAATTTTGAGGTGGAGTGGGATATTGTGCTTGATACCCTCGATTTGAAAATTTTCTAACGCGGCACGGCTGCGCTCGATAGCTTCGGCCCGGTCTGCCCCCCAGATAATCAGCTTTGCCATTAACGGGTCGTAGTAAGGCGTAATCGTGCTGCCTTGCTCTACGCCGCTATCTAGCCGGACGTGTTCAGTTAGCGCGGGCGGACGGAAGACACTCAGCGTGCCGGGCGAAGGCAGGAAAGTAGTTGGGTCTTCGGCATAAATCCGAAATTCGATAGCATGGCCTTTGCGCTGGATTTGCGACTGTTCCAGGCCAAGCGGTTCGCCCGCCGCCACCCGCAGTTGCAATTCCACCAAATCCAGCCCTGTAATCATCTCGGTGACAGGATGCTCCACCTGCAAACGAGTATTCATCTCCAGAAAATAAAACTCGCCGCCCTGCCCAAAAATAAATTCTACCGTCCCGGCGTTGCGATAGCCAACTGCCGCCGCCGCGCTCAAAGCAGCCTGGGCCATCTTCAGCCTTAGTTCTTCGTTATTGCCCAATCCTGGGGCGGGCGATTCTTCCAGCACTTTCTGGTAGCGGCGCTGCACCGAACATTCGCGCTCAAAGAGATGTACACCATGCCCGGTATTATCGAAAAGCACCTGAAATTCGATATGGCGACCATTCGGCACGTATTTTTCTAAAAAGACTGCCCCGCTACCGAAAGCACGTTGCGCTCGTCCTTGCGCCGTCTTGAGAGCCGCTTTTAGCTTTTCCGGGTTTTCTACTACCGTCATGCCGATGCCGCCGCCGCCCGCGCTGGGCTTGACCAGCACCGGGTAGCCGATTTCTTTAGCGGCTTGGGCGGCAAGTTCGGGGTCTTCCACTGGCTCGGACGTACCGGGCGCGACTGGTACGCCCGCTTTCCGCATCAGTTCGCGGGCCGGAACTTTTTCACCCATCGCCGCCATTGCCTGCGGGAGCGGCCCGATAAAAGTAATACTCTGCTCGGCACAGCGCGCGGCAAAGACCGGGTTCTCCGAAAGAAAACCGTAGCCAGGGTGAATCGCTTCTGCCCCGCTTTGCCCGGCGGCATCCAAAATCGCGTCCATATTCAGGTAAGAAGCATGTGGTTGAGCCAGCCCGATTAGCACCGCATCGTCCGCCTCTTGCACAAACGGCGCGGTCATATCGGCATCGCTATGCACCGCCACCGTTTCAATACCCAGGCGGCGGCAGGTACGAATAATACGCCGGGCAATCTCACCCCGGTTGGCAATCAATACCCTCTTAAACAAAATACGCTCCTTTGCGACTACCAACTTTATTTATTCCAGTGTTACCAGCACATCGCCTTCCTGTACGGGCTGGTTCGGACTGACCAAAACTTCTTTGACCGTCCCGCTTATCGGGGCAGAGACGGGAATCTCCATCTTCATAGATTCTAGAATAAGTAAATCTTCTTCTTCCTCGACGGCTTGCCCAACCTCAACCAGCACCTGCCATACTGTCCCTGAAATCTGGCTCTTAACCTGTGTCATCTGTGCTTCTCTCCTGATTTCCACTTCTTTTTCATTTCAAAACTGCGATTTCTTACATTCTTATGTTAACAAGAAACTTGGAATTTAGCAATAGCCAAAAGTGGGATATGGAGTATTAGTCCTGGCTGTTTTTGCTTTAGCTTATTTGGCAAGTGACAAATTTATGCTATAATAGCCGGAAATACCATCTGTTTCTAACAAAGCTGGTGATTAACTCAGGTGTCAAACCAAACCGTCCCACATTGGCGGTTGTTCAAAACCAGGTCTAAATTCTTGCTGTAAGGAGATTTTTCGCGAGTGTTCCTAAAACAAAACTGGAAGTGGATTGTCGGTGGCGTAGGTCTGGCAATTGTATTGGTGGCAGCTTATCTATTGCTCAAGGTCTTTAGCTTTGTAGACGCAAGTACCGGCGCGGCCCGCACCAATAATTTTGAAACGCCCACCGTTAACGTTGCGGCTACCAGTACCGCCCGCGCGCGCGAAGCCGAGCTTTTCGGCACACCCGTTCCGGCTTCGGGTAGTACGGTAGCGGCTTTGCCCACTGCAACTCGTCCCGCCCCGACTGCGACCCCTCAGCTTTCCACTAGCAACAAGGTAGTTGACCGAATAAAAAATGGGGAACGGATTACTCTGCTCTTTTTGGGCTATGGCGGGGCTGGTCACGAAGCCGCTTTCTTGACCGATACCCTGCTGGTGATGAGCTATGACCCCAAGACTAAAACCGTCACCCAGTTCAACGTACCACGCGACCTTTATGTCTTTATTGCCAGTGGGCCAAACGGGACTGGTGCGTGGGGCAGAGTAAACAGCGCTTTTGCTAATATTATGGAATGGGCGGATACCAGCCAGGATAAACTAGACCCGCGTTATCGCTGGAAGGACGACAAAGGCAGGCAAGATGCCGCCGCCAACCTCGCCGCCGATACGATTCAGAAAATTTTGGGCGTGCGAATTGATTATTGGGCGACCATGAATTTTGATGGCTTCCGCAAGCTGATTGATGCAATGGGCGGGATAGATATTAACGTGGAGCGGGCTTTTGTAGATAACGAATATCCGCGCAACGATAATGATAAAATTGATGCTGGCCTGATGACAATCAAGTTCGACGCAGGCTTGCAGCACATGGACGGCGAACGAGCAATTCAGTTTTCGCGTAGCCGCAAAAGCAAAGGGCTGGAAGAAGGCGACCCCGCCCGTAGCCGCCGCCAGATGAAAGTTATTGCCGCCATCAAGGAAAAAGCCCTCAAGCAAAATCTGGCTTTCGATATGATTAAATATCTCGATGTACTTCAAGGCAACATCCGCACTACCTTGAGCTTCGACGAATTGCGCGGCCTTGCCAGTTATGTCAATACTGACGAGGGCAAGGTGCTGGCGGACAGCTCGAAATTCGGCAACGAGATTCTGAGCGGTAATAATGTATTACAAGCCGTCGAGCAGCCAGATTACCGTATTATTCCAAAAGAGGGACAGGGCAAGTACACCGAGATACAGCAGTTCGTCCAGACCGCCTT
The DNA here is from genome assembly GCA_038209275.1 of Chloroflexia bacterium. Classification (GTDB taxonomy): domain Bacteria; phylum Chloroflexota; class Chloroflexia; order Chloroheliales; family Chloroheliaceae; genus L227-5C. The sequence goes on along the minus strand of JBBQXW010000002.1, from coordinate 26,995 downwards.
TACTTATGCCGAAATCCGGCGCGAACAGGTGACGGCCCAGGTACTCAACGCCAGTGGGGTGCAGGGCATCGCCGGAAAGTGGGGCGATTATATGTTTGAACACGGCTTCCGCATGGCGGAGTCGGATGCTTCGCCAGTAATAGACAAAAGTATTTTGTTGGACTACACCAATGGTGCGGCAACCGCGAATATCAAGCAAATTCAAAAATATTTTCCCAATATGAAGGTAGTAAGCCAGCCAGCCGATAAAAAACCCTATCCTGGCGCGCCGGATTTAATCATCTATCTGGGGAAAGATTACAAGACTATCTCAGCCAACTCTAACGTGGGTGGCTAGGAAAAGAAAAGCTAATTTGGCGGGTTCGACGACGACTAAAACTCAAAAGCCAGTAGCGGCACAGAAAATGAAAATATGGCTGCGCCGCTTTTTGTTATTAGTGAAAGCGTGGCGCGAACCTCTGGCTATCTTCGTCGGATTACGCTTTGGACTAGGAATATTGGCGTTTTTCGCCGGGGTAATGTTTCCGGCAATCGCACGCGGCGGGACTGCCCCCTATAATTTGCCGCCGCTCAGTCGCTGGGGCGAACGTTTGCTGGGTATCTGGAGTCATTGGGATGGCGAATGGTATCTGAAAATCGCCCAAAAGGGTTATGATGCTACCGACGGCACTTCGGCTTTTTTCCCGCTTTATCCCCTTCTGGTAAAACTGCTGGCCTTTCCGCTCGGCAATAATCATTTGCTGGCGGGGGTACTGATTAGTGGTGGCGCAACCCTCGCTTTGCTGGTGCTGCTTTACGAATTGGTGCGCCGTGATTTTGACCGCGAGACGGGTAGCCACACTGCGCTTTATCTGGCAGCCTTCCCCACCGCTTTTTTCTTCCCGGCCATCTATAGCGAAGCGCTTTTTCTGGCGCTGGCCCTCGGTGCATTCCTCGCCGCCCGCCATTACAAAAACTGGACAATCACCGCCTTGCTGGTGGCCCTGGCAACCCTCACCCGCAGCCTGGGTATTTTATTACTCATCCCGTTGGCCTGGGAATGGTGGCAGCAATACCGCCCTACTATCCTTCGGTTTAGCTGGCCTGGGAATTTCAAGTTCAAAGTTTCAAGTTCACCCACAGGGCAACCCTACGGTCCGAAGTTCAAAGTTCAAAGTTCAGGGGCAGATACGGAAATACAAATAGGCGCGACACCGAGTTTTAGAATGATTATGCTGGCGCTGGCAGCACCACTATTAGCCATAGTGGGTTGGCTGTTGTTTAATGGGGTGGCGCTGGGCGACCCGTTAAATTTTGTGAAAATTCAGAACGAGTATCCCTGGAATCGGCATACTGCGCCACCCTGGGAAGCCATCTGGAAAGGGGCGCAATTCTTTTTTGCCTCGCGTGGGCCGGATGGTCTATTGCCGCCAACCCCGCGCGAAGACCCAAACTTGATTGATTTTCCGTTTTTTGCCTTTTTTGCCGGGCTTTTTTTGGTAGCTTGCTGGCAGAGTTGGCGGGGTCGCTTGCCAGTCGCTTACCTCCTCTATTTTGGGATTGGTCTGCTCTTTCCGTTACTTTCGCCTACCCCGAAGCAACCCCTCTTGAGCTTCCCACGCTTTGGACTGCTGCTCTTTCCAGCTTTTATTGTGCTGGCACAGGGCGGGGTACGTTGGCGCTCGCTGCATTATTTTTATCTATTTGGGGCATTGCTATTGCTGGGCCTCTTTTTCAGCCGCTTCGCCAACTGGTATTGGATTGCTTAAGATTAAGTTTTAGGTAGATTTATATAAATTTTAAAATGGTGGCCTATCTTTTGCAGCACAGTGTAATGTTCATTCGCGAAAGATTTTGATTCAACGCAATTTAGCATTTTACGGGGAGTTTTAAGCATGTATGCAATCGTACTGGCAGGTGGCGTAGGTACAAGGCTTTGGCCGTCCAGCCGCAACGACAATCCCAAGCAATTTATTAGTCTGGTGGCAGAACAGACCATGTTTCAAGAGACTTTAACCCGGCTCGCCAGATTGATGCCACTAGAAAATATTGTCGTCGTTACAGGTGAAAATTACGCCGGGTTAGTGCGAGAGCAAATTCCTGATTTGCCAGCCGAGAATATTTTGCTCGAACCAGCAGGGCGCGGCACTGCTCCGGCAATTGGGCTGGCACTGCTACATATTAATCGTTTAGCCGAGGCCGCGGGCGAAAAAGACCCGGTGATTGGCTCATTTCACGCCGACCATGTAATTACGAAGATTGAGCATTTTGGTCAGGTGGTGCGGGCGGCGGCAAAAGTCGCCGAACAGGGCTATATCGTCACGCTGGGCATCACGCCCGATGAGCCGCATACTGGCTATGGCTATATCGAACGCGGTGAGCAAATCGAGAAAGTGGAAGAATTGCCAGCCTACCGGGTGGCCCGTTTTGTCGAGAAACCGCCCCGTGCTACCGCCGAAGAGTATCTTGAGACCGGGCGTTATAGCTGGAATAGCGGCATGTTTATCTGGCAGCTCTCAGTCATAATGGAAGAATACCATAAACACCTGGGCGAACTGACCGGGCAACTTGAGCAAATTAACCGTCTTCACGGTCAGCCAGACGAAGCCCGCGCCATGGCCCAAATCTGGAACGGTATTCATAGCGAGACAATTGACGTGGGCATTGCCGAGAAATCGCAGCGCATGGCCGTTCTGCCAGCCGATATGGGCTGGAGCGATGTAGGCGATTGGTCAGCCGTAACCGAACTATTAATAGCAAGCAGTCCAGATGAGGCCGGAAACGCCGTCATCGGGCAGCATCGCGGGCTTGGCACCACCAATTCGTTGATTTATAGTTCTAACCACGAAAAAATGGTCGCGACTATCGGGCTGGATGATATGGTGGTGGTAGATACGCCGGATGTGTTGCTGATAGCCCGGCGTAGCCAAAACCAGGATGTTAAAAAGATTGTTGAACGACTCAAACAAGAGGGACTGGATAAATATTGCTAAATAGATTATAATTTGACCGATGTATTAGCGCGGAAGTGTTTGGAATCTATCTTAGCGTCTAAATTCAGGGTTTGATGAATCAAACCCCTACTTAGATAGATTCTTAGCAGAGGCATCAATTCTGCTACTTAGTAAAAATGAGTCAGCATGGTCAATAATTCTTTTCGGCAAAACCGCACCCTCTGGTTGGCAATTGTGGTGGCCTTTCTGGTGGTGATAGCTTTTATTGTCAGCAACAATGTCAAAAATAACACTGTAACCGCCGCGACTGGCTACGTCACTACCACGGTACGACGCGGCGATATAGAGACGCTGGTAAATGCCCCAGGTCGGCTTAACGCTATAAACGAAGCTGATTTAAGCTTTCAGGTTAGTGGCGTAGTTTCAAGCGTGGTAGCCAAGCCCGGCGACATAGTCCAACAGGGTCAACCATTGGCCCGGTTGGATAGTCGCGATTTGGAACTAAATCTGGCGGCGACCCAGGCTAGCCTGAAACAGGCCCAGGCCAAGCTTGAGGCAGTCAAAACCAATGCTACTAGCGCATTAGCGGCAGCCCAGGCCAACTTAAAGCAAGCTCAACGCAAGCTGACATTGGCCCAAAACGGCAACGTTGCTCCCGAAGATATTCAGGCGGCCCAGGCCGACTACGAACAGGCTCAGGCTCGCTACAACAATTTGCTCAATAAACCCAACCAGAAAGATATTCAAGCCGCCGAAGCAACTGTCCGGCAAGCCAAAGCCAAACTGGAACAGGTTCAGGCCGGGCCAAATAGTGCGACGGTGAAGCAAGCCGAGGCTACGCTAGAAGCCGCCAAACAAAATCAGACTAAAGTAACCAGCAGCACCAACGCCAAAAAAGAACAGGCCCGGATTGACCAGGAACAGGCCCAGCGCAATTTCGATAATATCAAAGCCAGCTACGAGAAAATTTACAAGCAAAACCGCGATGCCGAAGGCAATCCCAAAACCAATTTGTCGCAGGCCGATAAAGATGCCGAAGCCGCCGCTTACAACGCCTACGAGGATGCGAAATCCAAACTAGAAAAGGCTAAAAACGCCTATGCCGACGCTCAAACTCAGGCCGATGCCGGACAAAGAGAAGCGCAAGCCAAACTAAGCGAGGCTCAGGAAAACCTGGAGAATGTTAAAGCGGCGGCCCAGGCCCGCGAAAAAGAAATTGCGGCGGCTCAGGCTGAACTTGACCGGGCCAATGCCGCACTCGAAAAATCGCGGCAAGGTGCTACTAAAAACGAACTGGACGGGGCGCAGGCTGAAATTAACGGGGCAAAAGCCCGGCAGGATAAACTAAAAAAGAACCAGCCCGACCCCAAAGAGATTGGGCTGGCCCAGGCCGAAGTAGAGAAAGCCCAGACCGATGTGACTAATTTAAGTCGTGGGCCAAATCCTGCCGACCTTAATAGCGCCACCGCCGCCGTCGAGGAAGCAAACGCTTTGAACAAGCGGGCGCAGTTGCGGTTGGAACAGGCTATTTTGGCAGCGCCTTTTAGCGGGGTAATTGGGACGGTCAATCTTACGCCGGGCCAGAATATTAACGCCAATGCGGTTGGAATGACCTTGCTCGACCTTTCGGCTTTAAAAGTGGACGTAAGCGTGCCTGAAAGTGAAATCGTCAAAATAAAAGCAGGGCAAATGGCCCGCCTTTCGCTGGATGTGTTGCCATCGGTGCAGGATTTGCGCGGACGAGTCAAAAGTATCTCGGCCAAAGCGATTGGGCCAGCTAATAACACCCTGCCGCAATACCAGCCGACTGCTGCCGCCTTGCCCGGTCAGGTTAATCCATTGCCCAGTGCGACACTGCCTACACCTATCGGTAGCGGCAGCAGCTATCAGGTAACGGTAATATTGGATAAACCAACCACTTCAAGCAATGACCCGCTCATGCGGGGCATAAAGCCCGGTATGACCAGCAATGTACGGCTGGTTATCGAGCGTAAATCAGACGCGCTCATAGTGCCAAACCAGTCTATCAAAACGATGGGCGCTAATAAAATAGTCGAAGTTTTGCGCCAGAGTGGTCAAATTATTGTTGTGCCAATTAACACTGGCATCAAAGGCGAAAAGGAAACGGAAGTGCTGGAACCCAGCCTGCTCTGGACAGGCGACCAGCTCCTTTTAAATTAGTTTTGAGTTTTGAGTTTGAATTTTGAGTTATCAGGAGTTACCCAACTCAAAACTCAAAACTCAAAATTCAAAACTTATAAAAGGGTTTTTCATGCGAAAATCTCGACGCGGTGGTGGAAATAATAATAAGCATCAGTCGCAATCTCAATTTAATAATGATGGCACTGGTGAAATGCAGGCTACACCGCCGTTGAACGAACAAGCCGGGGAAGCTGAAGTTGCACCGCCGCCGAGCAATGGAATCGGTGAGCCGGATTTGCCGGAGTATTCCAATAATGGGAACGGAAACGGCAGTGCGAACGGACGGGAAGAGCCGAGATTTTATTCCCCAATCCCTGAAAATGAAGTAGCACAGTCTAACCAATATTCCTCTCCGGCTAACGGTGTAGAGCAACCTGATGCAGCACTATATTCAAACCCGACTGATAATTTGATTGAGCCAAAGCCCTATTCTTCTCCTGCCCCTGCTCCTTCCAATAACGGGATAGGTCGCCGTCGCCGCAAGGCTGTTTCTCCCTTAATAAATAGCCGAAATGAACCAAATAACCCGCCGCCCTTGCTTAGTGACTACGACGCGCCCGACCCAAAATTGCATTTGCCGGGCGATTATGGTCAGCCGGGAACAATTCCGCAGCTAACCGGCGCAGTTGGGCCTTACGAACCAGAGCCAGCCGCCACTCCTAACGGCCCAAATCGGCCCTGGCGCAAAACTTTCCCGTTCCAGCAATATATTGTGCCGGGTCTTTTGCTGCTGGCGCTATTGGTCGGGGTTTTTATTCTGGCTTATGGTATTGGTTCAGACCGGGGTAAACGCGCGGCTAATGATGAGCGGGACGCTTTTTACCAGGAACGCATCGCCCGATTGGTGGCGGCGAGTGGGCCAACTGTTACACCCGGTGCAAGTATTACGCCCGGCACACCTTCTGGCACACTTACGGCTGGCCCAAACGCGGCAACTACCCAAACTTACGCCCGGATAGATAAAATTGAGGGTGATAGAATTACTGTATTGCTACTCGGCCCGAATGGTTTACCGACGGGAGTGAGTCTGGTGGTGGTAACGGGGAAAACCAGCCAGGTTTATAAATCTAGCGAAACTCAGCCAACCGAGCTTCGGCCCGGTGATAACGTGGTTGTTAACACTGAAAAGAATGGCGATAACTATATTGTCCGCACAATTATAGTTTTGCCAGTGGCAACTTAATAGAATATTTTAAATTCCAGGTTTGTGCAGAAATCTGGAATTTAAAATACTGGAAAAACAAGAAATGGCTAATTTCCAGGAACACCAATAGCAGACCGGCGTTATCAGATACACCCGTCTGCTTATTTAGAAGCTGTTGTCTGGTAAACAATGTTCAAATTCACTAAAACCAATTACTGTAGTTTCTGGCGCAAAGCCTGGAAAATATCCTTTAAACTTACCGCTTCGTCCAAAATTATCTGAATGTCCTCAAGTAACCCCTGATCTAGTTCCTGGCTATGGGACAGGATTTCAGCGAGGTTTAAGATTGTAGTAAGTGGTTGAGCGGCATCGTGAACGAGCACTCTAACTTGGTTTAACGTATTCACAGGTTCCTCGTTACCTAAGTTTTCGCTATCAGCCGACCTTGCAGCCAGTTCGTCTGAAAGATGATGGTTATCGTTATTCATTTTTATGCCAGCCTAAATACTAAGCCGCAGAATTTCCAGCGCGTAACAAACCAGCAGAGTCAAAGTAAGTAGAATTTTTCAAGGGCAATTGAGGCGAATAAGTAGCCTGAGCTTCCAGCGCATTATCTAGTAGCTCGTAAACCTTTTCAATCGAATCAGTTTCTAACGAAGAGACCAGGCTGCGTTCTTCATCGTTCAACTCGATTGGCTTTTGCCCAAAGCGCCGAGCGTTTCCTAGATTGTACTCTTCAATTGCTGCCAGAGGACTGAGCAAAAAAGTTGTCCTTAGCTGGCTATCCAAAGAGAGTGCGCCTGCAAGCCGATTAATATGCGTTTCGGAAATCAAAGCAACTGCCTCCAACTGTATAGCTATGGGGGTTTTCAATAACAAAGTAATATGGCCCCGAATGCCGTTCAGCAAAGCCCTGAATAACTGGTTCAAGACCAGACAACAGGTAAACTTTTTGTATACTTAAAGTTCTATCCCCGTAAGGGTTTGATACGTCAAACCCTATTCCTGTTTGTTCTAAGCTGTTATTACTGAGATAGAGCTAAATCGGCCTAGAAAGGTAAATTAGGCATATCACCAGCAAAAGCGGTGGACGGTAATGCCAGGGCGACAACTGCCATCGCTATTCCGGCTAGTTTCAAAAATTTCTGGCCCTGGTTGCTGCTAAACACTACCAACATCTTGTTTTTCATTGTCTAATTCTCCTTCATTTCAATTTTTGAACAGTTACCCACTTGTTACGCTACCCACTAGCGTTACCTATCCGGCTTTTCGTTTTACCGGCTGTTTGGTTTGGGTTGATAGCTGAACTATAACGGAGCGCACTAAACAAAAACTAAACATCAAAACTGGCATCAGATAGTTTTAGCCTTGCTTTGTTTTGGTTTTTTGCAAAAAAACCAAAACAAAGCAAGGCTAAAGAGTTTTGGTACAACTACACGATAGCGTGAAATAGCCTCAAACTATTTGGGTTCAATCACGCTGTTATGCGGCTGTACCAAGAGTTTTCTACTCTCCAAAAAAGAGCGAGTTTTTGCTCGCTCCCCGAAAGCTATTAGAATAACTTGGAAAAGCAAATCAAGCCAGTTTTTGTAGTAAGTGGGCAGTTTCAGGCGAAGGACGAAGGTCGAGTTCTTCTAGCGCCCGCAAGCACCGAGCCGATTGTCGGCGCGCTTCCAGTTTATCGCCTGCTTTCATCAAAGAAAGAATACAGGCCCGGTGGGTTTCTTCATTGTAAGGGTCTTTGAGTAGCATTTGCCGCCAGCAGGGAAGGGCTAACTGAGGTTGATTTTGGTGGTCATAGTGGAGGGCCAGCCTTTCCAGGCCAGTTAAATAAAGCTGGAGCAATTGCTGCTGCCGCTCGATGCTCCAGTTAGAATAGAACTGGTCTAAAAAGTCGCGTTTATATAGGTTTAAGGCTTTGGTCAAACGTTCAGCATCCAATTCGGGCTGGGCCAGCAGCATTTTGACCTGGCTACTAAATTCGGCGGCATCGTACCAGATTTCACCTTGCAGAAAATAGCGACCACTGCTCAATTTGAGTTCGGCGACGGGAGCGATAGCTTTACGCAAATAAGACATGTTGGTATTGAGCAAATTGCTGGAAGTACCAAAATCTTCATCGGGCCAGAGTGCCTCCCACAATTCATCGCGGCTGCATTTGCTATATTCGAGCAAATAGAACAACGCTTCTCGCGCCTTACTGGTACGCCACTGCTCAATTTCACTATCGCCCCGCCACACTCGACCACCGTTCAGGGCGCTCACCCGCAAAACGGTAGAATTACTCGATGGAGCTAGGGCAGCCTCAGCCGCTCGGTTCAGATTATTTTGGGCCAGCCGCTCTCGAAGTTGAATTGGCGCAACCAGTTCTGGGCGACCTTCCTCATCTTTGGCTGGGGAAGCCGCTTCGAGGCCGGAAATAAAACCACGTCGCCGCAGAAATTCACTGACCGCTTCGCTCACTTTCTTGTGGCTGGCATACTCAAATAAAGGCGTGGCCCACCGTATCTCAAAAGGTAAATAAGGCTCAAAATTTAAGTCTTCGGCTAAGGCAATACTTTCTTCCAGCACTGCCAGAGCTTTGCGCGGCTCGTTCATTGCCAGCAAAATAGTCGCTTCGGTTAATTTAGCCCGCGCTTCTTCGGAAGGGGCTTTGTAAATTCTAAAGCCGCCGAGGGCTTTTTCTATCGCTACCAGCGCCCGTTTGTAAGAGCGATTACCCAATTCTAGCCAGCTTTGATTGCGCTGAGCAAACGCTACCCGTTCCGGCATGGCGTAATCTTCCGCCAGTTCCAGACTTAACAAAATTAAGTCGGCAACGTCGGTGGTTTGTCCAGTCAAAATGAAATTGGTGATTTGCTCATTGAGCAGCGACAATTCCATCTTGCGGATGTTACCATCACGCGCCAGTTTTAGGGCTTCGGCATAAGTCGCCTCGGCTTTGCTATAGCGTTCGGTATCGCGATAGATATTGCCCAGGTAGGCTAACACAAAAAGACGCAGATACGCATCATCCAAATCCTGGGTTAAAGTTAGGGTTTCGTTAAACTGGTTTTCGGCTTGCAAATATTGACCTTGCTGATAACGAATAATTGCCAAACTGGTACGAATGTAAGCTTCGCGGCTGCGATTGCCTATTTTGACAAAGTAAGCTAAAGCTCGTTCATGGTAGATGCTCGATTTAACCAATCGTCCGGCGTGGTTATAAAGTTGCCCGAAAACGCTATCTATTGTCGCCAGCCGGAAATCATCTTTGCAAGCCTTATATATTTCGGCGGCATCGCGTAAATTCTTTTCGGCCTCGACTATGTTGCCTTCCTCCATTGCTACAAAAGCCGAAACATGCTTGACCATTCCCACCGCTCTTTGTCCTTCGGAGGTTTGCATCAAACTGGCAAAATCTTGCAACACTCGCCCACAAATCGCAATCGCCTCGCGCCGCTGTCCGGTGCGCACCAATAATTGAGCTTGTTGTGCCGCCGCTTTAGCCGCCAAATCAAGCGCACCTTCTTGACGGTAAAGTTGTTCGGCTTCGGCGTAAGTTTTGAGGGCAGCTTCATTATTGCCTTTTTCCAGCAACAGTTGAGCCTTAATATTAAGCAAATGGGGCAATTTGCGCTGTTCTTCCGAAGGAATAGTTGCCAGTAAATTGTTCAGCAAATTGGTGCGGCCCGCTTCGTACAACGGCCCGACTATCTCACTCAAAAGGGCGGCGGCTTGCTGGATTTCATTCGCTTCGATGTAGTGCTGCACTGCCTCGGCGTAATTGCCCGCCTGTTGCTCGATTTGGGCTGCTTGCAACTGCACTTCATAATACAGAGACCGATTTTCCTTCAGGCGCTTGTGTAAAAACTGGCGAAACAAGGCATGATATTGAAAATAAACCTGGCCTTCGCTGCTCAAACGGGTAATAAACAGGTTGCGCGCTTCCAACTGGCGCAAAAATGCCTCGCTGCTCGGTTCGGCCTCGCCATCACTCTTGTCCAGCAGCGCGTCACAATTCGCCGGACTCAATAAATTGAGGACGCTGGTGCGGAGCAAGAAATTTTGTAAATGGGTCGGTTGGTTTTCCAGCACTTCCAAAGCAAGATAATTAAAAATCTGCGCGGCATCAAATTCACCGTCTGCCGATTTGAGATCTTGCCAGCCCGCTCCGCTCCGAATCAAATTCTGGTTGCTCAAGGCCAGAATTATAGCTGTAATCCAACCTTCGGAATAAGTCGCCAGCCGTTCGCCCAGCGCTGGTTCATCAATTTCGTAATAGTCGCGCAGTAACTGGTTAACTTCCGCCGCACTAAAGACTAAATCGGCTGGCCCTAACACGCTCATCATTTGTTTAGCCAGCATTTTGTTGAGCATTAAATCTTCCGGCAAGGCCCGTGTCGCAATAATTACATGAAAAGCGGGCGGCAGCCACCAGATTAAACGCTGTACAAAGCGATTGACCCCAAAACTTTCGGCAAACTGAAAGTCATCCAGCACTAACAAAGTTTCTCGAAAATCTTCGGCACTGTTCTGCTCAAGTAGTTCGAGGTCAGCGATAAATTCTTCAGCCAGGCGGTAGATAATCGGCTCCTGGTGCAATTCTTTCAGGTTCTGCTCCAAAAGTTGCTGGAACGATTGACCAAACGAAGGATAAATCAATCGAACTGATTGCAGCAAAAAACGGCAGAAAGTCGCTGGGTCGCGGTCGCTTTCGTCCAAAGTGTACCATGCCAGCGCCATATCGGAATGGCGCGCAAAATCTACCAGCAGGCTGGTTTTGCCAAACCCGGTGGCAGCCGAAATCAGCAGCAACCGATAATCGCGGCAACGCTCTAAAGATTCTAACAGGCGCTGCCGACTTAAAAGTTGCCGGGCCTGTGGCGGGTTGATTTTAGTAAGAAAAGTTCTGTTCATGTAAACTAAACTCCAACTTATTCCAATTGTTATAAGCCCGCTCCGCATGGGCGTAAGTTGGGGTCAACATAACCACTGTTGTTGGTACTAACTCTATTATAGCATTTTCTTTGACGAATCAACATTTACTCATGGTGCAATTTACCTCTATCTAAGGCAGCGTTAAAAATTAAGTTCCCGTTTTTCGTAGGGGCGAATCGCATACGTCCTTGAACATTTACCCAAATCGTCAAGGGCGTATGCGATTCGCCCCTACCACCGCTGGAAGTTAATTCTTTGTACCGCCTAAGAAGCTATTTCATAATTCCGTAGGGGCTTGAAGGGGCAAGCCCAGTTGGGTTCAATGAATTGAGCCCCTACCAGTTTTGAAACAGCCCAGTTGGGTTCAATGAATTGAACCCCTACCAGTTTTGAAACAGCTTCTATAGCAAATTACAGTGGAATTGAGCCAAGTCTTTTCGTAGGGGCGAATCGCATACGCCCTTGAACAATTGCTTTGTCTTTAGGGGGCGTATGCGATTCGCCTCTACCGATAGGCCAATATCTTTGCAAGTTGCTGTAAGATGTTGCTAGTAGAAACAGGCCGCAGGTATGCTGAACAAATTATCGGCTGAAACTTTTGACCTCTCAGCACGTAAGAAGTTGTGATAAAGTGTTGCACTCTTTATAATATGCTGACCGAACTGCTGTTCCCTGCGGTAGCACCTTAACCAAACCGCAGACAATATAGTAGAAGGAAACTAAAATTATGCCTACTGGCGATAAAGATAAAGAAACGAGTTCGTTTCCCGCCACCGACCCCGATTTAGACCAGGGCAACCTGGAAGACCTGAAGAATTTTGATGAGCCAATACCTAGTCCCTGGTCGGCCCGACCTGGTAGTTCGGCCCGCCGCCCTAATTCTTCTTTGGAGAATGGATTGGGCAGTTTTTTCAAGGGCTTGAACGAAGTAGCCAACTTCATTACCGAACTGGCCGAAAAAACCGAGCAAGCCGCCCAGCGCGCCGCCGAGAAACGGGCCGTGAACAACGAATACAAGCCGCAAAACGGCGTAACTGGCTTTGCCGCCAAATGGGGTATTGGCCCTAACCCAAATCAGGAGCGACCCGGTGGCCCACCCCTTTCGCCTTTTTCTCGCCCGCCCGCCCCTTATAGCAGTAATAGTGTATCTACTGCCGACCCTGCCGCTACGGTGCGCGAACCGTTCCTTGAAGTTCACGATGAAACCGAGCAAGGGCAGATTTTGGTTATCGCTGAACTGCCCGGCGTAGACGAAGCGCACCTGCAAATCGAAATTCAGGACGATGTATTGATAATTCGGGGCGAGGGTGCAACCTTTCGCTATGAAAAAGAAACCCTGCTCCCCGCGATAGTCCAGCCCGAACCGCACAGCCGCCAATTCCAAAACGGGCTTCTCGAATTAAGACTTAAAAAAATATAGTTTCAAGTTCCAGGTTTCAAGTTTCAAGTTAAATCTTTACCACAAGTAAGGGTTCAAAATTTGGAGTTAGTGCTTGAGATTATCAACCTGGAACTTGAAACCTGGAACTTGAAACAGGAAAATATGAGTACGATTGAACAAACCGATACGTTGACTTTGCGGGTGGCAGAAGCGGCTTCTCGCGATGCGGGGCGGACGGTGGCCCGAATTGACCCGAAGGATTTGGAGGCGCTGGGCCTGAAAATCGGCGATGTTATCGAAATTCGGGGAACTCGTGTCACTGGCGCAAAAGTGATGCCCGCTTTTGTGGCTGACCGGGATAAACGGCTGATTTTAATTGACGGGCTGGTGCGGGCCAACTGCGGCGCATCGCTGGATGGTGTGGTGCAGGTACGCAAAGCGCCCCGCATAGCGGCCCGCGCTCTGCTGCTTGCCCCCCTGAGTGAAGGTCCGTATGTTGCACCCAATGACCGCAACGTCCATCATCAGCTTTATTTGAAACGCTCTCTCGAAGGTGCTGTAGTTAAGACGGGCGATTTGGTGCGAGTCAGTTTTATGGGCAGTGGCTTTCAGGAATTTATTGTCCAGGAAACCACCCCACCAACCGGGCTGGTGATAATTGAGCCTTCTACCGCCGTAAAATTTAATACGCCGGAAGAAGAAGCCCGCAACCGCTCAACCCGGCGTACTGGCGAAGGCGTAACCTATGAGGACATCGGCGGTCTTTCGCGCCAACTGGCCCGTATTCGCGAATTAATCGAATTGCCTTTGCGCTACCCCGAAATTTTCGATAGGCTCGGCATCGAGCCACCTAAAGGGGTACTGCTGTATGGCCCGCCCGGTACAGGCAAAACTTTGATTGCCCGTGCCGTCGCCAATGAAACTTCGGCTCATTTTATCAGCGTAAGCGGCCCGGAAATTATTGGCGCTTTCTACGGACAGAGCGAGTCTAATCTTCGCAAAGTCTTTCAGGAAGCGGCAGCCCGCGCCCCCAGCATTATATTTTTTGACGAAATTGACTCGCTCACACCGCGCCGCGAACAGGTGCAGGGCGATGTGGAAAAACGGGTGGTCGGTCAACTACTGACCTTGATGGACGGCCTGAAAGGGCGAGGCCGGGTTGTAGTTATCGGCGCGACTAATCGGCCCGATAGCCTTGACCCCGGTTTGCGTCGGCCCGGTCGCTTCGACCGCGAAATTTCGATTGGAGTTCCCGACCGCCTGGGACGTGAAGAAATTTTGACCATTTACACGCGCTCGATGCCACTGACTCCCGATGTAAATATCGGCGAATTGGCCTCGATTACGCACGGTTTTGTCGGGGCAGATTTGGCGGCGCTCTGTCGCGAAGCCGCTCTCAGTGCTTTGCGGCGAGTGATGCCCGACATGCAAATGGATAGTGCGGCGCTGGCCTATGAGCAGTTTGTCAATTTGAATGTAATGATGGAGGATTTTTTGAGCGCGCTCAAAGAAATCGAGCCATCGGCTATGCGCGAGGTTTATGTCGAAGTTCCCAACGTGCGCTGGAGTCAAATTGGCGGGCTGGAAGATGTGAAAGAAACTCTGCGTGAAGCAGTCGAATGGCCTTTGCTCTACCCCGAATACTTTGAGCAGACCGGCACGACTCCGCCACGTGGCGTGGTACTGCATGGGCCTCCCGGCTGCGGCAAAACCTTGATAGCCCAGGCGCTGGCAACCGAGAGCGAGATTAACTTTATCACGGTCAAAGGGCCGGAACTGCTGAACAAATTTGTGGGCGAAAGCGAAAAAGCGGTGCGCGATGTCTTTAAAAAAGCGCGGCAAGCGGCTCCCTGTATAATTTTCTTTGATGAAATTGATGGGTTGGCCCCGGTGCGCGGCGCTCGGCTCAACGATGCTTCGTCCGACCATGTGGTGGCCCAATTATTGACAGAAATGGACGGTATCGAGGGCGCTAAAGGCTTGATTATGGTGGCGGCGACTAACCGACTAGAAATGGTTGACCCGGCTCTATTGCGGCCAGGTCGCTTCGATGTCAAAATTCGGATAAAGCGGCCCGATGCGGAGGGCCGTCGCCAGATTTTAGAGGTACATACTGCCAATAAACCGATTGCTGACCGCACAATTGTTGATAGGCTAGTACCGCGCACTAAAGGACTGGTCGGGGCAGATTTGGCGGCGCTATGCAACCGGGCCTCACTCAACGCTATTCGGCGGGCCGTCGCCGCTCGTAGTCGGGCTGAATTGGAAGAAGCCGCTACCGAAGTTGATAGTAGCGCAATCGAAATTGAAGTCACGGGAGGGGATATGACACCTGAAGCACGGCGGAAAGCCAACCAGCGTCAGGCCAGCCTGACTCCGCTCCTGACCGACGAAGATTTTGAGGAAGCGTTGGCCTTTATCCAGAATGTTCGCAAACCACCCGAACCCGATTCTAAACCAGCAGGCGGTCTGGGACTGCCACAACCCGAATTTTAATAAATTATGAGGAACGAGGAACGAGGAATGAGGAGCGCGGAATTTTAGATTTTCGTTCCTCGTTCCTCGTTCCTCGTTCCTCGTTCCTTCAAGTAGCGAGGTAAGAAAAATTGGAGGTCAATTGGTTTGAGTACCTTTTGATTTTAGGTCTCATTCTGCTCAACGCTTTTTTCGCCGCCAGTGAAATCGCGATTGTCACGGTACGCAAATCGCGAGTGCGGCAATTAGCCGACGAAGGACGCGGCGCGGCCCGCAGCATTTTACGGCTGACCGAAAATACCAGCCGTTTTCTGGCAACTATCCAAATCGGCGTGACCCTGACCAGCTTTTTTGCCTCGGCTTTTGGCGCAGTTAGCCTGGCAAAATTTTTTGAAAGCTGGTTTAAAACCATCCCGGTTGAATTTATCCAGAATTCTGCCCCGACGCTGGCCTTTACGATTGTTACCATACTAATTGCCTTTCTTTCGCTGGTATTTGGCGAACTTGTGCCAAAAACGCTGGCAATTGAAGGAGCCGAACCGATTGCGCTGGCGGTAGCCCGCCCGATTGAAATTCTGGCGAAAATAACTGGTCCAATCATCACCGCCCTGACTGCCATCACAAATTTTTGGGTCAGGCTTTTGGGCGGACGGCGTAGAGCTACTTTGCCCAGCGTGAGCCAGGAAGAAATTGTTTCGATGGTCGAGACCGGCCACGAAGAAGGCGTGCTGGAAAAACAGGAAAGCGATATGATAGGCCGGGTCTTCGATTTCAGTGACCGACAGGCCCGCGAAATTATGGTGCCGCGTGTCGACGTTACCATGATGGATGCCAAAACTACCGTGCTGGCTGCCGCCCGCGAAATGGTATCTTCGGGCTATTCGCGCTATCCGCTATATGAAACGGGAGACCGCGAACGCATCGTCGGAATTGCCTATGCCAAAGATGTGCTGAAATACCTGACCGAAAACCAGCCTTATGCCACCATCGCCAGTTTTGCCCGCCAGCCTTTTTTTGTGCCAGAATCAAAGAAAGTCGGCGATTTGCTGACCGATTTACAAAAAAGCCGCACCCAGATGGCGCTGGTGATTGACGAATACGGCGGGTTAGCTGGTCTGGTAACGCTGGAAGATTGCCTGGAAGAAATCGTTGGCGAAATTCAGGACGAATTTGATAGCGAGGAAAGCCGCATCCAGCCCGACGGCGCGGGCGGCTATCTGGTTGACGGTGCAACTCCGCTCAACGAAATAAACGAAGCGCTCAACCTGCATCTTGAGGATGAAGAAGTAGATACTATCGGTGGGCTGGTCATAAAGCAACTGGGCCACATCGCCAAAGTGGGCGAAAGCATTACTTTACTAGAAGCCCGCCAGATTATTGACCCCACCGACCCCAATAGCGATAATATCGTCACTGTTGAAATCCGCATCAGCATCTCGGTCAGCCGGGTTGAAGGGCTGCGTATTCGCCAGCTTTGGTTAACATTGGACGAAATTAAAGGTGGGCCTTAAAATCAATACCGTTCAAATAGCGGCGGTAGGAGGGCGCTGTACGCTCGATTTGCGGGTAGCTTCAGGTCAAAAATCGAGGGCGCAGCTCCCTCCTACAGTGATTTTGCCCTTATTTGAATAATATTGGCCTTAAAATACGAAAGTGCTGATTCAAGGAGAGAGAAAATGAGCAAAAACCAGGAACCCCATTATCCTGGCGGTGAGTTAGAGGAAATTACTATTAGCGAGTTGCAGACAGCGATGGACAAAAACGAGTTAACGGCGCTGGAACTGGTACGTACCTACAAAGCCCGAATCGAAGCGATTGATTGGGCCGGGCCGCGCCTACACTCGGTTATCGAACTCAACCCGGAGGCCGAAGAAATTGCCCAAAAGCTAGACGAAGAACGCCGCGAAAAAGGATCGCGTGGGCCGCTGCACGGTATTCCCATTTTAATTAAAGATAATATTGATACGGCGGATAAAATGCTGACCACCGCCGGGTCGCTGGCGCTGGTCGGCACAAAGCCAACTCAGGATGCTTTTATGGCTCAAAAACTCAGGGAAGCCGGAGCAATTATTCTGGGCAAAGCCAATATGAGTGAGTGGGCTAATTTTCGTTCCAGTCGCTCGACCAGTGGCTGGAGCGGGCGGGGTGGGCAATGCCGCAACCCTTATATTTTGACCCACAACCCCTGTGGCTCAAGTTCCGGGTCGGGTGCGGCGGTTTCGGCTAACCTTTGCGCCGCCGCCCTCGCTACCGAAACCGATGGCTCGATTGTCTGTCCGGCTACCAAAAATGGCGTGGTTGGCCTAAAGCCAACGGTAGGTCTGACCAGTCGGGCGGGAGTCGTGCCAATTTCGCACACCCAGGACACGATTGGCCCGCACGCCCGCACAGTACGGGACGCGGCAATAGTATTGGGCGCTTTGACTGGAATTGACCCGCGTGACCCGGCAACCGAAGCCAGCGCAGGCAAATTTTACGCCGATTACACCCAGTTTCTCGACCCGAACGGGCTGCGGGGAGCCAGAATTGGAGTAGCGCGCAAAATTTATACTGGCTACAACCCGCACGTAGACGCGGTTTTTGAAAAAGCCCTTGAAACCTTACGAGCAATGGGGGCAATTCTGGTAGACCCGGCGGACATTCCAACGGCTGAAGAAATTAAAGACAGCCAGGATGAGCTAACGGTTTTAACCTACGAATTTAAGGCTGACCTGAACACCTATCTGGCTACCCGTGTGCCAGACCCGGCCCACCCCGAAGGAACAGTGGCGCGCAGCCTGGAAGATTTGATAACATTCAATCGGGAACACGCCGAGCAGGAATTGGCCTATTTTGGGCAGGAGATTTTTGAAACGTCGCAGGCGCGTGGCCCACTTACTGCCGAAGAATATCTGACGGCGCTGGCGAATAATCGCCGTCGGGGTGGTAAAGAGGGAATTGATGCCGTCCTCGACCAATATGAACTGGATGCGCTGGTTGCCCCAACCGGGCAACCAGCCTGGCCGATAGATTTATTGAACGGCGATCATTTCGGTGGCGGAAGTTCAGGCCCGGCAGCCATCGCGGGCTATCCGTTGCTCACTCTACCTGCTGGTTTCGTACATGGGCTGCCGATTGGCCTTAGCTTTATGGGCCGGGCTTTCAGCGAACCAACCCTTATCAAGCTGGCTTACGCCTTCGAGCAAGCCACTAAAGTGCGCCAAGCACCCAAATTTATGCTATCTTTTCCAATGCCGTAAGGTTGATTGGATTTTTAAGCGTCTGGAGGTTAATCTACTTTAGTCACTTTAGCCTTATCTGCTGCGCTGGCGTTAGCTCTTGCTTCAGCTTTATTGTGAGCCATTTCTTCGACGGTTTTGACGTGCAACCGGGCTACGCCAGCATTATTTGACAGTCTCACTCTTTCGCCCTTCTGTGCGGCTTCGGCCTAACTTTGAGGAATCGGGTTGCCGGGGTTGCGTTCCATTAAAATATCTTCCATCCGGCTTTGAATCATCGCTTTGGCCCGCTGATGCGGCAGAATATAAAATTTTTCTTCCTGAATAGCATTGAAAACAATGTCAGCAATCTCCTGGGGTGGCTTGCCATGATTGACGGCATAGCGAAAACCCTCAGCTAACTGCTGGCTTTCCGGGCTTACTTCCACTTCCAAGGGGTCATTTTGTAAATCGGCGGGTCGGTTGCGCTCCGATTCAAAGATTTTAGTATTGACCCAGGCCGGACACAGCACTGAAACCTTGATTTTGGCGTTCTTCAGAGCCAATTCCTGAAAAAGCGTTTCAGAGAGAGTAACAACGCCGTGCTTGGTCACTTTGTAGATACCAGAGCCGGGATAGGTAATTAAACCAGCAATCGAGGCGGTATTGACGATATGGCCTTCGGTATCCTGCGCCAGCATAAGCGGCACAAAGTATTTCACGCCGTAAATTACGCTCCACAAATTTACGCCCATTACCCATTCCCAATCGGCTAAAGTATTCTCCCAAACTGTGCCGCTTGCACCACCGACCCCGGCATTATTAAAAAGCAAATCCACCGAGCCGAAAGTTTCAACCGTCTTCTTAGCCAGTGCCTCAATGTCCGCCGCTTTAGAGACATCGGTGCGTACCGCCAGCACTTCCGTGCCGCTCACCTTCAGTTCCTGTTCAGCTTTAGCCAGTGGCCCTTCCTCAATATCAGCCAGCACTACCTTCATGCCTTCTTTGGCACAGCGTTCGGCCAGCGCCCGCCCTATCCCGCTTGCACCGCCCGTCACAACGGCGACTTTGCCCTTGAAATCCTTCATTGTTTTCTCTTTCTCTTTCTTAATGTTTAAAACTTTCGTTTACTCAGGCTAAAGCCTGAATAATTTTAGCTTTTGAAAATTTTTTGCAAAAAATTTTCAAAAGCTAAAATAAAATAGGTAACAGGTAACTGATAACTATTCTAAACACTGCCGACAGGCCCGGCAAATGGTTCGGCGAACGGGCCGATTGAGGCCATATCAATCTCTATCAGGGCCGGAGAGTTGAGCGAAAGGGCTTCCTGTAGAGTAGGCTTGAAATCGGCAACATTGCTAACCCGCTTCGACCACGCGCCGAAAGCCTCGGCAAATTTCACGAAATCGGGAGTACGTAGGTTTACTGCGATGTTCCGACCCTCGTAGTTGCGATTCTGGATATTTCGCAACACGCCGTAACCGCCATCGTTGAACAGCAGAATTACCACCGGGATGTTCTCCTGTACCGCCGTCGCCAATTCGCCGCAATTGACCAGGAAACCGCCGTCACCCACCATCACCACCACATCACGGTTGGGCATACCGAGCTTTGCACCTATCGCCATCTGCATACCCTGCCCAATGCCGCCGCCCGAAGCATGAATCGAGGTGCGCGGTAGGTGCGTGGTCAACAAGCGTGCGCCCCAGGTCGTGCCGGAAATAGTTACATCGCGCACCTTAATCGAGTCGTGAGGTAAAATAGTGTTTAAGTCGTCCACAAACTGCTCGTAGGGGCCAAGCGTGGCGCGTAATTTTGAGCGCGAGGTTTTGATTACTTGAGCCGTCAGTTCGTGATATTCGGCATCGTGTTCCCGTTCACCACCTAATCTATCGTTTAGCATCGGTAAAACGGCGTAGGCATCGCCGACCAACCCAATCGTGGCGGGGTAGCTGCGCCCAATCGCCAGTGGGTCAACATCAATTTGAATAATGTTGGCAGGCATGGGTAATTTCCAGGCCGAAGTTTCGTTGCCGCGCAAATGACTACCAATAATCAGCAGTACATCGGCAGCTTCGAGCAAAGGTAGTACCGCCGGATTGCTGGCGAAATTGCCGACGCAAAGCGGATGGTCTTCCGGGATAGCCCCGCGCCCCGATTGGCTGGTCAGCACTGGCGCACCGAGTTGTACCGCCAGTTTTAGCAGCTGGTTCGGCTCTCTGGCATCTCTAACCGAGTCGAGGTAGCCACCTCCGGCCCAGATTAGCGGGCGGCGGGCCGACTTTAGCATTTCAACCGCTTGCTCTACGGCAGCAAGCGGCAAAGTATGGATAAATTCAGGTTTTCCCTGGCGGCTCAAGCCTTGCGGCGGCACAATTTTAGCCTTCTGGTAATCAATCGGGATTTCGACGCTGACCGGGCCACGCGGCATTGCCAGCGCCTGCTCAATCGCCAGATAAAGCGTGGAAGGCACAGTCTGAGCCGAAGTCGGGCGATAAGCCGCTTTTGAAATAGCCTTCAACATATTAAACTGGTCTTTACATTCGTGAATAAACCCTTTGCCTTTATCCAGATGGGCCGACTCAATCTGCCCGGTCAGGTGTAGCACCGACGACCCGGCAGTTTGGGCCTCCACCAGCGACCCCGCCGCGTTACCTGCCCCCGCCCCGGTGCTGGTGATTGCCACGCCTAGCTTGCCAGTTGCCCGCGAATAGCCGTCCGCCATATTGATTGCGCCCGGTTCGCTTCGGCTTGGAATAGCCCGAATCCCGCCCTGCCGGGCAATCGCATCATAAATCGGTATATTATGAATACTAATAATGCCGAAGACCGTATCCACCCCGGCATCCTTGAGCATCCGTACAATCACATCCCCGTTCGTTATCTCTTCGCTCATATTATCCCTCTTTTACAGGCGCTTCATTCCTAAAATTACTTTTTTCACGACTTTCGCTTTTTTTTAAGTTTTGAAAGTTTTTTGCAAAAAACTTTCAAAACTTAAAGAGTTCCGGGTCTGATTTTTTGGTTTTTTGCAAAAACCAAAAAATCAGACTATACACAAGCACAGCTTGAAGTAAAGCGAAAGTTCTGAGAGCTTAACGCTATTGTTTGAGTTCTCGACGCATAACTACTCGACTATTAGACGGCGTTCTAATTACTTGAAATCCACAGGTTGAAAACACTGACTCAGTGCCAACTTGCGGGTCACTACTTGAACGTCCTTTTGCTGCTGAAGTTGGGAAGCCCTCAATCGCAACTGCACCATTTTCCCTGGCAAGATTGACTGCCGCTTCAAGTAGTTTCCGACTTACATTCCTAAGTTTGGTGCAAAATTAGCCCTACCCCACTTAGCGGGGACGTACTTTAACAATTTAAGGGTGGAGTAAAGACTTCCAATCAGTTAGAATACTGTTGCCAAACCGTAATTTAACTAGAAAGGTGCCTTTACTGTGAGTGAGAATACTCCATCTAACCAAAAATTGCACTCTAGTCACACTTTGTTAGGTCTGCTTGGTCAAAAATGCCGCGATGCAAAGCTGCTCGACTTTTTCCATCAAACTATTAAAATCGAGCAAAAAACGGTGGTACATTCGCCTACCGACAAATTACACGACGCTTTAGTGACCATGCTGATGGGTAAGCAAACTAGCTACGAGACCAACACCACCCTCTCGACTGCAAAAAGGGCAGGTGCTGCTACGATTGGATGGCGGCTTTGGCACCAGCGCCATCATCGCATATTTGATCGCCGAAGGCTACCAATTCGTCCTCAAACTTTTTAGTAGTAGCCGGGCGACTAAGTTAGGTGGGGCGGGCGAGCCGGGGCCTTACTGAGTAGCGCCCCGGCTTATCTGGCGGCGGACGGAACCAGCCCAGCCAAAGGAGTATGGCAAATTGGAGTACGCTATCAACTTAAAGCTAAGACTTAACCTAAAAAAGGGAAGGGTCTGGCAAGCGCGGATAAGCAAGGTGAGGGGTACAGCTACAATGTGCTGGTAATCAACCGGGCCGGTTTAGCCGAGGTAATCGAAGGAGAATTGAGGCTGGAATTAGTATTGGGCCAGTTGCATTTTTACGCTCAAAGAGCCAGTCCAGTATTGAAAGCGCCTCGTTTTGTGGCGATAAGCCAGGATTAGGGCTGGCTAAACGACGCAAACGCACTCTGGTAGGTCAAGAAATGTTAATCGGTTTGGCGGAAATAGGGCATAATTTAATCATCTGGCTGCGAAATCAACTAAGCCAGGCTCAGGTTGGGCAAGTTGGAGCGAAAGTAGCCGAGTACGGTATCAAGCGCTGGGTGCGAGATTGGCTTGGCCTGAAAGGGCAGTTGAGTTTTAAGGGTGGTCGAATTGTTAAAGTGCCAGGGCCTAAACGCCATGAACTGAGCAGGCAGTTCAAGACCGTCTTAGTCGGCTGGGCTAGTCAAAGTGGGGTACGCCTGATTTTGTACCAAACTTAGGTACGTAAATGTAAAACTCCCCTTTCAGATTAGCCGAAAGGGGAGTTTTACATTTAAGCCGAAATTTGAGGGTGAGCGTCAGTTTTTGCAAAGACCCGGACGTTCACGTCCGGGCTGGCTTGACCTAGCGCAAAAAATTGACGCTCACCCCAAATTTGAGAAACCCTTGCTTTTATTGATTGTTTAACTTAAAATAACAGTACCTTGTCCAGGTTTATTAAGTAGGATGTTGCACGAAAAGGTGAGAGTGCATAAGGGGCGAACCAGGCGGACAAGCGAATAACGGCGAGAGGCTTTACAATTCATGCAACTGGTGGTACAAACCGGCCCAGATGCCGGAAAGGTCGTTAACCTCGATAGTCCCTTGCTAGTTGTAGGGCGGCAAGCTGGCGTAGATTTGCTATTGAATGATGGGCAAATCTCGCGCCGTCATGTTCAATTTGAAATAGGCAATGGACAGGTTTTTATTTCCGACCTCGGCTCGGCCAACGGGACTTTTGTTAACGGGCAGCGTTTAACCGCCAATCAGCCTCGTTCGGTGTCCTCTGGCGATTTGGTGCGGTTGGGTAGCACCACTCTGGCGGTACAGGGTACGGTAAATCTATATCCCGGCTCGGCCCAACCGCAGTCCCAAAATCTGCCGCCGCTCTACAACAGGCCAACCCAACCCCCAGCGCCAGCTTATCCACCAGCACCAACGCCTCCGGCTTATAATGCTCCACCGTCAGCGCCTCCGGCTTATAATGCTCCATATCAGCCAGCACAATATAATATGCCGCCTGCATCATATCCAGCTCCGGCTCAGAATATGCCGCCTTACAATGCAAATCCGGCTCAGTTTCAAAATCCGTACCCGATAGCGCCACCGCCCGGCCCAGTTTATGGTACACCGCATCCAGCGACCCCGAACTACGTTATACCAACGCCGGGTAAAGCAACTCCTACCCGAAAGAGCTTTTTAGTGCCGGGCATGGTCGGGTTATTGCTGTTTGGAGCTTTGCTGATAGGGCTGATAGCGATAGTGGGCGGCAGCACCGGGCGCACCGCAACTAACAATATTTCGGGCGTGGGCGGTGGCAATAGTTTGGGAACGGGGACGCTGACGGCGGCTCCGCTACCAACCATAACCATAGCGCGGGGAACAAGCGGCACTAATCCGCCGCCACCTTCGCCGGGCGCGGCTGCATCAGGTTCAGCGCTGGCAAATATGACGGTCAATGCCGGACGACCCGGCGGTATTGGCGTTAATCTGGCGCAGGGCGAAGGCCAAACCGTAACACGCGATAGGCTGAAAGCCACTTTTCCGGCAAGCTGGACGGTTGAAACCGATAATCCGCAATATCTTATGGCGGCAGTTGCGCCAGACGGCACAACGGTAGCGCTAGTTCAACAAGCCGATAATCTTAGCGGCAACGCTACCGAACGGCTGAACCAGCTTTTAGAGACTTATAAGCGTAACTTTAGCGATATTAAAATTATTGATAAAGTAAGCGCAACAAACGACGGTCACGCCACCGCTTATATTCAATACACCGATAAAAGTAAAACTCATCGGCACGAATATATTCGGAGTATCCCGGATGGCGACAAAAATACCTATCTGGTGCGTTTCTCGGCAGAAGCCGAGGTTTTTGATAATCTGGTGGACACTTTTAACACGATTTTGGGTAGTATTATCATATCCTGAATTTGGAAATTTGGCTTGGTAGGGGTTTGATGAATCAAACCCCTACAGCACATTTTGGGAATTAATTATTATTTTTAGCGATTTGGTAAGAGGGACGCTTTGCTTAAGTTAGATTCTGCCGCTTTAAGCGATGTTGGTCGCAGACGCAATCATAATGAAGATTACCTGGGCGACCTGATTTTCAGAAAGTCGAACAACTATGACCCTGGCTTGCTGAACCAGCGCGGCTACCTTTTTGCGGTTGCCGACGGGATGGGCGGCCATGCCAGCGGCGAAGTTGCCAGCGAAATGGCAACTACGGTATTGTTCGAGCGTTATTATAATGGAGCAAGCACGGGCGACCCTTACCAGGATTTGTCAGAGGCCGTAAAAGAGGCCAATTTTCAGGTACACCACGCCGGAACTTCGAGCGGGCGCGGTCAGATGGGGACAACCCTGACGCTGGCGCTGGTTATGGGAGACCGGGTGATAGTCGGCAATGTGGGCGATAGCCGAACTTATTTAATTCGGCAGGGGCTACCGGCCCGCATTACCCACGACCATTCGCTAGTGCAAGACCAGATTGATATGGGCGCACTCACCCCCGAACAGGCCGAGCGCAGTATGATTCGCAACGTTATCACGCGGGCAATGGGCCATCGCGAAGAAGTCGAGCCGGATTTTTTTGAAGAGCAGCTACAGCCCCACGATGTAATATTGCTTTGCTCCGACGGTTTGCACGGGGCGGTTCGCGAGGAAGAATTGGGTACAATTGTCACCAGTTCTAATTCGTTACAAGAAGCGGCCCAAACCCTGATAGACCTGGCGAACGAGCGCGGCGGAGTAGATAACATCAGCGTAATGCTAATCGCGATTGTGGAACTAGGCGACCCAACCCCGCCAATTTTGAATGACCGGGCCACGTTTTACCCGCCGCCCCGTCCTATCGTCACCCGCGACCAGGGCTATCTGGTTGACCCGCCCACCGACCGTATCCCTAAAAATAATCGGATGCAATCGGCCAGCGAAGCCAGCGCCAATACTGCCATGCTCGACCCCAGCAATGCGCCGACTGCACCAAATCTACCAGTCAAACCAACCCTTGAGCAGAGTACCAAAAAGTTTGAGCCAAACCAGATGGCTGCCCATGTAGCAGCAACCAAACCTAAACGCGGCTCGGCTGGCCCGCTTATCGGCGGCATAGTGGTGCTGATGATTGCGGTTGGTATAATTGCCGCGATTATGCTGTCCGGCAACAGCACGGTTGGCCCAGCTACAGTGGCAGTGGGAACGCTGAACAACACCACTACTCCGGCGGTAACTACCACCGCTACGGTAACAGCTAATGTATCCACTGTCCCAACCGTTACGCCCGCCCCAGGCAACACCTCAGTAGCTACCACTCTGCCAGTTGCGGCAACTCCAATCAGGGTAGATTTAAAGCTGGCAGATTTGAAGAATGTTCAAATTAAATTGCAGAATTTTTCGCCGCCTGTGGATAGTTATCTTGTTGTATTACGAAGCGAGAGTCGCAGCCAGGATGTCGAATTTAAATCGGCGGGCAACGGCCTGTTTGAGCCAGCCAGTACCCTGCCCAGTGCCGGTCAATATCGAGTTGTAATACGAAGCGGGTCAGCCGCACCAGAGCAGAGTTTCCCAATGAACTTAACCGAGACCGAAGCAAATTCACCCGCCCTCGGCGTTAAATTGAGCCTGAATTCGGACAAAACCACGTTGCTGGTTGAAGTAACCAAGCCCTGAACTTTTTATAAATCAGATATGGCGGTGCGTAAGTGGAGTGGAACGGGCGTAAATTAGGCCGGGTTGTGGCGTTGTTAATCCTGGGGTTATGCCTGTTGCTGGCAGCCTGTGGCCCTGATAGTGCTGCAACCGCTACCCCCCGCCCCGGTTTCGACCCGGCGGAAACCAGCAAGATTGATACGCTGTTGCGCGATTTGCTGGCTCAATATCAAATTGGTGGGCTTCCGGCGGCGCGCACTTACGCCCGCGACAAAGGTTTGCTGGACGACCAGGACAGGGTGCGCTTTGGCCTGACGCTAACTGGGCCAAACGCCGCGCCGGGAATTACCACTCGCTTGCAACAGATGGGCGGCGAGGTTTATCAAAGTTATGGCACACAACTGGCGGTGGCGGTTAATTTGACCAAATTGACCAGCTACGTAAGCAACAATACCGAAAAGCGCGATTTCCTGACCGAACTGGCGGCTCTTAGCGAAGTACGCGAGCTTAAGGTGCTATTGCGTCCCGCCCTGGATTGGGCCGGACTAACCTCCCCTAATTCTGTAGGAGGGGACTGCGCCCTCAATTTCCCCGCTACCTTCGCCAGCCTCCCCAACGAAGGAGTCGCGATTATCGGGGCGGACAAGTGGCAGACGGCGGGCTTCAACGGGCGCGGCATTAAAGTCGGGATTATAGACGGCGGCTTCAAGGGCTACCGGACCGGATTGGGTAGTAGTTTGCCGTCGGCAACGCAGGTAACTTTCCGCTCTTTCATTCTGGGCAACAGCGAAGGCAACGAACCGCACGGGGTAGCAGTTGCCGAACTGGTGCATAGCCTTGCGCCGGAAGCCAGCCTTTATTTAGCGCCAATTGAGGAC
>JBBQXW010000001.1:0-67337 GCA_038209275.1 Chloroflexia bacterium | reverse complement strand
ATAAAAATTATGCCCTATAACACCCATTATAGGGCAAAACCCCGGTCTAATAAGACCCTGCTGTTTTGCAAAAAAAGGGCTTTTTCAGTTGGTGAATATTCGTTCTCATCTGGGCACCAGCCCCCGGTTTTGAACGGTTTCCAGGGTCGAGGATCGAGAGTAAACCGCATCAGGGCCGAAAAAAGCCTGCCTGTGGTGAGAGGCGGGTAGAATTAGGGCGGCCAATTTAAGGGAAAAGTGGCAGGGTCGCCGATTTTACCAACATTTTAGAGAATAATCAGGCTTATAATCTTCATATTACACAAGTAATATTTATAATAAATTATATAATATATAGTTCTCAAGAATATAATTAGTAATTAAATATTTAAGCAGTTTAATAATGCTTAAAATTCTCAACGGAGGCCCGGTCACGGGCTGTCTAAGAACACCCAGGGGTGCTGCGGCCTCTAAACACTACACTTTGCGGATGAACCACATTTTCCCGGTTTCGTTAAGTGACCCCTTACCGCCCGGTTTGTTGGGTTTCCCTTGTCGGGCTAATTTATGGCTATGGTTTGTAAACTCTAATATAAGTACAGTTAAAAGTATTGTTAGAGCTAGATATTTTTATGGCGCTACTGGAGTTTGAATAAAGAGCCACACCTTTAATAAAGTTATGCCCTACCAGTTGAAGAGCTTCGGGGAAATTTGCGTTTAGCCTGAGTCCTGATCTATTAGTGGAACACTCGCCATCAATTTTTACATTGGCTGCAATTACTAAAGGCGAATTAAGATTAATGACTACGGGGTTAGTAGTTAATTTATCCTTATTTAGCCGAACTGTACCACCATTTATTGCCGCACTATCTAAAGCTTTGCGTATAGTAATATCACATTCTCCGCCTGGTATACTATCTGAAGCATTATTAATAAACAGCGGATCACAATCTTTATTGTATGGATAAGTTACACTGACATTAGAACTTCCTGCTGGTAAAATAATAAAGGCATATTGTTCGCCATTTACGGTTTTGACCGTATAAGCTGCCGGAGTAGTGTTGACTGTAATGTTTGTCAAATTGGTTGTACCAGACCGTAATGGTAACATAATAGTCTGACCCGTCTGGGTTGCAGGAATATTTACGGTAAAATTAAGTTGCGTTCCATTCCAACTAAATTTATCTATCGAGCTATTATAACGCGCTTCAACAAAATTCAACCAGCTTTCTCCATTTAAGACAGGTACGCTCAAACCCCGCGCATAACCAATGGCATTGCCCTGCCACTGAAATAAACCATTATTATCAACGTGCATTTGAAAAACCACTGCCTGATAATTGCCATTCTCACTGGCATCAATTGCCTGTTGGGTGACTAAATAAGCTTCTGCATCATTCAATCCTTCTGGTCCATAAGCAATTTGTTCATCTACAATCTCGGTGTACTGCCCAAAATAATCAATTATCTGACCGCTAATATTAATATATTTCATGGGCAACCCGCTACCCGTCATATAACCTCGTGCCCAACTATTATCAGCTTTTTTAAGCCAGCTACCATAACGGTAAGGCGTGTAATCCATCAAATAACCTCGCGAGGCTCCTATTACAGCCGCATCCGTCCAACCTTGCCATTTTACCCGGTGTATCCGAACTGTCCTGGTTGTACGTGGGCCATGGATAGTGTTAAACCAGGCATCCACATTATCATAGCCCACACTGAGCGAGTTGGTTTCTTCATAAGGATGAGTACTGAAAGTAAAGCCTTGTGTCTTCCAGTTAATCACGTTGGCAGCAGAGGGCTGACTGGCCTGTGCTAAGTAGAAAGTGGTGGTAGCATTGTGGACATTTAACCCGGTAATGAGATTGGCATAATAACTATCCGGGTTGCCGTGAGCATCGCTCGTAAGTACTAGCGCCGTATTTTTAGCATTGGGAAAATACCACAAGCGCGGTAATGGTTTTTTAGTTGCATTAAGTTTTTCCAACAGGCGAGCAAAAAATCGTTGTTGAAGGTCAGCCTGGGGCAAGGGCATTTTGTCCAAATTAATCCAGTTGTAGTATATATCCATAATTCGGACTACACCGTCCCCATCGGCATCTACATCAACCTGATTAGAATTGCCCTGGCGCAGATAAACCACGCTGGAAGCCAAATCATAGGTAAAAGCAACAGCTTTGCCATTTCCATACTGGTTTAGCGTAATTGCCGGGTAGCCAGTCGCAATACTAGCATTACTATATAGTAATGCTAGTATCTGCGCGGTATTGTTAGAATATAGGTCTGCATTGGTGTGTAGTTGTAGACTATCTGATGGAAAGCCCTGCCCATAAGGGCTATTAGTTTGAATAGCGATATAGCCATCAACCAGTACCCCATTTGCCAGTCCCAGGCCCATAGTCGAGGATAATTGTGGATCAGGTCTCATAGCAATCAGGTTGCCCCCGCCAAATACATATTGGCTTAACATGGCGGCTTGGGTTGGCGTGAGACTGGTTTCAGCCAATACTATACTATCGTAATTTGCTAATAGAGGCGGTGTCAGGTTGGCTACTTCCTCAGTAGCATAGTAATGAAAACCTTCGGCTTTCATTATCTCACCAAGAAAGCGCCCAAATTTATTGTTAGGATAAGCACTATTGTAAACTACTAATATTGGTAAAGAGGCAACAGTATTAACCTTGCCAGTTGCGCTATGCAAATCCTCAGCTGATTTTTGAGGCGTAGCTGAGGGTATCCCTACTCCTAAAAAGAACCAGGCAAAATTGGCTAAAAGGCTTAACTTCCATATATTTGTTGAAAATACCGTTTTGCTCCGCATGAAACCTCAATTCAACCTGATATTGTTCGACTGTGGCTAAAAAATAGGGCGGCGAATTCCGCAACTTAACGAACTCGGTTGGCATAGCGCCAGATTAATTGTCCGCCCGGATTGACTCTAACCCCGCTACCGTTCTTGATAATGTTATTGCCATCAATTGCCAGACCAATCCAGCTGTTATAGATATAGTTGTCTACTCCCTTGTTTACAAGGATAGCCAGGCCGCTATTACCGCTAATCAAATTGCCACTGCTATTGTCCTGACTGGTCGTACCTGTTTGCGGGTTTGTAAAACCGCCAAGCTGATTGTTATTAGCGCTAACCCCCGGTAAGCCAGTCGTACCCAATTGCATACCACCTCCGTTAGCATAGCTGGTCGGGTCGCTGCTACTGGCCCGTCCCAGGTGGCTACATGTGACCTCGTTGTTGCTGCCCTGAATGTCCAGCGCGAAGCCGTTATTAAAGCCTACAATTTTCAATCCGCGTAGACTTACCTGGTTGCCTAGCGTCAGGCCGTTGGTTGCTGTCCCGCCACTGTCTTTGATGATAGTCAGGTTAGGCGTGCCAGGGCCGCTTTGCTTCAGAGTACAGTTGCCATCCAACACCACTCGCAAATTATTGACATTGTTAATTGGCGGCAGGTTACTTGTGAGTGTAATTGTGGTTATATTTTGCAAGCTGATGACTACCGACCCGCCGCCACTCGCGCTATTCGCGGCGTTGATAGCGCCAGAAAGAGTGCCGCAGACTCCACTGCCAGTATCAGTGGCCGTGTTCACGGTCAAGCAGGGATTGGTAGTCCGGGCAAGATTTACCAGACCCCATTCCAATACTTCCCGGTCATTAAAAGTCTGAATAAGCAAAGATGAGGTACTGGCGGGGGGCTGCGCCAGGGTAAAATTGACCGTCTTTTGACCCGCCGCCTCTAACGTTAATAGACGAATGACCAGCGCACCGCGTGCAACATTGGTTGCCGGAGCATCGCTCACGGCGGTTGGGTTAGCGCTCAGTATTGCACTCGCCTCAAAGCCACCTAATGAAAGGCCACTAACTTCGCCCAAAGGAATTTCGGGCGGCAATAGCAATAGCACACTCCCGCCCGCTGGAATAGGCGTACTTGTAGTGAAGTTGAGTTTATAAGCGTTGCCACTGATTGTCACGGCTGGATTCGAGCTAAAGGAAATACCTGGTGTAAGCGTGGCATAACCAAAACGGCCTGATATTGGTTTAGTGCTAACGGTGTACCACATTCGGTAAATTGGGCCATCTTTAATCACCCAATGGCTCCAGACATTCTTTGGGCTTAGCGTAGCGGGGTCATCGCTCCCCTGATAAACTGGCAGATTTGGCGTAGGTCTGACCCAGTTTAAGCCGTCTACCGATACAACATGCCCGATGGTAAAGTTTCCATTGTAATCTGTAGCCTCATACCACATTCGATATAATGCCCCGTCTTTGACTACTACTGGTATGCCCACCTGATTCTCATCAAAGCTGCCCGTCGGCCCCTTGCCTAAAATTGCTCCTCCATTGGCACTACCGATGACTCGTGTCCAGTTGATTCCATCACCCGATGTCGCGTAACCTATAAAAAATGAGTATCCGCCGTTATTTGATGCTCCTTCGTACCACATGCGATAACAAGTTGCTCCTGCTGCTACCCCGCTACAAGGTGACTGTACGGTGGCCTGATCTTTAATAACGAACGGCACGTAGGCTTCGTCCTGATCAAATGCGCCAGGAATGCCGGATTTGCCATACACTGCTCCACCAGCCAGTGGCCCGCTTAAACGTATCCAATTTAGGCCGTCGGTAGATGTGGCATAACCAATTCCCGCCGTGAAACCGTTGCCTTTGTTCTGGTCGTAACCGCTGTACCACATCTTGAAGGTTAGGCCATCCTTCACAATGCTGAAGTACGAAATACTATCGCTATCGAAGCGACCAACCGCGCCAACGTCCAATACACCACCACCCGTACCCATACCCATCACTCGTGTCCAATTATTACCATCTGGCGAAACGGCATAACCAATCCGCGATACACTGTTGCTATCTTCGCCAACATACCACAGACGATAGCAGATAGCACCAACCGCAATAAGGCCACAGGGGGTGGCAGCGCTGGCAATGTCTTTAATCACCACTGGCGAGTATATCTGCAAAGCGTCAAAGGAAGTTCCAGTCCCACCACAACCTGAATTGGCTAGACCAAACACCGCGCCTTCCAGCGCAAGCCCACACAAGCCGTTTATATGTAGCCAGGGTTGTTGATTAGCCGAGAAATTTGCAAGGCTGGCGAAACTATAATTTTCAGCTAAACCAGTGCTAACAACGGTATGAGCAGGTAAATTTGAAGTTGAAAACGCGGGTGCAGGTAGCCTTAACGCAAAAATCACCAACCCTATAACCAGCCAAAGCCCGCTCAAGCATTTCAACTGAGTTTTGCGTTTCATCCGCTTCCCTGTTGCCTTATATCAAATCGAGGGCATTATAAAATAAATTCTAACCAGCTTTTATCAGGCATTATAAAACGCTAAGATGAATAATACATGAAAATAAACTGCACAAACCACGAACTTCTGTTTCAAGTAGGACTGTCGCTTGTCATGCTGAGATACCAAGCATCTAAGATTTTTCGCCAGCTCAGCATCACAAGTCAAAGCGAAAGTCCTATCAAGAAACAGCTTTGAGATTTAAGGGCTTTAATGCAATCTCCTGCCGCCTTCACACTTTTTTCAAAGCAAGCTCCTATACTAAACTGAGCGTACTGGGCTTGCTCTAAAACTCTGACGTTCAAAATCAGGAATGAATAAACAATAGGCAAATATTTCTAAAAGTTTAATATCTGGATCGGAAATTAAAAAAATGAACTCGTCCGCAATTGACCTTTCTATTATTATTATTAACTGGAATACTAAAGAACTATTACTTGAAACTATTGCTTCGGTTTACGCTAACCTTCCTCAGCCTTATTCAGTCGAAATAATAGTAGTTGACAATGCCTCTAGTGATGGTAGTGCTTTAGCACTGGTTGAGGCTTATCCGACAATTCATTTAATCGCCAATCAGGAAAATCGAGGCTTTGGCCCGGCTAACAATCAGGCTTTGAAAATTGCTCAGGGTCGCTATAGTTTATTGCTCAATAGCGATGTAATCGTTCAACCCGGCAGTTTAGTCCAAATTATCGAATTTATGAATGCTCATCCTAAAGTAGGTTTATGTGGCATCCAGATTTTGAATGTTGATGGAAGTTTTCAAGGCTCATTTGCCAATTACTTGAATTTAGGGAGCGAATTTCTGATCTTGACGGGTTTAGGGCGACGCTTACTTAATCCCCATTATCCCAGTTATAATCAGGCGCAAAGCCAGAAAAGCAAAATAGTCCAAACTATTCAGGGCGCTTTTATGTTTAGCAGATCAAGCGCCTTGCGCGAAATTGGTGGGCTAGATGAAAGATTTTTCATGTATGGTGAAGAAAATGACCTGAGTCTACGCCTTTACCAGGCCGGATGGCTGGTCTATTATCTGGCAGAAGTTAATATTATCCATTTAGGTGGACAGAGCAGTCAAAAGAACTGGTCAAAAATGGCCTGGCAACTTCAGCAAAGTAAAGTTCTTCTCTTCAGAAAACATTATGGCCCAGTGCTGGCTTTGCTTCTTA
This sequence comes from Chloroflexia bacterium, assembly GCA_038209275.1. Taxonomy (GTDB): domain Bacteria; phylum Chloroflexota; class Chloroflexia; order Chloroheliales; family Chloroheliaceae; genus L227-5C. Next base: position 60,870 of record JBBQXW010000001.1, on the reverse strand, counting down.
AATTAATGGTTAGTCTGGCAGTATTGACAAAACTCTTCATCTTTCAGATCAGACGGATTTTTCAGTTTTATTCCCAGCCGCAACCTTTGCGAAGTTGGTTTAGCTGGTCGGATTTTCGGCGATTTTGGACAACTTAAGAAGCTGGTTCAAAGTCGAGCCTAAATCCGGCACTTTAATAAAGCAGTAGCGCTTCGATCTATCGAAGCGCTACTGCTTTATTAAAAGAAATTCTAAAAGTTCAAATTATGTATTGGGCGAGAGCATTTCGGGCCTTAGCACATGTGCGCCGTGTTCTTCAAACTGAAAGTTTAGCTTTTTAAGGCCGTGCGATTGCATTACTTTTGTTACAGTGGCTTGCTTTTCGGGCGGACAACACAGTAGCAAAAAACCGCCACCGCCCGCCCCGGTTATTTTCCCGCCTTCTGCCCCGGCTTGACGGGCAGCCTGGTAGATTGTGTCAATCGAACGGTTGGCAATGTTAGCCGAAAGCTGCTTTTTGCGTTGCCAGCTTTCGTCCAGCATACTCCCGAATTGGCTAAAATCTTCTAGCTCAAAAGTGCGCCGCATTACTAGCGCTAATTCTTTAAGATAATGCAAATTCTCTAGCACAGCGCGGTCATCGCGGGTGATCGAGGCTTTTTGTTCACGCAAAATTGTGGTAGACTGGCGTGAAACTCCTGTGAAAAAGAGCATTAAGCGAGACTGTAAAGCTTTGCGGCCCGCTTCACTTAGCTTGATAGGAGTATACTTTACTCCTTCCGGCCCAAACTCTAGCTGGTTAATACCGCCCAGGGCTGAAGCATACTGGTCTTGCTTGCCGATTGGCATCTTTAGAATTTCAATTTCGATTTTGCAGGCCAGTTCTGCAATTTCCATTTTACTCAACTTCAGCCCACGCTGCCATGCCAGCCCGGTGATTAAGCCTACTGCCACCGCACTGCTACTTCCCAGACCCGTGCCAGGCGGTACTTCGCACGAGATGAAAATATTCTCACCGGGCGAAGCGCCGAAATGAGCTAATATAGCTTTTGGTAAAGCCAAATCCCCATCCCAGACCAAATCATGGCTTATCTTAACTTCGTCGGTCGAAAAAATGGATTGGTAATCCGCCGAAATAATTTGAGTTTCGCCAATGCCCAGGTCATTAATTAAAGCGTAGAAATATTTGTTAATACTGGTGCTGATTACCAGGCCGCCGTACTGTTCGTAGTAGCTAGGCATATCAGTACCACCACCAGCAAAGCTGATGCGAACAGGCGCACGAGCGATAAGCATAAAAACCTAATCCTTTTCTAGTTCAGGTTTTCCTGATAGGGTTGAGCTAGTTCCATAGCTTGAGGGAGCGTGATCCAGAAACAGCTGCCCTTTCCAACACTACTCTCTACCCCAATTTGTCCATTATGACGCTTTACTAGCTCCGCACTAATGCTTAATCCCAGGCCATACCCGGTGCGGTGATTACCCTGCTTATCTTTTACCTGATAAAAGCGCTGAAAAATCGACTTTAGATTTTCGCTACTAATCCCCGGCCCCTGGTCTGTTATCCCTACCCGATAGCTATCTTCAAATAGCTCAATAGTCACTGTTATTTGCCGACCTGCTGGAGAAAATTTAATAGCGTTGTTGAGCAAATTGTAGAAGCACTGCCGGAGTCGCATGGCATCTCCTCTAACATAACAGGCTGTTCCAGTCAAATCCACCAAATTTAATTCTAATTGAGCAGCTTCGGCTACCAGGCTAAACTGCCGTATACTCTCTGTGACCAGTTCCTTGAGTTCAATTAACTCCAATTCAAGGTCTAACTGACCCGCTTTAATCTGATTATAACAAAGCAGGTCTTCGGTTAGCATGTGGATTTGTTCGAGGCTAGTAGCCACCGAAGCCACAAAATCTTCCTGCTTGAACGAAAGCGCTCCCGCTTTTCCTTGCAGCAAAAAACTGTTAAATCCTTTTGCTACATTAAGAGGATTACGCAGTTCGTGCGCTATTGTAGCAATAAACTGGTAGAGTTGGTTGCGCTCAACATCTACCTGCTGATATAGATAGGTTAGTTGCTGTTGTTTTCTAGTTAAGAAATCTACTTGCTCCTGGAGTTGAGCAATCTTGCACTGCAACTGAGCTACCATATCCACATTAGATTGCGCCGAAGCGATCTCTAATGTAACCGTCGAAAAAGGTTTAAGGGGAGTTATTGCGACATCTTTTGTTGGCCTGGTAAATAAGTTAAACATTGCTCAACTATACCTCCTGACACTATTACCTGTACCTGTCCACTTCAGGGCTTACATATTCGATAACCACTACCCACTACCGTTTCAATATATTTAGGTTGTGTTGGATTCGTTTCCAGCTTCTTGCGTAATCGTCGGATATAAACGTCTACAACATTGCTGGCACTCTCATAATCGTATCCTAATGCAACCTCAGCAATCCGGGAGCGATGTAACACTTTGCCCGCGTTGATCATAAGACAACTCAAAATTTTCATCTCAGTAGGAGTAAGTTGAATTAGTTTGCGACTTCCTACTTTTACTTTGAGTTCGCTCACGTTTAGCTCCAAATCTCCTACCCGGAGTTGCTCCTGCACCAAATGCGGTTGCATCCGGCTGGTGCGCCTTATAACTGCCTTAATCCGCTCTAATAATTCGCTGTGGTCATAAGGCTTTACTACATAGTCATCCGCACCATAGCGAAAGCCGGTCAGTTTATCGGTGGGCGTGGCACGCGAGGTAAGCAAAATAATCGGAATGTTTGGCTCTTCTTCGGCGAGCTGACGACAGAAAGTAAAACCATCGCCGTCTGGTAAACCTACATCAAGTAGAATCAGCCAGGGGGTATCTCGTGCGAGAATAGCGCGGGCCGCTCGGATACTTTCGGCTGTTAAAACTTTAAACCCCTCACCTTCTAACAAAAACCCCAACATCTTGCGCGACATTGGCTCATCTTCCACAATTAGTATATTCATAAATAAATTTTTACTTCACTTCTTAAGCTCAGTACCAACCTAAAGCGCTGAACCTATCTATTCTTTGAATTTTGCACATAAAAAGTCGACAGCCAGCCAAAGTTAAATTATTAACAATTTAACTTGCAACTATAAGCTTACTTCTAGATAAAGCTATAAACTAACAATATTTAACTGGTTCAGGGTGAATAATTAAAATATTAAATTTTATGAAGAACTTTGCACTATAGATCTGGGCTTAAAGAACCAGCTTTGTAAACTTCTTAGCCCTGAAGTTTAAACATAAAGCTTTGTCGAGTAAGTTTAGAGTCTCTAGTAAGCAATCAGGTGTACACTTTGTGCGATTTTTAATTAACTATCTATAATACTATTAGACTATATATTGTTACCATTATACGTGTGAATAACCAGGCAATTTTCAATTGAGGAAGAATATTAAAACAGTAAAGCCAATATTTTCTCTGTTAAAGATTGTCATAACCTTGACGCGGACGCGCTTTTGAAATAACTACATTATTTACTGCTCTGAGTACACCAAATCATAAATCTTTACACTTAGAACTTGGTTTTTTAAGCTTGAAAGACCGCTATATTGTAACAAGACTTATGATTTGGTGTACTGAGTGCAAAAATTCAAAGTTCGAATAAGTTTTTACCTTATAGTAGCCGTAAGAATTTAAACAGTAATCTTTAGATTAGTAAATTGTACGGTAGATAACATTCACAATAGAGGTAAGGTACAATATCTAGTAGGTAGTTTTTAGCAACAGCGAATTTGTACACCATCTATTGTATAGGTTTTTATTGTGAATGTTATCTGGTAGTTAAATCAAATAAATATACTTGCCTTCAGGTAATGTCTGGTAAACCCAACGTATAGTACTTTATAGCTAAGATACATTATAGTTAATTCTAGGTGAGATTTCTACTATTGTCAATAGGTTCTCATTACGAGTTTTTAATATTGCCTAAAAGTTAATTAAAGTTTGGCTATTCTAAAGGTTTGTTAATCTCTAGCTAACTCAAATTCGGAGTTTTTTAATAAAAGTCTGTTAATCTTGGCCTATAAAGATATTTTGTAGGCTTGATTTTCGATGGTGTGTTTTCAGTTTTGTAGATATAAAGGTCATAAAGGTATTTAAACATATCAACATTAACAAGTTGTAAATAATTTTGTTTGTAGCAAAATTCTATAGTAGATATACAATTTTAATTTAGTTAGAGGATAAACAAATGAAAATAATTGTAACCGGGGGCGCAGGATTTATTGCTTCACACATTGTAGATGCTTATGTTGAAGCAGGACACGAAGTTGTTGTGATAGATAATTTATGGGAAGAAGGCGGCGGTCGTCGTGAAAATCTTAACCCGGCAGCCCGCTTTTACAACCTGGATATTCGCAGCCCCGAAGCGGCGCGGTTGATACTGACTGAGCGCCCAGAGGTGGTGAATTTACATGCGGCCCAACACTCGGTCAAAATCTCTACCGATAAGCCGATTTTGGATGCAGAGGTCAATATCAGTGGAATGCTAAACCTATTACAAGCCTGTGTGCAAGTAGGTACACGCAAAATTATCTTTGCCAGCAGCGGCGCAACTTATGGTACACCGAAAATGCTGCCGATGAATGAACTCTCACATCAGCAACCAGAGTCGCCCTATGGAATTACCAAAATGGCATTCGAACATTACCTGCGCTATTATCAAGTTGAAAAGGGGCTGGCTTATACTATCTTTCGCTATGGTAATATTTATGGCCCACGCCAGGACCCTAACGGCGAAGCGGGCGTAATTGCCATTTTTGCCAAACGTATTTTGGAAGGCCGACCCATACGCATAGACTGGGATGGAAAACAGGAGAAGGATTATCTGTATGTTAGCGATGTTGCTCAGGCGAACTTATTGGCCCTGACAGAAGGCGACAACGAGATTTTTTGCCTGGCGAATGGGAAAGGTACTTCGGTTAATGAATTATACCAGCGCTTGTGCGAGATAATTGGACGGGAAGTAGCCGTAACCTACGCTCCTAAACGGCCTGGCGATATTTATCAGGCTTATTTCGATTGTACCAAAGCGCATCAGCAGCTAGGCTGGCGACCCCGGTTTTCACTTGAAGTCGGACTGGCTAACACTGTTGCTTTTTGGCGGTAGTCCAGGCTGAAAAAAGTTTCACTGGTTTTTTTGAGCTATTCATTAGGCTCTCACTGTAAATTTATACACTACTTTCATTCGCAGTTATGGATACTCATCCGCCAAAGATACAACCTGCTATATCAAGAGCTAAGTTTAACTTCATAGCTTTTCTGGCTTTTAATGTTTAATCACACACTAAATATGTGTTGGAGTTAAGGTGGTAGCAATGATAGTTTATCCTGCAAAAAATGATTTCTTATCAAAATCAAGCTCAACCTTTCAAATTCAGTCTCGGCAGCACGTAGACCACTACTTGAGCGAATTGCAGCTTGCTCTGAATAGTGTTTCTTCTAGCGAAGTAACCGAGATAATCGAGTTACTTATGGAGGCTGGCTTAAATGGCAAGCTGATTTTTATCTGCGGCAATGGCGGCAGTGCCTCCACCGCCAGCCACATGGCCTGTGATTTGGCAAAAGGCGCACGGGTAGCCGGGTTTCCTTCGTTCCGGGCGATTGCTCTGACCGATAGCTTGCCCCAGTTAACGGCCTGGTCTAACGATACCAGCTACGAGAACTGCTTTAGCGGGCAGCTTGAGGGTCTGGGGCGACCGGGCGATTTGTTGATTGCGATTAGTGGAAGCGGTAATTCTTCCAATGTTTTAAATGCGGTGGAAACGGCGAAACAACTGGGCATGGTCACAGTCGGGTTGGCCGGCTTTAACGGCGGCAAGCTCCAGAGTCTGGTGCATTACTGTCTGGTAATACCCGCCGCTACCATTGAGCAAGTAGAGGATGTCCATTTAATTCTGGAACATACTATTTGCACCACCTTGCGCTACACTTTACAAGAGCGTTCGTCCAAGTTGCTAAAGGTAGTGGGCGATTAAATAATTTCTGGTTCGGTTCATTTGGAAAGATTAAGGTAAGTATATGACAATGGTTGAGCGCTCAAATCGCCCCCCAATCCCGGCTGGTCTTTTCAATCAGGGTACGTTAAATTCAGGCTTGCTTAACCAACACCCCACTGTTTTTGTGGATCGGGATGGAGTAATTAATCGTAACCGGGCTGACCATGTTTTGTCCTGGCAAGACTTTCAGTTTGAGGATGGTGCAATCAAAGCCTTGCGCTGGCTGTATGAAGCGGGTTATCAAGTTATTGTGGTGACAAATCAGGCCGTGATAGACCGAGGCTTGTTGAGCAATGAAGCTCTAACCCAAATACACCAGCAAATGATGGCCCAGGTTCGGGAGGAGGGCGGCAAAATAGAAGCAGTTTTTCACTGTCCCCACCGCTCTGAAATCGGTTGTTTATGTCGCAAGCCGCGCCCAGGACTTATTTATCAGGCGGCTACTCAATTCAATATCGAACTTTCCCAAAGCTGGCTTATTGGCGATTATCTGACCGATATTGAAGCTGGTCATACTGCTGGGTGCAAACCAATTTTAGTACTAACCGGGCGAGGTCAGGAAGCTTTAAAGCAATGGCAGCACCAAAAAGACCCGCTTGACAGGAAAGATAGCACTCGGTTTTTGATTAAACCCAATTTGCTTGAAGCCGTCGAACACATTTTGACAGGTGAGCATATTTTACTATGACTATTCAGCATAACCCGATAAACTCACTTTTGAATAGTAGAGTTACTAACTCTGGAAATATGCAACACTATGGGGCTTTTGAGAAAAATAGCAAACCTCAATTGCTATTACTGACCCAGGTTTTGCCTTTTCCGCCCGATGCTGGCCCTAAAATAAAAACGTTCAACTTGATAAAGTATTTATCACGCTCTTTTTCAATTACGCTGGTCTCTTTTGTACGGCCCTATAATAGCCCGGAACATGCCCTGGCTTTGCTGGAATATTGTCAGCAAATTCATACCATACCGCTACCTCGTTCACGCCTGCGGGATGGCCTGGCCCTGTTGCGGAGTTTAATTTCAATCCAACCGTTTTTGATGGTGCGTGATCAATCGGTCGAAATGACTCAATTGTTAAGTGAACTCGTTCAAATCAAGCATTTTGATGCAGTCCATGCCGATCAATTAAATATGGCCCAATATGCCCTGGCTCTAGCTATTCCAGCCCGCTTGCTCGACCAGCACAACGCGGTCTGGACTATTACCGACCGTTTACGGCACGGGGAGCCTTTTAAAAAAAACCCCTTCAAACGCCTTTTGTTGGAATTAGAAACCTTTAAACTAAGGCGCTACGAGCCAAAAATTTGTCGCCGCTTCGACTCGGTGTTAGCGGTCAGTGCCGAGGATGCAGCGGCGCTGGGTTTACCTTGCCAACTTGTCCCGATTGGGGTAGATACGGAGGAGACTCAACCACTGCAACTTGCGCCAGGCTCGCTCAATCTGGTCAGCCTGGGAACCATGTTTTATCCACCCAATGTTGAGGCGGCGCTCTGGTTCGGGGAGAAAATATTTCCGCTTATCCAACGTCAACAGCCCAAAGCTACTTACACCATTATAGGGGCGAACCCGCCTGCATCTATTTATAATCTGGCCGCTACTAATCCCAATATTCATGTTAGCGGCTATGTGAAAGACCTAAGCCCGCTATTACAGGCCAGCGCTGGCCTGGTTGTACCACTATTATCGGGCGGCGGTATGCGAGTTAAAATACTGGATGCCCTGGCATTAGGTTTGCCGATTGTATCTACCACCGTAGGTGCAGAAGGTATTCAACTCGAACATAATAAAACTGCTCTTTTGGCTGATACGCCGCCCGCTTTTGCTGAAGCGTGTTTGCAACTGTTAGACCTGACCGGGCCAGGCCGAGATTTGGCCCAGGCAGGGCGAGCGCTGGCAGTAGCTCTTTATGATTTCCGGCGGGCCTACCAGCCTCTGGATCAAATTTATTCACAACTGCTCAAAAGCCGTCCGGCTTAAATTTAATCAGGGAGAGGAGAGGGGCGATGACTGCCTCAGTAATACGTACTCGCAAAGGGAGAGCCAGACAGGTGATGAAAGAAACTAACGAAGCACAAGCGACTGCCACGTCCGAACTACCTTACAATACTGTCACAACTCCGACAGCGCTGGTCTTGCCAGAAGGGTTTGAATTGACAACCTACATTCATCCGACGGCGGAAGTTTCGCCACAAGCTCAAATTGGGCCAGGTAGCCGTATCTGGCACCAGGCGCAGATTCGGGAGCGAGCGGTGTTAGGTAAACAGTGTATTATCGGCAAAGGGGTTTATATTGACCAGGATGTGAGTATCGGCGAGTGCGTCAAGATTCAAAATGGAGTTTCGGTTTTTCGGGGGGTAATGATCGAAAGTGGGGTCTTTATCGGGCCACACGTTTGTTTTACCAATGACCGCTACCCGCGTGCCATTACAAGCGATGGTCGGCTCAAGAGTGAGGAAGATTGGTCAATCGAATGTACCCTGGTGCGCTATGGCGCTTCGATTGGGGCTAGAGCGCTGATTTTGCCTGGTCTGCGAATTGGGGCTTTTGCCATGATCGCTGCCGGGGCAGTAGTGACGCGAGATGTCCCCGATCAGATGCTGGCTGTGGGTAATCCTGCTCAACTGCGCGGCTACGTTTGCCGCTGTGGTCGCCCTTTGCAACTAAATCCCCGCAAAGTTAGTTGGGATTGTCCAGTTTGTCGGGAAAGCTATATTTTTAGTTAGGCTTCTATCACAATGCGCTAATTTTTTGGTAACTTGCTGTAAGGTGAAAATGATATGACAACTTTTACATCTCTACCGACAATACCAATTGCCCGACCTGAAATTGGCCTGGAGGAACGCGAGGCAGTTTTGGCGGTTATGGCATCGGGTCAACTGGCTCAAGGCGAAGAAGTGGCCCGTTTTGAAGTTGAATTTGCGGCAGCTTGTGGTGTAGCTTGTGCCGTCGCAGTATCAAGTGGCACTACTGCCTTACATCTGGCCCTCTTAGCGCACGGTATTGGAGAAGGGGACGAGGTTATTACTGCTTCCTTTAGCTTTATCGCTACGGCTAACTCGATCCTTTATAGCGGAGCGCGACCAGTTTTTGTAGATATTGAGCCAGCTACTTTTAATTTGAACCCGGCCCTGGTAGAAGCAGCCATAACGCCGCGTACTAAAGCAATTATGCCGGTACACCTTTTCGGTCAACCCGCCCCGATGGATGCTTTGAAGGACATCGCCCAGCGCCATGGGTTAGTCATAATCGAAGATGCCTGTCAATCGCACCTGGCCGAATTTCAGGACCAGTCAGTGGGTAGTTTTGGAACAGGCTGTTTTAGTTTCTACCCTACCAAAAATATGACTAGTGGCGAGGGTGGTATGTTAACCACTAACGACCCCCAAATCGCCGACCGTGCGGCAATTCTGCGGGCGCATGGAATGCGACGGCGTTATTATCATGATGTGCTTGGCTATAACTTCCGTATGACTAATCTTCATGCGGCGATTGGTCGCGTGCAACTGCGACGATTAGTGGCCTGGAATCAGCAGCGCCAGGCCAATGCCCACTATCTAACCCGGCGTTTGACTGAGCTAGGGGCGGGCGTGCTGACCCCTACCGTGCGCGAAGATTGTACCCATGTCTTTCACCAGTACACTGTGCGAGTTAAGCCGGGAGTAGACCGCGATAGCCTGGTAGATCGTTTAAATGAGCAGGGGGTTGGCTGTGGCATCTACTATCCCGTACCGATTCATCGTCAGACGGTTTATCTGGAAATGGGCTATCGTGATGAGCTACCCTTGACCGAACAGGCTGCGCTGGAAGTCCTTTCATTACCAGTTTATCCGGCCCTCACCCACGAACAACTCGAACGAATTGCCCGCGCCGTTGCTCAGGCTAGCTAAGAACCCGTCTAATAAGGTCATTGTGAGGTACGCACAATCTCAGGTTTACCCGAGCAAGCGGTGTTTGAGGTCACACCAAGATTCTTCGTACCTCACAATGACCTTATTAACCAATTATTACAGGACTTTCGCTTGCCACTTCAAAAGTAGTGACGATTTCAATCGTTTTGACCCTAACACCAGGTCAAAACGATTGAAATCGTCACTACCACAGCGAAATTCCTGTATTAGACAGGCTTTAAGAAATAGTCGAAACCTTAAAAGATACGCTGGCCCGACCTGATATTGTGCCACTAACATAATAGTAAACTGCTCAGACGTATGAATTTAAATCTTCCCCAACTTAAAAAAGTTTAATCACTCGTCAAGCTGATTTCACTGCCTTTTCAGACTGGCTGCCTATACTTCAATTGATTACTTCACCAGGTTTGGAATATTTATAACGCTTCATTTCAGGAAATGGCTGTTCGCAGGAGAGTTAGTTGTGCGTGTTTTATTTATTACGCCGTATGTGCCAAATGCCTTACGCACCCGGCCCTATTATCTTTTAAAAGCGCTGGTCGCCCGGCATCAGCTCACTTTGCTAACTCCCACCTTTAATTCGCAGGAAGAAGCTGATGCCGCCCGGCTACGCACCGAAATACCCGACCTGGAAGTAATAAGTGTACCCTGTTCGCGTTCACAAACTCTAGCCAATTGTCTGATAGCCCTACCTCGCCGTCTGCCCCTGCAAGCCCGTTATTGTTATAGTCCAGCCCTGGTCAAAATAGCTCGTCATCTGTTACAGGCCAATCGAATAGAGCTGGTTCATATCGAACATTTCCGGGCAGCTTACATGGGTGAAGCACTGGCTGACCTCGCAATACCACTGGTTTACGATGCGGTGGACTCTATTTCACTGCTGGTTGAGCGCACTTTGAAACACGGGCCACTCAAAAATCGGGTGCTAAGCCTGCTGGAATTAAACCATACCCGACGCTATGAGCAAAAAATCTTGTCGGCAGGGTTCTTTAAAGCGGTCTGTGCTACCAGTCAGGAAGATGCACTGGCCCTGGAAAAATTAGCCGGGCTGGAACAAGGCACGCTAGAGGTAGTAGCTAACGGGGTTGATATTAATTATTTTTCACCACCTGCTCTCAAAGAGCAGCGCGAACCAAATACCGTTGTATTTTCCGGCAAGATGAGCTACCACGCCAATGCTGCCGCCGCTCGTTATTTGGTCAAGGAAATTTGGCCCCAGGTTCGAGCGAGTGTGCCACAGGCGCGCCTCTGGATTGTTGGCAGCCGTCCGCCCAGCGACTTAATGGCGCAATCGGGCCAGCATGGAATAGAGGTAACGGGCTATGTGCCGGATTTGGGTAAGTATTTAAGGTCAGCCAGCGTAGCCGTCGCCCCGATGCTCTATAGCGTAGGTATTCAAAACAAGGTGTTGGAAGCGCTGGCGTGTGCCACTCCTGGTGTGGCTACCGGCGAAATAAGCCGGGCTATCGGGGTGCAACACCGAGACCAACTCAATCTGGTTCAACCGGGCCGACCAGGGGAGTTTGCCCGCCAGATTATTGAACTACTCCAAAACCCGCCTAAAGCTGCCGAGATGGGCGCTAGAGGGCGGGCTTTTGTGGTACAGCAACATACCTGGGAAGGAGCAGCCCAGCGACTTGAGCGAATCTGGGATACTACTGCCAAGACTGTATTGCTGTCAGAGCAGAACACCTTCGACCTTGCACCCAGTCCAGTTAAATAAAATACTTTTGTCGGGATCGGCATCGCTAGTACAAGTTTTAAAAGCTAGAATAAAGGAACTAAAAGCGTGGCACTATCTTATGACATTCGCAAAGAACCGCTACTTCCCCTGACCGAGCCGATTAATCATGTGTCGGGAAGACATGCCCGACAGTGGCAGCGCCTAATAGTAATAGGGGCGCTGGTAACGATAGACGCTCTGGTATTGCTGGCAATCTTTACCCTGGTTTATTTATTACGCTTTGAGGTTTTTGGGTTTCTCTATGTACCACAAGGCTCGGTTTTGCGCTTTTATTCCGAACTGGTCTTCTGGACAATACCTCCCTGGCTGGGCGTATTTGCTGCCTACCGACTTTATGATTTGCGGGTGCTGCATGGTGGCACTGCCGAATATCGGCGTATCACTTCGGCCTGTACTTTTGCCATTATCGTACTCCTGGCTCTAAGCTTTTTCATGGATGAAAAACTGATAATCTCGCGGGCATGGTTGTTAATGGTCTGGATTACCAGCATCGCGTTGCTGGCAGCCAGCCGATTTATAGTTCGCCGCGTCCTTTATCGCCTGCGACGCTATGGCATTGCCCTGACCCGTGTTTTGCTCATTGGGGCTAATCCTGAAGCATATCAGGTTGCCTGCCAGCTAACCGAAGGCCGTAATCAACCTGGCATAGAACTGGTTGGTTTTGTAGGGGAACGCCGCACCAGACCCCGCCTTTCCCCACTAAATCATCCGCCCGCCGAAACTGGTCGCCCGGAGATGCAACCCCAAGCCTTGCCCAATGCTTCCTCCTCAAGCTGGTCTGGTCAGTGGTTTGGGCTGCCCAATCAGGTGCGCCAGGTGGTAGAAGAACAGCAAATTGATGAAGTAATAATTGCCAGCACCGCCCTTTCCTCCGAGGAACTGTTTGACGTGGTGCATAGCCTCACTACCAGCAAGGTAGAAATTCGTCTCTCGCCCAGCCTGTACGAAATTCTAACTACCGGGCTGGAAGTCCAAGAAATTAACGGCTTACCCCTGGTAACAGTCAGCAAGGTACGCATTACCGGGCTAAATGCCTTACTAAAACGTAGCCTGGATATTTTGATTTCGGCGGGGGCGTTAGTGGCCTTCTCACCAATTCTGCTGGCGGTGGGTATTTTGGTCAGGCTGGACTCGCCCGGCCCAACGCTATACCGTCGCCGGGTTGTCGGGCAAGGTGGGCAGGTTTTTGATGCCTTCAAGCTCCGTACCATGCGCCTTGATGGTAACGAAATACTAGATGCCCGGCCCGATTTGCAAGAAGAACTCCGGCGCACTGGCAAACTGAAGGATGACCCGCGCATTACTGGTGTCGGTAAGTTTTTACGCCGCACTAGCCTCGATGAACTACCGCAATTGTTTAACGTAATGCTTGGGCAAATGAGCCTGGTCGGGCCGCGTATGATTACTTACGAAGAAATGGTCAAGTTTGGGCGCTGGCAATCCAATTTGGTGACGGTGAAGCCTGGTCTGACCGGGCTATGGCAAATCAGTGGTCGTTCTAACCTGACCTACGATGACCGGGTGCGGCTGGATATGCACTACATCCGCAATTATAGCCTGTGGAATGATTTAAGAATTTTGTTTCAAACCTTACCCGCCGTTCTGCGCGGCACAGGAGCGTACTGATGGGGAAGTTAGATTTCTATATTCGCAACCAGGCTTCAGGCTTGGGGCAATACCTCAAGCAAGAAACAGTGTTATCGCTGGCAAGCTGGTTACCAAGTTTGCCCGGTATCGCCCTTCGTAGCCTGCTATACCGTAGCATTATGCGGCTGGAAGGTACAGTTGCGATTGAAGCAGGCGCACGGCTGCGCTATACCGAAAATATTCACCTGCATACAGGTGTCTACGTTGACCATGGGGTTTATTTGCACGCCACTCCCGGCGGAATTGAGGTGGGCGAGAATACTTTTTTGATGCACCACGCCGAACTGCACGTTTACAACTTCCGGGATTTGCCCCACGCCGGTATCAAAATCGGTAAGCAGTGTATTATTGGCGAATTTAGCATTATTCGTGGTCAGGGTGGGGTAATAATTGGCGACTCGGTCTTATTTGCGCCCCTAGTGCAGGTGTTAGCAGTACAACATCGCTACGGCGATACCAGCCGCCCGGTTATGGAACAGGGGCTGAGTGCAAAAGGCATTGAGATTGGGGATGGGGCGTGGCTGGGTTCAGCCTGTATTGTGCTGGATGGGGTGCGGATTGGCAAAGGGGCAATTATTGGAGCAGGCGCGGTAGTGACCAAAGACGTGCCAGACCATTGTATTGCAGTCGGCTCGCCCGCCAAAGTAGTCCGCAATTTAGAAGAGCAACCGTTGGACGATGAAAAGCTCGCCGAGTTAGAGCTTGGTATGCCGGTGGTTTTTCAGGCTGATAACAAACAGATTTTGTCCAGGGCCAATCTTTAGCTTTACTTTTAAATTAAAAAATTTAGCGCATGAACGAACTTTAATCAAATAAATTCAAGAGCATCTGCTCATTATTCATAAGGCTTTGCTAGTCTTTGTTTCAGGTTCGAGTTACAAGTTCCCTTTAGAAAAGAGGTACAAACATGGCAGATGGACGAGTGGTAGTGCTTGGTGCTGGCCCGGCTGGGTTGGGTGCGGCCTGGAAGTTGACCGAGAAGGGCTACCAACCAGACGTAATTGAGCTAAAACCTTACGTAGGTGGAATGGCTCATACCATGCGTAACGATGGCTATCTGTGGGATTTTGGCCCACATCGCTTCCACTCCTCCAACCCGATGATTATTCAGGAAGTGAAAAAGCTGCTGGGCGAGGAACTGGAAGAGCGCTACCGCAAAACCAGAGTTTATTTCTGGGATAAAATGTATGATTACCCGCTCAACGCCGGGAACTTGCTAAAAACTTTACCCCTGCATGTGGCAGCACTCTGCTTTGCCGATTTTGCCTGCACCGTCGCCCGGAACAAGATTAAGCCCCCTTCGGACGATAATTTCGAGGCGTGGGTGGTCAATCGGTTTGGTCGCCATCTTTATGACATCTATTTTGGCCCATACACCGCTAAAGTTTGGGGTCGTGACCCCAGTAAGCTTTCCAGCAGCTGGGCCGCACAACGGGTGGCAGTAGTGGATTTGTGGGATTTAACCCTGCGTACACTAGGGCTACGCAAAGGCGATAACAATTTTCATCATACCGAGTACAAAGACCTTTTTTGGTATCCGCGCCGGGGAGTTGGTTCGATTTCTGAGGCACTGGCGGCCCGCACCGAAGAAAATGGCGGACGGATTCACCTTAACGCCCGCATGACTGAAGTGCATCAGCGCGATGGACGAATTACCGAGGTAGTCTACGAGCAGCATGGTCAGACCCATGTATTGCCCTGCGATTATCTGGTTTCGACCATCCCGGTTAGTTTGTTGGTTCGCAGCCTGCAACCCGCCCCGCCCGAAGAAGTTATTAATGCAGCTAAGGGTCTCAAGTTTCGAGCGATGATTTTTGTCTATCTGAAGTTGAATAAGCCCCAGGTTACGGATGACCACTGGATTTATTTCCCGAACCCGGATGTGATTTTCAACCGCATTTCGGAAATGAAAAATTTCTCGCAAGAAGCTGCCCCAGATGGGAAGGGCAGTCTGACAGTTGAGATTACCTGCGATTTGGGCGATGAAATCTGGAATACGCCCGAAGATGTGCTATACGAGAAAACTATCGAAGGGCTGGTAAGTAGCGGGCTAATCAAGCGCGACGATGTAATTGGTCACTTCTTTCACCGTTTAGCGCACGCCTACCCTAGCTACGACCTTAATTATGAAGCTAATCTGGCTTTACTGGCCTATCACCTGAGTGGTTATGAGAACTTTATCACTGGCGGGCGGCAGGGTCTTTTCCGTTATATTAACACCGACCACGCTCTGGAAATGGGTCTGTGTGCGGCGCAGGAAATTGCTAACCAGGAGCTAGGCACGATGGTCAGTCGCGTCGGCGGCGACCCGGTTTACTTTGGCTAAATTTTGAAGAAATTTCAGGTTGAACCTGGAAGTTACGATTATTAGCTAATAAGAAAGGGGTGGCTATTCGCTCTTTTCTTATTTAATAGGACTTTCGCTTACGGTGTCACCCTGAGCCTAAGCGAAGGGTCTAAAGATGTTTCGCTGCGCTCAACATGACACTTTCAAGCGAAATTCCTGATTAATAAAAACTTCTAAATTAGCATGAATAAAGTTTAACCTGTCTGTTTAAGCTTGTGCATTTAATGTTCACGTTGCCTTGTTATCCTGAGCCTAACCTAGAGAGCTTAGTTTGCATAGTTAGAGACGGAGGAATAAATAGATATGCCACACATCGCGCAGCGAAGAACTATATCGCTCACGTTAGAACACAAAAGTATTTCGGACGTAGTGCCGCGCACTTTTAATTTGGATTGTCTTTTTGTCAATCCACCCAGCCCGGATGGAGAGGTTTATATTCGCGATATTCACCGGGTCGGTCGTCGTTCCAGAGAAAAGATGATTTGGCCGCAGGTAGAAATAGCTGGCCTTGCCGCCATGATTTACCCGGAGAAGAAGGTCGAAATAGTAGATTGTATTGCCGAATATATGACCTGGGACAGGTTTGAGACGTTGCTAGAGGAGAAGAAGCCTAAATATCTCGTCACCAATGTAACTGCCCCGACACTTACTAACGACATGCGGGTAACTTTCCTGGCTCGCAAATATAGCACAAAGACGATTGCCATCGGTAGTCATGTAACTCCGGCCTGGAAAGAGACTATGCAGGACTACCCGACCCTCGATTTTATTATTCGGTTTGAGCCAGAAATCACTTTTAAGGAACTAATTGAGAATCTGGATGCTGGGGTAGAAGATTTTAGTCATATCCAGGGGTTGGTCTGGCGCAAAGATAATAAAGTTATTAACAACGCCGACCGTCCTAACGTGGAGAACATGGACGATTTGCCCATGCCGCTCTATCATCTGCTGCCTCTGAACAAATACCGCATCCCCATGATTAAAGGGCCGTACTGTTTTATTACGACCAGTCGGGGTTGCTCTGCCGGTTGCCGCTTTTGTATCAAGCATGTGATGTGGGATTTCTCGGTACGCAGTCACAGCCCTCAGCGCACGGTGGACGAGATTCTCGAACTGAAGCGCCTGGGAATACCCAACATTCACTTCTACGCTGATCTGTTTACTGTCAAACGCGACTACGTAATCGAGCTTTGCAAGCTGATTATCGAGAAAAACATCAAAGTTCGCTGGACTTGCAACAGCCGGGTAGATTTCATTGATGAAGAGATGCTTGCACTCATGGGCAAATCGGGCTGCTGGATGATTAGCTGGGGTCTGGAAAGCGGCAGCGAAGAAGTTCTCAAACGAATGCGTAAAGGCATCAAAGAGGAGAAAACCCGCAAGGCGCTGGCGGCTTCCAAGAAGTTTGGCATCAAGAACTGGGGCTATTTTATTATCGGTATGCCGGGCGAAACCGAGGAAACTATTCAGCAGACCATCAAGTTCGCCAAGAGCCTGCCGCTCGATCTGGCCTTGTTCCATATTGCCGTTCCTTATCCTGGCACGCCCTTTTATTATGAGGCGCTGGAAAACGGCTGGATCAAGATGACCAAATACGAAGATTTTGATATGGATCGTTCGACTGTACTGAACTATCCTCATCTTTCTAGCGAACAGATGGCGATGTGGGCCAAACGTGCCTTCCGCGAGTGGGCCTTCCGACCTGGCCCGGCGCTGACCTTTTTAAAGAGCGCTAACAGCCTGGCAACTTTGAAGGATTTGCTTACAATTGGCGTTAGCCACTTCAAATGGGTCGGCAATAGCAAGGATGTATAGAATTTAGCAAATTGGCAACAAAGTTGCCAAAGTTATAGGAGAGTTCCAAATGCGGATTGTAGTGACAGGGGCGGCTGGCTTTATGGGAAGCCATCTGGTTGATGCACTGATCGAAATGGGCCATGAAGTTTATGGGGTGGATGATATGTCAGGGGGTTTCTGGCGTAATATCCATCCACAGAGCCATTTTACCCGGCTGGATTTGCGAGAGCAGACCAGCACTGCCGACTATATCCACCGGGTTAAGCCAGAAATGCTTTTTCATCTTGCTGCCGATGCAACGGAAGGTCGTAGCCAGTTTACCCCCCTTAACTGTGTGCAACGCAACCTGATGGCCTACCTGAATGTTTTGATACCCGCAATTCAGGAAAAGCTGTTGAAAGTAGTTCTGGTAAGCTCAATGAGTGTCTACGGGGCGCAAGAACCGCCTTTCAGCGAAGAAATGCCGCGCTTGCCAGAAGATGTTTATGGGGTTAGCAAAGCCTCCATGGAACACATAACCGAAATACTATCGGAGGTGCATTCCTTCGACTATACTATTATCCGCCCTCACAATGTCTACGGAGTACGCCAGAACATTGCTGACCCTTATCGGAACGTAGTAGGCATTTTTATTAATGCCCTGCTAAACTGCAAACCGTTCTATATTTACGGAGACGGGGAGCAAAAACGGGCCTTTACTTACATTGATGATTTTACGCCTTACCTGGTGCGGGCCGGGTTTGGCGAAAAGACGCACGCAGAGAGTATAAATGTAGGGCCACGCGAAGAATTTACCATTAACCATCTATCTGAGTTGGTGTTGAAGATGTTCTTTCCGAATGGCATTTCGGCTCAGTTTGAGCCTACCTACTTGCCCAGCCGTCCCAAAGAAGTAAAAGAGGCTTTTTGCACTACCGACAAGGCTGAGCGGTTGTTGGGCTACAAGAGTACTGTAACGCTGGAAGAGGGCTTGCGGAAAATGATTGAGTGGGCCAGAGAGCTTGGCCCGCAGGAATCGCGTTACCTCTCGGACGGTTTGGAACTTGTCAACGACCAGGTACCGATAATCTGGAAGCCGCTTGCAAAGGTAATGAGTTAAGCGCCAGGCGGGGTAGCGCTTTGCTATAGTAAAGCGCTACCCCGCCTGGCTGTAAGCTTTATTACGCGAGTAGTTGTTTGTGGAGATATTCATGTCATGCTAGACCAGAAAAACCCGCTAGTCAGTATTATCCTGCTCAACTGGAACCAGCCCCATTACACTTTAGCTTGTTTGCACTCTTTAGCTAAAATTACCTATTCTAATTTTAACGTAATTGTAGTAGATAACGGTTCGGTAGACGACTCGCTCGAACAGCTGGAAAACTTAAAGCTGTCGCTGGGCTACAAACTGGAACTAATAGCTAACGAGCAAAATCTTGGTTTTGCCGAGGGTAATAATGTTGGTATTCGACAGGCAATGGCGCAGTTTGCCGATTATGTACTTTTGCTTAATAACGATACCGAAGTTGCGCCCAATTTCTTGGAGGCACTGGTGGAAGTAGCCGAGCGTAATCCATCAATCGGCATCACTGGCCCAAAAATATACTATTACGACGATCCGGCGCGTATCTGGTCGGCGGGTGGGATTTTTACTAAAGCGGGTTGGACTCAACAATTGGGCGTAAACGAGATGGATAGACCAGAGTTCAATTGTCTCAAAGCAGTAGATTATGTAAGCGGCTGCGCTATGCTGGTCAAACGTGAAGTGATTGAAAAAGTCGGCATGTTAGATGCACGTTTCTTTATTTATTACGAAGAAACCGATTGGTGTGCCAGAACGCTCAAGGCTGGCTATAGTGTCTGGTATGTGCCACAAAGTATTTTATGGCATAAAATCAGTTTAAAGGCCCGTGATTTATCGCCTAATTATATTTATTTGATGACCCGTAATCGCTTGTTGTTTATGCGTAATCTTGGAATAAACCCGGCTAAAATCTGGTTCAGTATGATGGCAGTTGATTTGCGGACAATTCTGGCCTGGACGGTTTGGGAGCGCCATCGGGCAGCGCGTCCGCTGCGGCGCTGGCGAATACGTGGCGTACTAGATTATATTCAGGGTCAGTTTGGTAAGCCAACTTTTAATTAACCAAAGCCAATTTCACAATCAAAACTTGCGCGATGAAAACTTTTTCATCTCCTCTTTAGATAGATATACATATTTTTAATTTGGTTGCAGCATAATATACTCAGCAATAAAGAGGTTAATCATTTTTTACCGGGTTAGTTTAAATTCATGAATATAGCACACGAGTTCCGCCGCTATTTAAGGCTATTACGTAGTTGGGCCTGGCTAATTGTGCTGGGGGCTTTGGTCGCTGGCGGGGTCAACTATTATATGGCTACAAAAGCTCCGGCGCGCTACGAAGCCAATATTACTTTGATGGTGGGGCGCTTTATTAAGCAATCTACGCCCGACCAGATGGAAGTTGGCCTTTCTGACCGATTGGCGGTCTACTATTTGGAATTACTACGTCGCCAACCAGTATTAGAAGGCGTAAAGCAAGAGCTTCAAATTACCAATTTATCGAATGAAGAACTGGCTTCAAAAGTTGCCTCACGAGTAGTTCCTTCTACCGCTTTTATCGAAATCAGTGTAGTTGACCTTGACCCGTTCCGGGCGGTCAAACTGGTCAATGCTTTTGCCCACAATTTGATTAAGCAAAGCCCTACTGCCCCCGAAAATCAGCGCCAGGAGCAAACCGAGTTTGTCCAAAAACAACTGGATGATTTGCAAAGCAAAATCGAAAGTGGGCGTAGAAATCTGCAACAGCTCAATCAAGAGCTTACCTCTGGCACTACGGCGGCAGAGATTACCGATACACGCGGCAGGATTAAGGCGCTGGAAACTCAAATTGACAGCTGGCAGACTAACTATACCAATTTGCTACGCTTAAGTAATGCCTCCTCACCCAACTCGATTAATATTTTGGAAGAGTCGAACCAATCCCGACGGGTAAAGAGCCTCAGCCCTTTAATTTCGGGTGCGATTGCGGCGGTGATTGGAGCATTTTTGGCGTTAGGCTGTGCAATAGTGCTGGAATATTTGGATGACCGCCTCAAAAGCCCAGATGATGTCCGTTCTCGCTTGAAGGTGTCAGTGTTGGGTAATTTACCCGCCAGCAAAAAAACGATTGACCCAAAGAAAAAAGCTAACAGGCTGAATAAAAAACGAAAAGGTGTAGAAGCGGATAGCGAACTTTACCTGCAAGAAAATGCAGTGCAGGCTTATGAAATTTTGTGTACCAACATTCTGTTTGCCCAGGTGTTTGAAGATAGCCGGAAATCGCTATTGATAACCGGGCCGGAAAAATTGAGCGAACAGGCCCAGATTTCGTTGAATCTGGCAATTGCTGCCGTTAGTTTTGAACAGGCTGTGTTATTGGTAGATGCAAATACACGTCATCCAGAGCTTCATAAATTGTTAGAGATAGAGAACGGGCCGGGGTTTCATGAGATATTTTATGGTAGCGGCTATATCAGCCTCGATGATAAAGTCCACGAAACTGCCGTGCCTAATTTACATCTGATGACGGCAGGGGAAGCTTCGGCGGATAGCCAGAAACTTACCGTACTTCGGCCCGGTACACAACATATTTATGGATTGCCCAATCACATGCTGCCGGGCGATTTCGTAATTTTCAATTGTGATAGCATTTTGAATGACAAGATCGGGCGCTTGCTTACTTCGCACACTACTGCTACGGTGCTGTTATGTGAATTGAAACGGACACGCGGGCAAGAACTAAAGGCGGCTATTGAAGTAGTCGAGCGGTTGAAAGGCACTGTTTTGGGCGTAATTACGGTGGAGCCACCCAAACGTTCACCTTTTGCCTTGCTCAAATTAAACGGGCGAAAGCCAAAAGCTTCGGCTGAAGGCTCCAACGTATCACTGAGCGAGACCGAAGCTGTCCATGATGACGCGGTAATTTAAACCTGGCGGGCTGACTGGTTGTTAAAGTGATGATAACTAAAGGCAGATTACTTTTAATAAATCTGGTTGTGGGGCTGTTATTGGCCTTATTTGGCTCTAGTCAAAGCCAGGCCCAGAGCCAGGTGTCAACCCAATGGAGTGAACCAGTCAATCTTTCTAGCAAAATGGCCCAGGCATGGTTTCCCGACATTGGGGTAGATGGTCAGGGCGGCGTGCATATAATCTATTCCGGGAATGACCTCTACAGCGAAAAAGGTGGGCCGCTTTGGGAGAAGTATGACCGAATTTATTATCAGCCCGTTTCTAATAGCGGAGTAGTAGGCGAAAGCGGCCCTTTTAATGTGGCTGTTTCGCCTTTTGGGGTTGTGACCCGCAACTCGCTGGCAGTTGATAATAAACGTGGGTTGTTGCATATTATCTTTCGTGCTAAAGGTTCGCTGTTTTACCAGTATGCCCCGGTTAATAAAGCTTCGCTGGCTTTGGCATGGAGTGAGCCACGTAATTTTGATGATTTTGGTAGTTCTTACTATTCGGATATTGTGGTAGACCCGCAAGGGGTTATCCATGTAATCTGGACGCAGGTAAAACCAGATGGGGCTAGTAAGTTACGCCAGGTCGTAATGTATCGCCAGAGCCGTGATCTGGGAGTAACCTGGTCGTTCCCCAAAATGGTAGGTGCGCCTAGATTAGCCGCTACTCGTCCAGTTCTCAAACTGGACTCGCAAAATGGGCTACACGTAAGCTGGGATGATGGCTATGATAACTACGTAGCCAGCGAACTGGTCGCCACCTATGGCGCGTATACTCATTCTTTTGATGACGGCAAAACCTGGGTTGAGCCAACCTGGTTCGGCGATCCCAAAGAACCGATAGCTCAAATGGTGGTTACGCCTTTTGGGAGTAGCGGAGTAATGGTAGCCTGGCGCGTGCTGGATAAACAAACAGTAGGTTATGCCGTATCCAACGACCGGGGCATGACCTGGACTAGCCCATCTCCCGTACCTGGCCTGACGGCCCGCGTCTTTTTAGCCCAACACTTCTTTGATCGCTATTATTTGGGGGTAGATGGTAAAGGACGGGTACACCTTGCTACCGTTGCTCAGTTAGAAGAGGTAAAGAAAGGCATTCGCGAACGACCAAATGACCTCGCGGTCTTTCATAGTGTCTGGGATAAGGGAGAGTGGAGCAATCCTGAACTGGTAGCACAACTCACTGGCTATCCCGAATACCCCCGTCTGAGCATTGGGCCAGACCGCTTGCACTTAGTCTGGTTTGTGCGGGATAAACCGATTGATGATGAGAGTAAACAGCTTTGGTACAGTTCCCGACCCTATGATAGCGGCATCACAGCCCAACCTGTCGGCCTCTATTCGCCGCCGAAGCCAACTGCCGTTGCCGTTCGCAATGCTGCTACAGCCTTGCCTACCTCGATGGTAATTTTGCCACCCGTCGAGGGTACACCTTCCCGGCAATGGCTTGAGGAAGGCTACAGCGCCGTAATTTTTGCGCTGCTGCCGATAGTAGGAGTTGGCGTGCTATTGGCGACCTTCGTGGTGTGGCGAATGCGCCATACTACCCGCAAGTAGAGCAGCACTATGCAGGTAACTAGCCGTAGGCCAGCCGAAACCACTTCCCAAAATAATTTCTCCGGCGAAGGTAAACCCATAGAGTTAGCCAAACCCTCAAATCCAGATGGGGGCTTAGAGCTACGCTTGCTCCTGCGCCCGCTTGTCAAATGGTGGTGGCTGTTAATTATTGTGCCAATATTGTGTGGTGGCGTAGCTTACTACACAATACAACGAGGCACTACCTATTATCAGGCTCGCACCCTGCTTAATATCGGTCCATCTTTGAAGCAAATTGAAGACCAGGCTCCGCCGCTGGTTACTTTGCGGCTGGGAGCAATTTATAGCCAGCTGCTAGTCCACGAAAATTTTCTGAAAATGGTAGCTCAACAGTCGGAGGCGCACCTGACCGAAGAGCAAATTCGCCAATCGGTAGTAGTTTATTTCAGGTCGGGTACACCCTATTTTGAAGTTCAAATTGTAGATAGTAATGCTTCGCGCTGTTTACTTACTTTAAAAACTATTGCTAAATTGCTCACCGAAGAAAGTCCACAACTTCAGGAATTGAGCAAGGCGCTCCAGCAAAAATTTCTGGTAGAGCGGCAACTTGAATTAGAAAACTTGATTGACTATCGCAAGTATGAGTTAACAGAACTAAACCAGCAATTAGGTGTGGATGGAGAAACTAGCGGCAAAAATATTCTAATTACCAATAATACTAATATACTTAAATCTGAGGTGGAAAATTATAGTCAGGAATTAAAAGAAATCGAGCAATTTACCAGCAATACTGAGCCAAATCAGCTCCAAATCGTCGAAGAACCGCATCTAATACCGTTAGTGCTTGGCCCTCAGCCTAAAAATGCGGCGCTGGCGCTGGCGGTGATTAGCTTGACCCTACTGATTATTTTAATTTATCTGATTGAGAAACTGGACAATCGGGTCCTTAATAAGCAACAGGTGGCGCAGTTGTTGGGTCGCCCGATTTTACTGTTAAAACACCGTCGTCGCAACCAATATTTACACCAGCTTGAATTACTGGCGGCGGATTTGTTGGCGAGTTATAGTGCCAACCGAAACTGCGATAGGCTGCGGGTGCTGGTAGTTTATGAACAATACACCCGGGATGTCGTGCAACTGGTACAAGGTCTGGCTAAGGCATTGGCCGAGCTAGGGGTAAGCGTCAACGTCGTGATTGCTAGAGATAGCACCAGTGGCAGAAAATCCCGCCAGACTTCTTCAAAAGATACAATGGATACAATCGAAACTATGACCACCCAGTTACCGCTTGAAGATGGAGAATTTCAAAATACGGCAGTGCAATGGGAATTTATGGTGCAAAGCTGGCCCACCAGCTTGAAATATCTAAGCGTTATAAGCACCGATTGTGATAGCGCTTTGGTCTTGTGCAGCCTGAAGCGCTCTAAAAAGAAGGCATTGTCTGGCCTCGCCGGGTTTTTCCAGGTTAGTCGTCTGGAAGTAGGCGGCGTTATTTTATGGTGAGGGTTTGATAAATCGGCAAGAGTTCGGAAAACTCCTGATCGAGCGATTTGACCGGGACAACCCCCGATTTTAATCGATCCAGCAGCGCTGGTTCAGTAAGCAAGCGTCGCAACTGGCGGGCGAGGTCATACACATCTTTGCGCTCGAACAAAAGCCCGTTGCGTTCGTGTTCCACCATTTCCGCCATTCCCCCCAAATTAGTTGTTATGACTGGCAGCCCGGCAGCCTGAGCCTCCATTATAACCAGCGGCGAATTTTCTAACCAAATTGAAGGTACAACTACGACATCCAGACTCAATAGAATAGCAGGCAGGGTTTCCGGCGGATACGACCCGGCGAATTTGATACGGCTATCTTCGGCGGCAAGCTGGTACAATCGTTTATCGTATCTGGCATCCCGACCCATCGCGCCATAAATGGTCAGATTGGCGCGGGCATCTTGTAATTGCCGAAAAGCTTCCACCAGAATATCTACCCCTTTATGCGGTAAAATCTGGCCTAAATAGCCAATCCGCAAACCTTCGGACGAAGCGGAAGCCCTATCTTGTCGGCTGCGTTCTTGCTCAAGTTCAGCCAGTCGCTCGGTATCCAGCCCGTAGCGGCAGTAGTGAATTTTATCTGCCGGAAAGCCATTTTCGACAAAAAGCTGTTTGAGGTAGTGCGAAGGGGCAATAATAGTTTCCACGCCTCGCAAAGCTTCCAGTAGTCGCCGACGGCGCAGAGCCAGCGTCTCGATTTTGTGCCGCCCGCCCAATAGCGTCATAAAGGGTTCTAAATGGGCCTGCGCCCCGGCTACTATTGTTCGTCCGGCCCAGCCCCCGGTAATCTTATCGGCCCATAAGTAGCGGCGTGAGTCTTTACTCAGGCACCACGCACAATCGGCGGCGCTCACTTTACCATCGCAGAGTTGATCGTCGGGCCGCATCAAAGTAAGGCGCTGGCACAGAAACCAAAAATCGTGCAAAGTTAGGGCTACCGGGACATTCAGTTGCCGGGCCGCTTCCAGAATACCCACGCCCAGCAAATAACAAGCGTTAACCAGCATTACGTCGGGGCGGTATTGCGATAGCAATTTTTTCATCCAGTCGGCTATTTCGGGATTAAGATGGCTGGCTTCAAGAGGATTGGGATAGGAAAGGCGGTTGAAATAAAGCCGATTCACTTCCAGGCCGAGGTATTTTTCCTGACGTATTTCAAGCTGTGGCACGGGTGCTTCAATTTCTTCTACGGCAACTGCCTGGACGGTATGCCCTTTGTTCTGAAGCCATAGCGCCTGGCGCAAAGCATAAAGCTCAGCTCCGGCTTGATACCGGGGCGGCAGATGATGGCTCACTACCAGAAATTTCATCCAAGCCTGCTTTCCGTTTGAAAGCGACCACCACTAATTTAAGCTCATTAAGGGTGATGGCCTTTGTAATTATTAGTCCAACGCCGTAAGCAACCAGAGCGCAACTTCCCGCCACTATTATAGGCCAGTTTAGCAATAAGAAAGCCAGTCCTGCTGCCCCGGCCCCGGCTAACCCAGTGCGAACCAGCCAGCCCGCGCTTGCCGGAAAAATAGCTTTGCCCCAAAAGAGCCGTATAAATTGAATTATACCAATGGCCTCGGTCAAAACAGTAGTAATACTTGCGCCCAGCAGTCCAAAATTCGGTATAACGACCAGATTCAAGCCAATATTGCTAAAGGCATTTATCATTCGGAGCTTAGCCATATCACGTTCCTGCCCGATAGTAGCGGCGATATATCCTAATAGTTCGTTCAAAAACATCAAAGGCAAAGCCCAGACCAGAATACGCAAAGCCAACCCGCTTTGAGTATAAGCTTTTGAGAACAACAGCAAGGCTAATTCATCCGCCAGCACTGTCCCAATAGTTGCCATTGGTAGCGACAGTATAAACAGAAAGCGCATATAGCGCCCGAAATTTTGGCGGGCTTTCTCCGGGTCGTCGGTATACTGGCGGCTCATGTGCGGGAACAGAGCCAAATTAACGCTATTAGAGATTGTTACCAGCGTAAAGATCAGGTTATAGGCCGCGCTATACATCCCCACAATCGTATTGCTCCAAAACCAGCCTAACATCAGGCTATCCAGGCGATAGGTAACGGTGAGGGCGAACTGGTTGATGCCAAAAGGCAAGCTCTTTTTTACTAAATCGGGCCAAACACCGGGCGTAAAGATAAGCCGGGTTCGGCCTATTCTCCGCCGAATAGTGCTGCTGTTAAGCAGAGTGGCGGCCAGAATGCCTAGCAATGAGGCGATACTTAAACCAACAAACCCGAAATTGAGTAAGAGTATAATCGTGCCAGTAACAACCAGCACTAGCTGATTAATCAAGGCAGCAAAGGCCGAAGCCCCCAGGCGCTGCGAACCGATTAGAACGGCATCAAGGGTACTTTGCACGGCAAAAAGCAACTGGCTGGAACTCCCCAGAAAAATAGCCAGGATAATATCTGGTTCATAGCCAAGCAGCCAGGCGCTCAGGGTGGTAAGAATAATGAAGCCGATTGCCAGGATAAAGCGCAAGGCCATCATATTACCCAGCAGCTTTTCAACCTGTCCGGCATCTCGTGCTACTTCGCGGCTGACATAGCTGCCCAGTCCCAGGTCGCACAAGACCATCAACACTCCGACAAAAGCGGTAGCAATAGCATATTTGCCAAACTGAGTAGCCCCAAGCTGGCGTACCACAAAAATCATAAAACCAAATGATATTAACTTAATCAGTAGTTGGGCAACCAGATTGTATAACGAATTTCGTATAACCATGTGGCTTATCCAACCCCGATGTAGGTAGCGTGTAATTGGTGGGCGGCGCGTTGCCAGCTAAATTGTCTGGCCCGTTCAAAACCACGCTGCTGTAGCACCTGCCATTTGTCTGAGGAGGTTAGGAGTAATTCTATGTAGTGGGCCAGCAGTGCGTCATCCTCGGCATCGTGGTAGAGGGCGGCTTCGCCGCCTACTTCCGGGATTGAACCACGATTCGAAGCAATAACGGGTGCGCCACAGGCCATCGCTTCCAAAACAGGCAGGCCAAAACCTTCGACCCAGGATGGAAAAAGAAAGAGCCGAGCCATATTATAGAGTGCTACCAGTTCAGCGCTGGAAGGCCGCAGCAGATGGCGCACCCGTCCTTCTTCGATAGCTTTTAAGGCAACCGGCAAAAGATCGGTGCGACGGCTAAAAAATACCAGTTGATATTCGGCGCGTAATTGCGCGGGTAGACGTTCCCAGGCGCGAAGAATAACGCCGGGATTTTTCAAGCCATCGGCCAGAATAAAATTAGCGGGAAGTTGCAGGCGTACCCGAACTTCTTCTAGCTGAGCCGGGTCTTTAATTCGGCAGTATTGCGGGCCGGGCGCGGAGTGGATAACTTTAATTTTTTCAATGGGGATTTTACTTCGGCTAACTTCGGTAATATTGCGGGCGGCGTGTTCTGATACAGTAACTAACCCGGTAGCCCGGCTTAGCGAGAGCCGCGTCATGGCTTGCAAATAAAGCGTGAGGGCGATAGTTTTAGGCCGCTTCAAGTCTCGTTTAGTGGATTCCCAAAGCGGGGTTATGTTAAGGGCATCATGCAAAGTAATCAGGGTTGGTACACCGGGCGGACTAAAGCCGTAGTTTGCCGGGAAGTGCATTATATCAAGGCGGTCACGGACGGCGGCTTTTTGCAAAAGTAAATCCAGCTTTACACTATCCAGTTTATTGTGCCAGGGTAACAGCCGCAACGTAAAGTTGGAAGGTAGTCCTTCCAGTTCAAACGGTTTTTTGGTATCGGCGTACAAAAAGAACTGGTCAGGCGTTTCCAGCCGGGCTAATTCGGTTACAAAGTGATAAACGTAGGTATGCACTCCGCCCATCAAGCCGTGTGACAAATAGCGTACATCTATCCCGATCCTCAAGACAATCCTCCGGCACTGTTAATGACTTGATAAACATCGGCTTTTGGGGTACTAAAAACTTTACGCAAGCCAGGGTCGGTTAGTTCTGGCACGAGTTGTTTTTCTACCGCGCCATAAAGGATAAATTTTACCTGATATTGCGCCAAAATCGCCGCCCGGCGTTCGGGTGCTGTTCGAGCATCCAGCACTTCGGCGCTTAGTTTGCGCTTGGTGTAAAAATCGAGGGTCATGGCCCAATGCGCCAGGAACGGGCGGTTGGCGGTGCAGGCGGCCATGTATTGACCCAATTCTTGCGAGCTTAAAACTATATTCGGCGGGGTGCGTGTACCGAGCCAGTTAATCGCGGCTATTTCATCTCGTTCGAGATAATAGGGCTGGGCGGTGCGATTTAAGTCAAGAAAACGCCAGCTAAAGATATAAAAGGTAGTAGGCAGAGCTAACAAAAGCAGCAGCAGACAAAGCACTAATTCGGTTTGTATTTTGAATAGTTTGATTTTTGGCAACTTTAGTTTGCCGATCCACGACGGCACTGGCCCAAAGATAGCGACAACTGCCATTCCAAAGATAGAAATTTGCCAGCCACTAAACATCTTTATCTGAAAATTGGTTGGAATATAAATCAGGAAGAAGCCGACTACAAACCAGACTGCCAATAAGAGCAAGCGTTCCTGTCGGGGGTCGGGGGTGCGACTATTCTCTGATTGAGGTTTGGTCAATTGGATAGGGCGGAAAGTAGTCCACAAGCCCACTATAGCCAGCAATAATAATGGCCCCATAAGAATTAGCAGATTGAAGGGGTCGGGCGTAAAAACTCCGGCATTGCCATACTGCGCCAGCACCCCTTTCCAGGTAGGCGTGACGGTAGTCAGATAGACAAAATAGAGCGGCGGCGGAAGCGATACCAGCCCGATTATGAGCAAAATTTTGAACCAGCTTAAATCAAAGCGCCGTAGCCGGGCCATTTTTAGCAGCCAGTAGCAGCCCAAAACGCTATAAATAATCAGCAAATCATAGGCATGTTCCAGTCCCAGTACTAACGCGATAGCGGCAGCAGCCCAGGCCCACTTTAACTGACCGCTTTCGGCGGCACGGAAGGCCAACAAGAAGATAGCCAGAATCAACCCTACCGAGAAAATTAGATGAGGAAAAGCCAGGGCCGATTGAAAACTATTTGGTTCGGCTAGAAAAACGGTAAGCGGGTTGGCAAGCGTGCCAGTAAATTGCTTGATCAGAATCGAAATCCAGCCCCAGCCGCTTCCAAACATTATCAACAAAAAGGCGGTACGCTGCGCCAACGGACGGGCGAATAAGAATTTGCAGAAGCACCAGACCAGCCAGCCATAGAAAATTATCGATCCGACCCGAAATAGCTGATAAATCAGGCTTTGTTCCCAGCCAGTCACGAGCTGCATTTGTGCCAGAATACCCCATAACAAATTAAAGAAAATCGGGTCGTTTGGCTCGGACGTAAGCGGGTTGGCAATCAGCCAGCTTTGCTGCATCTCGCGCATCCAGGCCCAATATTGGGTAGTGTCCGGCACATCCAGCATAATGCCTATAAAGACTTTGGTTTGAGTTGCCTTCAGGTAGCCAAACAGGTAGGGCAAGCTGGTGAAAAGTAGCATTGCCACCGTAACCGCCGCCACAAAAAACCAATCCCGCCGCCACCAATGCGCGGTATTAGCTTTGGTTGGGGATTCAGGAACGGTGGTTACTACTTCCATTTTACCTGCCGGGGCAGTGCTGTGGAAACGCTGAATTTCACCGGGCAGCTTTGAGGAAACTAGCGGGCTAGTTT
Organism: Chloroflexia bacterium; assembly: GCA_038209275.1. Lineage (GTDB taxonomy): Bacteria > Chloroflexota > Chloroflexia > Chloroheliales > Chloroheliaceae > L227-5C. The sequence continues at coordinate 30,679 of JBBQXW010000001.1, read as the reverse complement.
TGCGGCGCGGCCACAAAAACATCAGTCCATATAACAGACCCAGCCCAGCTATCAAAGGCAAATAGCTAAAAATCCCGTTTAGCCCTATCGCCCGACCGAGATTGAGCGCCAGATTGCCAGAGAGAAGCTGCGGCCAGAGATAATCGGTCAGTGGGTTGCTGAATTCTTCAGAAGGCCATTGCCGTCCGGCTAACGAAGCGGGCAGCACCAGCGCCACCGAAAGGAGTACGGGTAAACCAAACCAGAGCGCAACCCCGCGCCACTGCCGTATGGTTGCTTCGCGTAGCAGCAGCGCTACGCCAAAAGCTACAAAGGGCAGACATGTTACAAGATAGCGCGGGCCAAAGGCATGTCCGCCCCACCACATTACCGAACTGGCATTAAATAGGAAAAAAGCCACCCCTGACCAGAGCGCCAGGGCTGCTTCCGAGCGATAATCTTTGCGCCGCAGCCCAAAATAAAAGCCGGGTAGCGCCAGTAATAAAAATGGCGACAAGAAGAACAGGCCACGATAAGGACTAAAACTGAGACCCCACAACGCTTCCACGTGCGGGTAAGTCAGGCTCATAAAGCCTTGAGAATGTTTGTCGAGCCAGAGGGTAGAATACTGGTAGCCGATTGGCAAGGGTGTCCCAAAGGCCAGTAAATCATAAACTACCAGTGCTAGTAAAGCGGGCAACGCCCCCACACCAAGCCACAAGATACGATGCCACCAGTATGTCCGGCTGACAGTAGCGAGGGCATAGAGACCGAGCAGTAAGGCAATCAGGGCGCTTTCGTATTGCGAGATAAGGCTAAAGCCAAGCAGAAAACCGCACACCGCCAGCCAGCTTTTCGGGCCTTTGGCTGGTTTAAGGCGGTGCAGCAAATAGAAGCTAATAAAGAGCAAGGTCGCGCTCAATGCATGATTATAGAAAAGTGTGCTATAGGTAAACAGGGTGGTGCCGAAGGCCAGCGCCAGTGTCAGACTCAGGCTCAACCAGTAGCGCCCGGTAATCTGGCAACACCATTTCCAAAAAAGGCAAAGCATAAAGGCGGTTGGAATACAAATGACCACCACAGTCATCAGAATACGCCCCATTGCCCCAATAAGCTTATCTCGCGGTGTGCTGTCGCTCTGCCCGTAGTTAGTTCCTTCGGTGAAGGTAGCGTTGAATGAAGGTGATTGGCTGATCTGAGTAATTAGCGATGCTAATGGCGGGCTAGAAAGAGCGGCTTTGAGGGCAGCATAAGGCAGCACTCCGGCAAGCGCCGGGCCAGGCGGTTTATCGGAATAATAGTGACCTTGATAGTAAGCATAGTCTCCTGTACTGCTCTGGTAAGTATCAACCCGAAGTGTACCTTGTTCGACTATGGCACGTACCAGACTGAGGCGGGAATTTTGATTCCAATCGTTCCAGCGTGGGGTGGCATAAGCATATATAGCCAGTAAAGTCAGGAACAAAAAAATCAAAGCGCGACGTGTAGGCTGGCGTGATGCTCCTGCCGCCCCGAAAGATTGGCTTTGGAACGAATTAGATGATTGAGAAGACTCAGACTGAAGACCTGTAGCTACGGTTTGCATTCTGCTCCTGATTTAACTTTACATAATACATGAACTAGATTAAAACCCGAAAAATTTATAACGCCAAGCCAAAACCTTTGTCAGCTTATAAAAGCATTGTAGGCTGGTGTAATGAAAGAGATATAAAAAGGTTGCCTGGCTCTAATTAAAATCTTGTCATATAGCACCTGGGTCTTTTCACCTGCTTCTTAGGAAAGTTACGTTAAAATCCACTAAGCATTTAGCACAAGGACACAAATTTTAAAACTCCATTTAAAGGGTAAAACTAATGGCGGTTGAGCAGCAAAGAGTAGTATCAGAAACCAAAATGCGCTGGATGGGTGCGCTACTAAGTAGCTGGCGACAAAGTTTAATGTTAATAATCGGTCTGGTCGGGTTTGGATGGTTAGCCCTCTATAATCTAAATTACAATCCCGCGCCCTGGTTCGACGAAGGTGAGCATTTACGGGTTTCCAAAACGCTGGTGCAATACGGGCAATATGCGGTCTGGAGCGCTGACGGTTTCCGCTATTTTGGGCCAACTATCGGAGTTGGGCCAACTGTGTTACTGCCGATAGCCTTAAGCTTTAAATTATTCGGGGTCGGGCTGGTACAGGGACGAATAGTAGTAGTAGCTTATTTGGTGCTGGCGCTGGGGATTTACTGGCTGTGGAGTACACGGTTGGGAGGGTCAAAACAAGCAGGCTTTTTAGCAATTTTGTTGTTATGTGCGGTGCCGGGGATTGATTTTACGACGTTAGGGCGGCAAGGGCTGGGAGAAATACCAGCCTTGAGCTTTTTCCTGGCGGGCTTACTGGCCTGGTGGAAAGCCGGACAGCAACCTAAACCGGGTTGGAAATGGATTGCGTTGGCGGGTACTTTATGGGCGCTGGCGGCGATAACCAAAAGTAATTACGGTTTGCTATTGCCGCCCGCGCTAGTTGTAGCCTGGGTTGCCAACCGCTTTTATTACCGCCGAGCCGAGTGGACCTGGCAGATGTTTTGCTTGCCATTGGGTATGACGATTGGCGGGCTGACGGGCTGGTATTTTATCATATTACTTTTCCTGGGCGGTGGCGATTTTAGCTCTAATTTAGCTTTGCTTCGGACAGCTTCGGGCGGTAGTGCCTTTGTCTTTTCGCCTAGCCGCATGTTGGGGGCGCTAAAAGTGCTGTTTGGGCCGGAAAACTTTTTTGGTTTACCGATACTGAGCCTGTTTTATGGCTTGTGGCTAACCCGCCAAAATAAAGCCGCCCATTTTGGCCTGCTGCTACCCTTGAGTTTTTGTATGGTCTGGCTGGGTTGGTTTGTCTTTGCCTCGGTGGGCTGGCCTCGCTACGCCTTTCCGATGCTGGCGCTTTGCCCGCTTTTTCTGGCACGTTTAGTACATGACAGTCCTGACATTCTGGCGGCGGTTTTTAAGCAACCCGCGAGACGGCGGCAATTTTCGATTGGAATAGTGCTGGCGACAGTACTGGTGGTGGGTTGGGGGCTGAGCCGACCAGCCTTTGAAATTTTGACGGTACACGATGAAGCGGCCCAATTAGCCAGGTATCTGAATCAAAATGTGAGCCATAGCGCATTAGTTGAAACCTGGGAGTCTGAATTGGGTTTTCTAACCAACCACCGCTATCACTACCCACCGCCCGAACTGCTCGACAAAGCGGTTCGCCGCAAGTGGCTCAATGCTACCGGCCCAACGGTTGCCGAATTATATCAGCCAGAAAAACTGAACCCGGATTATTTGATAAGTGGTGCATTTGCTCAGTGGAATGAGCTTTATCCGGCCCAATTGTTGATAGACCGCTACCAGCTTATCCAGAGCTTTGGCAGTTACAATTTGTACCGCAGAATAAAATAGGTAAATCGGAAAAATGAAGTTACTTTATTTATCGCGTTGGATGCCGTATCCCGCCAGCAATGGCAGTAAACTACGAAATTATAATCTGATTAAGCGTTTGGCAGGGCAAGGCCATACACTTCACCTGATTACGTTTTACGGGCCGGGAGAAAATCTACACACTGCCATAGAACACTTAAAGCAATTTTGTGTTGAGGTGGAATGTGTCCCATACAAGCCTTTTCAGCCCAGTAGCTGGCAGGCTAAAGCGGCTTTTTTTGCGCTACGACCACGCTCAGTAATAGCTACTTTTCAGACCGAAATGGCCCGGCGGGTAGAAATAGCCCTAGTTTCTGGCACAATTCAAGTAGTAATAGCTAATGAAATTGACATGGCAGCTTATGGACTGAGGACTAAAAAATATAGTATTCCGGCGCTACTGGAAGAATTAGAAACAAGCACTTTGTATGAACAGTTTAGGCAAGCTCAAAAGACTAAAAATCGCCTTCGTTATGGCTTAACCTGGTTTAAGCTGAAAACCTATATTCGCCATCTGGCCCGGCATTACCAGGCAATTACAGTAGTTTCCGAACGCGAAAGGGCGCTGGTGCAATCAATAGTGGGTCAAACTCAAACACTGCTTCAGGTGTTGCCCAATGGGGCAGATTTAGCGACTTATCAATTTCGGCCTTATTGTGCCGAGGAACGGTCTAATCAGCTTATTTTTAATGGCGCACTTACCTTTAACCTGAACTATGAGGCGATGCACTACTTTCTGACGGAAATCTTTCCGCTTTTGCGGCAAACCGACCCTGCGTTAAAATTATTAATAACCGGGCATACCGAAGGGGTAGCCCTGGCACAATTGACACAGGGAAATCACCAAAATATCTTGTTCACAGGGTATGTGGCTGACCTGGCGACGTTGGTAGCCCAGAGCAAAGTATGTATTGCTCCTTTGTTGCGGGGCGGCGGCACCCGGCTCAAAATTCTGGAAGCATTTGCCCTGGGTACGCCGGTAGTCGCTACCACGAAAGGGGCGGAAGGTTTAGAGGCGCAGTCGGAGGAACATCTTCTAATCGCCAATACCCCCAGCGAGTTTGTCCAGGCAATTTTGCGGCTGCAACGTGATCCAGAGTTGGCGGCCCGCCTGACCAAAAATGCCCGTAGCCTGGTAGAGCGCAATTTTAATTGGGATATAATTGCGCTTCAGCTTGATAGAATATTACACCGCCTCAGTTGAGGCAGGGGCGACTGGTTCAATTTTTTGGCGTTCTCTGGCTATATAGCCCAGCGCCAGTGCCAAACCAGAGAAAAGCCAGTTATAGCCAGTGTAGTTGAATCCGGCAATAGTCTGGTTGTAAGCAAAAGGGATGACCCAATCGCCCAACCACATACCGGGAATCATACCACACGCTCCGGCAAAGGCACCAAGCGTAAAGCCGTACTCGAAAGAACCAGGTGTTTGCAGCCGTACCGATTTCCATAATTCTTTGATAAGGGCAAAGCAAAGCCAGCCAAACATTCCCAAGCCTACCAGCCCATATTGCAATAACATATCCAGATAATTATTGTGTGTGGAAAGGGCCAGGTCACGAAAATAGGTCAGGTAATAATTGGCGTAACCCGCCGGGCCAGTTCCAAGCACAGGATGATCTTGGGCTACTTGTAAAGCCTGTTGGAGCAAGCTGGTACGGCTGGTTTCGCCGGAGAGCGTACCCTCTTTCTCTTTTTCGCCCACCGTCGCTTTGTAGATTAGCTGGTAATTGAGTGCGCCCAGGATTATAGCCGTTGTCATAATGATGAAGAACCATTTACGCGAATAGAGAAAAAGTAATATCAAGATTGCCACCAGCGCAGGCAACCAGCCTGAAATACGCACCAGCGTAACTACGAACAGGCGGAATAGCCAGCCTAGCAAAGCTATTATCATAAAGACGCGCTCCCACTTACCCAGGTCGCGGGCCTTTAACAGTAGCCCCAGCGTCAGGGCGCAAAACCACATTGGGAACAGGCCCCCAGCATTGACCAACCGTGAAAGGGTTTGCAGGCTAACTTCTTCTGAGCTGGCCCCGTTAAGTTTGCCGATGTTACCGCCTAACAGAATATTTTCGTAGAGGTAAAAAGGCAAGTAGAAAAGGCTGGCAGCCAAAATTATGCGGTAGCACAGCTTTACGATTCCAGGTTGGCGTACCAGGTTGGCGCACAATACCGTTAACATTACCGATATAAGGGTTACACCAATTGTTCCGACCTGTACATTTAAGAATTTTCCATCAATAATAACTTGCGGGTCGAGCAGAAAGCGCGCCCAAAAGGTAGAAACGATTACCACTACCAAAAACATCAGCGCAGGTAAATTAATGCCGCTGCGTACAAAGCGGATATTGCGTTCCAGCGCCATTTTTACCAGGAGCAGAGCCAGCCAGCAGCCAGCCAGTGCCAGGCTAATTGGTATTTTTGAAGCTGTACCAGTAGAGATGCCTAATTTTACACCCACCATGCAAAACAGCACCGCTACAACGCCGTATTCGAGCCGCGCCGAAAGTAACAAAATGCCTATAACCACAAATGGCAAAAACGGTAGGGCCAGGAGATAGGGCCGACTGATTACTATTCCCGAACCTATGATGATTTCCATAATGGCTAAGGCGGCTAAAACTAGCAGCATTAGCGCCTTGCGTTTCCAACGAAAAATAGCTGGCGAAAAAAACCGAGTTTGATTCATCTTTTACCTTGCTCATAAATGTTAGCTTCGCTTGATGACAATTATTTCAGGTTGCTATTAAAATGTAATGTAATTTGGGGTTAATTAGATGAATCAAATTTTACAAGTGCAAACAAGCAAGGCCAGGAAGTTTCACTCCTGGCCTTGCTTGTTTGCACTTATAAAGCACTGAATGGCAAATTTCTTAATTGGGTATTTTCACCCCGGTTGTATCAAAGTTCTTTTGAACAGCATTGTTGGGGAAGGCTACCTGGGCCATTGTGGGCGCGATATACTGTTCTAGACAAACGTTCGGGTAAGCAACCCCGAATTTAACGGTAGTTCCGGTACAGCGAGCATCAGTCGTTCCCGAAACAATGTCGCCAAACTGGGTAGCTACAAACTTGCCAGTAGGATGTGGTCGGGTGGTATTATTGTACCAGGCTGCTTCCAACCGCCGGGTACCACCTTTGGTCGCATCCGGGGCGAGAAGCCAGCGCGCCTGATTAGCGGGGTCAAGGTGTTCGCCCTTTACATACAGGGTGGTAGAGTTGCAGATAGTCCAGCCAAAATCCCACGACCATATCGCCGTATTAGCGTACCACTGTTCGCAGCGGATACCCTGATCCCAGGAAGTCTGATCTACTACCAGCATCACTGGGCGGGTGTTAATCTCAACTCCTTGCCGACGCGGGAAGCGGTCTTGTATCGGGTCGCCGGTATTATACCAGCCTTGCCAGTGCGATACGCCTCCACTGGGGTCACGCGCCCAGACTTCATAGGAATGATAGCGGGCCGAACGATCTAACGGGTTAGAAGCGGCATGGACACGGAAGTAAACCTCAACTCCATTAAAGTTAGTGCTAAAGCCTTTCATCGCGCTATGCTTGGCGACGTTTTCCTGGGCGGAAGTGTTAAAAAGGCCGATGAATTGAGAGTTGTAACCCGCCGCCTTGATCCAGTCGGGCGGCGCATCGCCATGGTCGTGGCCGGTCGCGCAGGATTTACCATCCGAGCCAGTTATCACAGGAGGATGCCACTCGTTTATTAGTTCACCACAAATGCCTTTGTCGGAAGACGGCGGCGGCGCAACCGTTGGTGCGGGCGTTGGAGTGGCAGTACTGGCAGGTGTGGGCGTTGGGGTAGCACCTACCAGACACTTTAGCACAGCATTGGCAGTATTTGCGCCAGTAGTCTGTAGCTTGCCACCCTTACAAGTAATGGTAACGGTATCGTTGGCGCTCAAATTTATTGGCGCAAGATTCTGGGCTGCACCAGCCAGGGTTACAGCCAGGCTAAGACCAACACAAACTGCCAGTGCTACTAAAATATATTTCTTCTTTCTCATCAAGAACTCTTCCTTTCGAGTTCATTCTGCTGCTTACCTGGCTATGAGGGCTAAACCAGGCGCACCAAACCAGGCCACTATCTGAAGGACTGGCGACAGCAGAACTTACCGAGTTTAATTTCAGCTAACAGCTTGTAAAATAGAGATATAGTATTTAAAACGATAGCTTTAACCAAAATGCAAGCAAGCAGTTGGAAATATGTAATTAGTAGTTACACATTTTAACTACTTACATTTTAGCTTTTAATTGAAATTAAACAAGAGCAAAATGGTACTGCAAAAATGAGTACTATAGTACACCTTCTGCTGACCTTATAGCGCTCAAAACTCTAAAATCAGGCTTTCAAGGCATAACTTTTGGGCTGGATAGTGTTAAACTCCTGGTTTATTTGGCGCGCCATCTGGCGACCATAAGTTGTAACGGATTGTCCATTGGTTAGCTCCGGCCAAATTTGAGCGGTATTAGCCAGGTAGAGCCGACTAAAAGGAGTTTTGAACTGAGGTGGTTGCCAGGTTTGATGAATACTGTGCAGTGGCTCGACAAAGCGTTCGCGCATTACCCGCGCCTCCCGAATCCATTTACGGTCAAAGTCCGGGAACATTTTTTGAAGGTCGTTCAAGAAAGCTTCCTGTACCTGTTCATCCGGCATTTTAGCAAGCGGATTGGAAGGCAGCACGTATTTTGGCAAATAGACCAGATGGTTCCCGCCGACATGCTCAGGATTAATCAAGTTCGTAGTTTCGATTAGCCCGGTGAAGGGGATGGTGGTGTCTGTTATATTCAGGGTGTAGTAAGGCACTATCGAGCGATCCAGCGCCAGTAAGAGACAAACAATGCCCAGGTAAGGAATATTTTCGAGCGATTGGCGATATTCAGCAGTGGCCTGGGGCAAAAGACGGCTGAGTACCAACGAAGGAGTAGTGGCAATTACGGCATCAAAAGCCTCAAAGCGGTCGCCAATTTTAAGCCCGGTGGCGCTACCGTTATCCAGCACAATCTGGTTAATCGGCGCACCAAGTTGAACCAAACCACCGCGTTCCTGAATTGCTTTGGTAAGCGCTTCGGCTAAAACCTGGTAGCCACCAATGAGATGACCACTCATTTCCTTTCCGGCCTTTTTATCGCGGGTAGAGGCAACACGCACAATCCGTGACCAGATATAAGTTGCCGGAACATCGCTAAAGCCGCCATCGAATTTGGCATTTAGCAAAGGTTTCCAGATATGCTCGTAAGTATGCTTACCACCCAACTCAATCAGCCATTTTTCCACGCTCTTGCGTTCTAGCGGTTGCCAGTTTTTAATAAATAAGCGACAGTGGGCGACCGTATAAGCCAGGCGCAATCGGTCGCGCAGACGCAGGGGTGGGAAGCGCAAAAGCTCTAGCGGGCTGGTCATGGGGTAGAGTTTGCCAACGTGATAAAAGCCCTGCCGGGTTTCGGTAAAGCGCAATTGGTCGGTCAGCCCCATTTCGTCAATCAGTTGCAGCAAATCGTTATCGCTGCTAAGGATGCAGTGGTAAAATCGGTCTACCTGCGCTCCGGCAAATTCCATTGAGCCAGCTACGCCACCTGGTTGAGTTGAGCGCTCGAATAACTGCACTTCAAAGCCTTCTTGACGGGTCAGTTCGTAAGCCAGGCTGAGGCCTAAAAGTCCACCGCCGATTACTGCTACTTTCATCTTTTTGCACTCCTTTCAGCTGATTGCTACCAGCAGCACACCGCTGCATATTACTAAAACTCCGACTAGGCGAAGTACACTTATCTTTTCTCGCAGGATGAGAAAGGATGCCAGCGTTATCAGAGCATAGCTTAGACTGGCGAAAGGATAGGTGTAACTTAGAGGAGCGCGGCTCAGGGCAATTAGCCAGAAAAAAACGCCTGCGCCATAGATTGCTAATCCACCTATAACGTAAAGATTAGTAATTATTCCTAAAATTACTTGGAGCAGATTACGGCCTGCCAGCGATACCGCACCCATACGGGTCATACCTATTTTAAGGGCTAATTGACCTGCTACGCCCAGGACGGTACTGGCAGCGACTGGAAAAAAAATGCTCACTGAAAACTCCTTTTTGTTATTTCAAGAAAGCGGCTTACCTGTTCACCCGGTAGAGGATGTAAGGCCCAAAAGTCGCCACTTTTTCGCCATGTCCCTCGATAAAGGAACGATAAATGCCTGTCCAGTTACTAAATCTTCCATCAACTATATATGTCGGAGCAGCCAGACCAGGGTCATAGTTATAAGGAACTATGGTGCCGCCATTAAACTGAGCGATAACGGTATACATCATTGCGGGCGGCGGATGGTGGAACTGCTGCGGCGCAACCACATTTAGTTCCCATTCCCAGGAGGCCACTACCGCGCTACCTGGCACATTATTGCTCAGATATTCACCAAACTGACCGAGATAATCAGGCCTGGTTTCGAGTAAATTCCGCAGATTACTCTGGACAGTGAAAACCAAAAAAAGCATAAAAGCGATTCCGGCAGCACTTTTCCAGATGCGTTGCGAGACCAGCTTTTTTTTGAGAAGTTGACCCGAAAATAAATCTACCAGCAGGCGGGCGGTCAGTACAGGTGTCAGGGCCAGACCTATAAAGCTATAGCGCGGCCAACCAATCGAAAAAAAGGTATACCAGCCCAGCCATAACCCTATGAAAATTATCATTCCAGCATAGACCAGACCGCTTGCAGTACGTTGCTTTGCCAGATAGCAGGCATAGATTAAACCGGGTAAACCCCATAGCAAGAAGCCATTTTTCAAAAGCAGCCCCAACGCAGTCCGAATATGATTTACATCGAAACTGAACAAATTAGTGCTGGAAGCATAGCGGGTTATTTCAAGATTGCTGGCAAAATTGGTTGGGCCGAGTACCAACCACTGAGTCAGATACCATGTGCCAACACCCGCCATTGCTACAAAGCCAACAATGCTAAAGCTTTTCCAACTTACTTGCCGATAGTAAGCCTGGTTAGCGAGAGTTAATAAAATCCAGGCTAACGGCAAGACCAGCAGTAGTTGTGGCTTACTGGTGAGGGCTAATGCAAAGCACAGGCCAGTCAGAATATACCGCCCGTTGGACGGTTTGGGCAGGCTGCTAGTATGCACCCAACTCCATAAACCCCATACTAGAAAAGTCAGCGCGGGTACTTCTCCGAGTAACTGGCGCGCCATTGGCACAAAAGAAGTATCAGGATGGCGGTTGCCGATCAGCAGCAGTAGCAAAGCCACTAACATGGTATACCGACCACCCAGGCGCTGGGCTAAAAGGCCATAGGCGACCAGAGCCAGCAGTGCAAAAGCCACTGCCACCAACCGGGCCTGGATTACACCACTACCGAAAAAATGAAAGGCCAGTGCGACCGGCAAAATTACGGGTGGCCCGATGCCAATCGAAGGATCCATTAAGCGTGGCCCGGTACTATCGGGAATGGCATAAGCCCCGGTTTCCGCCACCGATTTTGCCAGGCTCATGTAAGAACCTTCATCGAACCAGGGTATCGGATAAGTGCCAAGATTAATAATTAGTAATAGCAAGGCTAAAATAGTAATCAGGAAAGGCCCGATTACTTTATGCAAACTAAAGCTCATTTATTGTTTACTTACTACTATTTATGGTTACTATTTATTATGCGGATCGCTGTAGGCGACCAGCAGTACCCCAAAACAAATTACGCCGACCCCAGCCAGGCGCAGCAGACTGACATGCTCTCCCAACAAAAAGAAGGAGCCAGCCAGAATAACTACATAGCTGAGGCTGATGAAGGGATAGGCGTAGCTGAGCGGCACTCGACTCAGGCCAACCAGCCAGGAAAGTACGCTGCCCCCATAGATTACCATGCCACCTATTACAAAAGGGTTGGTAGCAAACGACCAAAATATTTCAAAAAGACTTCGCTCGGTTAGTGAAATCGGCCCTATACTACTCATACCTTGCTTTAGAACAAACTGACCAATTATATTGAGCAGAACACTGATTAGAATCGGTGCAATCAAGCCGAGGCGCGTTTTTGCGCCCGGCACGACTGCACGCTGCGAAACCTGAATGGGTCGTCGCTCGCTCGAAAGGCTGCCGGGCGTACCACCTAGATCTAGGGCATTCTCGTTTAGGGATGGGTTAGTTAGTTCGGGCAGTTTAAACTTGAACATAATTCTTTCCTATAATATCTTGAGTAATATCCTGGGCAGGCGCAGACGGCACTGCCCGCCCGGTAAAATCAGCGATAATTTGCACAATATTCTCAATCATGTTGGATGGAAGCGGTATCTGGGCCTGCTGCATAGTTTTCAGGCACTCAGGTTGCAACGCATCCTTAATGCGATTCAAACTTTGGGGGTAAGCGTTGCCAACCAGCGCGGCTTTGCCCGCTTCCACCAGATAAACCCATTCGGTCTCATTCCGCAACACCAGCACGGGAGTACCGAGTGCTGCCGCTTCTTCTTGCAAGCCGCCCGAATCGGTCAGGGCAACTCTGGCCTGACTGATCAGTTGTAACATATCCAGATAGCCAAGTGGCTTAAGCTGAATTACCCGCTTTGAAAATGCAAGATTTTGCCTATCCAGGGCGGCTTCGGTGCGGGGATGCACTGGAAAGACGATAGGCCAATCTTCGGCGAGAGCGTTAATTACTTTTACCAGCCCCGGCAAAACCTGGGTGGTAGTGTTTTCTGCTCGATGCAGGGTCATAGTGAGATAGTGACCCGGCGCAACCCCTAATTCACTAAGTAGTGGACGCTTCCAACCCAGGCTTGCCGCTCGTCGGCAAGCTTCCAACCCGGTTGAACCCGCCAGATAAAGTTCGGCATGATTGTGGCAACCTTCTGCCCGTAGATTTTGTAGGGCAATTTTATCAGGAGCCAGGAGTAACTGAGCAATATGGTCTATCATCACCCGGTTAATTTCTTCCGGCATGGCCCGGTTGAAGGAGCGACAACCCGCTTCCAGATGCACTACGGGAATACCACACTTTACGGCAGCCAGCGCCCCCGCCAGGGTAGTATTAGTATCACCTTGTACGATAACTAAATTGGGTTGTTCTTTTGCTAAAATTGGCTCAAGGCCATAAAGCATTCGGGCAAGCTGTTCATTCGCCCCTAAATCAGCTCTGCCAATCTGTAGGGTATAATCGGGACGCGGAAGCTGTAATTCTTCAAAGAAGAGCGCATCCATTTCATAGGAGTAATGCTGCCCGGAGTGGACAATTAAAGAACGTTCACATAGCTGGCTCAAACGGGGCAGTAGAGGTGAAAGTTTTATAATTTCTGGACGTGTCCCAAGCACACTCAGGATAGTCGAAGGTTTGCTCATACTTCGCGCTCTCTCTGCTTGCTAACGAGGAATTGCGGAGTAGGTTTTTTACCGACCTGCTTTGAAGTTAAAAAGCGATTGAGGCGATACATTAGCACCTGAGCTTGAAATTTGAGGTGTGATCTGGTGATGCTGATTATTTTGGCTTTAGATTGACCGTAACGTCGTACACGCAGACGGCAGGGATGTTCAACTACCTCTGCCCCGCCAAGCATAGCCCGCACCAAAATTTCGGTTACGCCCAAAAAACCGCTGTGTTCAGGCCAGTTGCTTTCCAGGGCCGAACGTTGATAAGCTCTAAACATGCTGGTGTAGGTATGTAGCCGAGGATTAATCAATATTCGGTAGAGGGTTGAAGCGCCTTTGCTCAAAAAGATGCGGTAGCCGGGTACATTATCTATGCCGCCATCAGGGTGATAAGGCGAGGCAGTCACAATATCCACACCCGGCCCTAGCCGCGCCAGCATAAGCTCGATTTCACTAAAAGGGTAGGTCGCATCGCTATCGGTGGTGACAATTACATCGCCCTGGGCTGCGGCAAAGCCAGTCCGCAAGGCTGCCCCTAATCCCCGGTTGACCTCGTGTCGTATCAGCCGAACGTTTTCGGCTTCGCCAAAAGCCTGTTTAATAAGACGGGCGGTTTCATCGCGACTGCCATCATCTACAAATATCACTTCGACCGACTGCCATTGACCTTTATTCGTCAGCCGCTCGACTACCGGCCAGAGGTCTGTCTTTAAGCCAGCAATATTAGCCGCTTCGTTGTAGCACGGAATTACTAAAGATAAGTTCATTATTTTATCTCCTCGCCCTCGGCGCTCAACTAAGAGCCTTATTCTTGCTAGAGATGAGATGAATTTCGCAGTGATGCCGGGTTTGAAGCATTGGAGGGCTTTTGGCAAAATCAACCCCCAGGTGGGATAGGCTCTAATTCTCAATTTTTTAAAATTAATTTCGCCTTTGGTTGCACCACTTGCTTATTGGCACGCTCGAACTGTCCCTCTAGCTCTTGCGGGTGGATTGTGAAAGTAAAACTGGGTTGAATTTTTTCTTCAATCTTTTGTCGAATGTCAAGCGCCAGGGCCAGCGCGTTCACCCCATCTTGACCGCTAACTTGCGGTTCTAAGCCTTGCTGAATTGATTGAACAAAATTGGTTAACTCTAGTTGAAGTGGCTCGGTGGCCGGTACGTAAATGCGCTCTATAAAACCTTCCTGACGGTAGGTAGGCATTTGCTGGTTGAGCTGATTGGAATAATAGGGTACGAAACGACGGTGAATTGAAAGGCTTTTGTGCAATAAATCGGTCTCAATATATAATTCAGCCGTCGTTAATTCTATTGCCCGTACTTTTTGCTGAGTGACACGGGAAGCAGTCAAACTAATTACCGGGCCATCTTTGTAGTACAGGGTAGCTACGGCATAATCTATGGTAGAAGTGCAGACACTGCGCCCAAAGGTTTCCACTGCATCAGGCATTTTCCCGGTCAGCTTCAAAATCAGGTCTAAATCGTGAATCATCAAATCACAAACCACATCTACATCTATCTGACTGGTATCAAAGGGGCTGAGACGACGCACATTAATCGCAATGGTTGGCTGATCGGGATAAGCGGCTAAGGAAGCTTGTAGTTCGGCAAAGACTGGATTATAGCGTTCGATATGACCGACCATCAAAACGCACTGGTTGCTTTTTGCTACTGCTACCAGTTCCTGAGCCTGGGCCAAATTAAGTGCAATTGGTTTTTCAATTAAAACGTGTTTACCCTGGCGCAAACATTCCAGTCCAATTGGGTAATGACCAGGAGTAGTTGTTACAATACTTACAGCATCCACTCTGGGTAGCATTTCCCGGTAGTCCGCAAAATATTGCACCTCATATTTTTCTTGTACCAAACGGCCACGTGCTTCCACCAGGTCACTAACTCCCACAAACTGAACCCTGGGTAGCGTGCTGTATACCCGGCAGTGCCGCTCTCCCATGTTACCAACCCCAATTACACCCATTCGTAATTTTTCCATAGTTTATGCTTGCCTCTTTGGTATGGTATTTCCTCTTATCTCTTAATTGCCGATACAACAAAGGATGCAAAATAAAGTTTAGGAGAGCCTTAATAACGCTTAGTATAAAAGCCTAGCATGAGAAGAGCGTGAAATTAGAGTGGGTTACTATGAAGAGATTTTAAGAGCAGTTTAGCTATAAATAGGCCTGTTAGGGTGACAGACCGTTAATCAACCTGGCAGAGAATTTCATAGACCTTTAACCGTCTGCTTTCATAATTGCCATAGAGTGAAGCTTATTAATTAAAATTTAAGGTTGTTTCGTAATAATTTGGAACAAAAATCGGGTTAGCTATCAAAAATGGGCAAAGGCACTGAACTGAAACCGACCAACTTGACCGTTACGCAATCTCTGCCCTCTTTAAGGCCGAGGTCATCTTTTGGTATGTTTAAAAACTGGGATATTTTAACTTCCTCTTATTGCTCTATTTTTAAAGTTTGCTTACTTCTTCTCCTACCCGGTTTTATCGGCGGGCTTTATATCACTGGCGAACCCCTCCGCTTTAGAATTTTTCTAAATATTTTCTTGGGCATTACTATAGAAGCATTGCCTTTCTTATTGATTGGCGCACTGGCGGTGGCTATGGCTGCTACGACTCAAGCTCGCCGCCGCACCAGAGCCGGGCGTATGGGTCGGGTCAGGGCGGCTTTCGTCGGAGTAGGTCTGGGCCTGATTGTGCCGGTTTGCGAGTGTGGCGCAGCTTCGATAGCGCGGCAGACGCACCGCGAAGGCGCACCAGTAACCTTAAGCCTGGTTTTCTTGTTAGCTGCACCAATAGTAAACCCCGTGACAATTTTGGTAACGTGGCTGGCTTTTGGCGGCGATTGGGCAATCGTGCTGGGCCGAGTGGGATTGGGGCTGCTGGTAGCAGTGGGAATTGGTTTGCTTTTTAGTATGCATCCGCAACCAGATACCCTGTTTAAATCTGAAGTTGGACAAAACGAGCCTTCGAATAGCCATAATGAGCATCCCCACATGCACTCCGAAGGCGAGAAATGTTCTTTGGCTGAAACTGGCCTACCTCAACCAAAACTGACTTTATTTTTGGATCGAACCCTGTTGGAGTTTTTACAAGCGGCGAAGGTAGCTTTACCCGGTATTGCGTTAGCGGCGCTTTTTCAGGCTTACGTACCCCAGCGCGGCTGGTTAGAAGTCGGGCATGGAGCGCTATTTTCGGCAATAATTTTAATGCTGCTGGCGGCTTTGATGTCGGTCTGCTCATCGGTAGATGCTTTTGTAGCGTTGAGCTTTTCAACCTTGTTTCCTACCGGGTCGGTGCTGGCCTTTATGGTGTTTGGACCGATTATTAATTTGAAGAGCATTTTTCTAATGCGTTTGCTGCTGCGCTGGCGGACTATTGGGCTGATTGCCCTGCTCTCGTTCCAGCTTGTTTTGCTGGCGGCGGTCGTAATTAATTTACGGCTGTATTAAGGATTGTCTCTATGCTTACTGCTTCAAGCACAACCGACAAGAAATTATCCTCGCCGCCCGGTCGTGGCTGGCGGGCCGAAGTAGAGCGCTGGAGTAGTGGCCTGGTAATGCTGGCGCTAGGCGGCTGGCTGGCCTGGCGGCTGTACGATGGCACTTTGAACTACTATTTGCATCCCCGCTTTAATCTGTTGGTAATGGCGACCGGGCTGATTCTTACTCTGTTGGGAGGCTGGTGTTTGTTAAGAAAATCACAGGCCCGGTCAGGTGAACTGAGTGGAGTAGTTTTGCTGGGTTTGGTAGCCTTAATCGGACTGATGATAGTGCCGCGCCCATTGGAAGTTGCAAGCGGCACTGCTAATAGACTAACCAGCAATCCTTCGCTGGCGCAAGCGCTCCAAAAGCAGGATTGGAAAGACGCTACCAGTCTCGATACCGCCCAGTGGAGCTTGCTAGATTGGACTGCTGCCCTGAATGACCCACAACGCGCCGAAAAACTGCTGGGCCGCCCGGTAGATTTGGTGGGCTTTGTCATCCAGCCTGCCAGTGGCGATACTCGCTACTTCTTGCTAGGGCGGTATGTACTAGTCTGCTGCACGGCAGATAGTACTGCGCTGCGTCTGCCGGTAGTTACGGAGCAACCGCCCAGTCTACAGGAGGGCCAATGGGTACGAATACGGGGAATTTTAAGCCAGGGTTCAAACGGGGTAATCGCCTTTAGAGCGAGTAGTGTTGAAGGTGTTGATCGCCCGGCCCAACCTTATATTTATCCATAATTTTATCTTTATGAAGACAAACCGACAATTCTACAGCTTAATTATTGGTTTAGTGACGGTGCTGGCAGGAGCAGTCGGGTTACTGTTGGTCGCAGGGGACGGCGTGGGGCAATCGCTCCGCGCTCAATTAGAGTATTTGCCGGAAGGGGCGGGCGGGTTGCCGCAAATCGGCCTGACTTTCGAGGGAAATAAGCTGCCGGAACGGGCCGCCGTCGAAGCCGCCTTTGAGGTAAGGCCGAATTTAAGCGGAGATTTTAGCTGGAACGGAGCGACTTTGCTTTTTACTCCGGCGGTGGCCCTACCAGGCAATACCGAATATGTGGTACGACTGCGGGGAGGTTTGAAACTGGTGAACGGGGGACGGTTAAGTTACGGGCAGACAGTCTGGAGTTTTCGCACCCGCCCGACCCGGATTGCTTTCCTCCGGCACGAAGGCCAGGCTATTAATCTGTGGTTGGATGAGCAAAATGGGCAACCTCCTCGCCGCCTGACTACCGAAACTGAACGGCAGGTAATGGATTATACGATTTCGCCGGGGGGCGAACGTGTGGTTTACAGCCTTCAAGAAGCAAACGGGCAGGAAGCTGGTTTGTGGTTGGTGCAGGTGAGTGGCGGTCAGCCGCGCAAATTGGTTTATGCGACAAATATAAAAGCTACTGCGCCGCGTTGGTCGCCTGGTGGCGATTTAATCGCTTATGAACGAAGACTGGTGTTCAACGGGGGTGGGTTTAGCCCAGCCCAACTCTGGCTGGTACGGCCCGATGGCACAAGTTTGCCCCCGCTCTACGGTGGGGCGGAGCGCACCGGGGTAGGGGTGGCCTGGACAGGTTGGGGCGAGAAGGTTTTCTTCTGGGAACCCCAGCGCGAGGCACTGGGCAGTTTTAACTTTAGTGGGGAGCCGAAGTGGAAAAGTTTGCCGGGAGTAAAACTGGAAAGCTTTGCCCCTTCGCCCGATGGACGTGAGCTAATGATCGCCCGCTACGACTATAGCGGGACGACTGAGCGCCAAATTTTAGAACGCTTGAGCGCTGGGCCAGACGGTAACTGGGAGACCAATTCGCTACAGGTTGCCGCCCAGGTGAGCTACAATGACCGTTCGCCCGCTTGGTCGTCCGACGGAAAACTGATGGCCTTTCTTCGGCAGAGCGGGCGCACCCCTAAAAGCGGGCATTTGTGGTTGTTCGACCCTTCTAGCGGCAATAGTCATCCGTTAATTGAGGAAGAAGGCGAAAAGAGAGTAAATCACGGAGCCTACCAGTGGTCGCAGGACGGACATAAATTACTTTTTGAGCGCTACCCAGCTGGAACACGCCCGCCTGGAATATTTGGCAGTGATGAAGAGAGTGAAATTTGGGAAGTAAATCAGGATGGTAGCAACGCCCGGCAGTTAGTTGCAAGAGGTTTTGCAGCCCGTTGGATTAATTAAGAGACAAGCTGCTTGAACAGAGAAAGTTGTGTTAGCGATGAAAGAGAGAGAAGTAAAAGCAATTTCATTAAAGAAATTTTTCCGAATAGTTCTGGTATTGGGTATTATGTTAGGGCAGCTTGCCCCTTTTCTGGCTTTTAATATTCAGGCTAAACCTTTGCCTGCCCAATCTGCGCCCCTAACGGCTATTAATAGCCTGAACAGCGTTTCTACTAACCCGGTATTACTCATTTATAATGATAGTTTTACCAGTAATAAATTTGGCCGCTTTCTGGGAGAAATAATGAAAGCGGAGGGATTTAATCTCTTTGATACGCAGCAATTATCCGGCGTGACTGCCGCTTTACTCGCCGATTATGATAGCGTGGTATTAGTCCAGACCAGCCTTAGTCCGGCTCAGGCTACCATGTTCAGCCAGTATGTTACTGGGGGCGGTAACTTGATTGCGATGCGCCCCGATAGCCAGCTAAATTCAGTCTTTGGGCTTGGCGGAGCGGTTGGTACCCTGGCTAACGGTTATATGGCAATTCAGACTGGCAATGCCTACGGGCAAAATTTTCCGCCGGATAGTGTGCAACTACATACTCCGGCAGACCAGTATAGTAACGTGACTGCCCAGGTGGTTGCTACCCTTTACACTAATGCCAGTAGTGCCACGTCTTACCCGGCAGTAACGGTTAATAGTTTTGGAAGCGGCAAAGCAGTGGCTTTTACCTACGATTTGGTTGCCAGCGTGGTTTATATTCGGCAGGGCAACCCGGCACTGGCTAATTTGGATGCGGATGGCGATGGCATTAAACGAGTAGTAGATTTATATTATAATTGGATTGATTTGGAGAAAATGCCCCTACCGCAAGCCGATATTCAACAACGCCTCTTTGCCCGGTTGTTAGGACAGTTGAATAGCACCCAGAAACCACTGCCGCGCATGTGGTATTTCCCGAACGCCAAAAACAGTGTAGTAGTGCTGACCAGCGATGCCCACGGCAATCCCGATTCATACTATACTAATCTAATTTCCAGTATGACAGCCCGTAACGCCTCAACTACCTTTTATCTTAGCCAGGCTGGAGAACCCAGTCCGGCTAATGTCACTACCTGGGAAAATCAGGGTTTTGGTTTCAGTATTCATCCTTATGCGATAAATAACACTCTCAGTACTGGCTATGACAATATAGATAGCTGGTTCGATTTTAGATTTGGAACACGTACCAGCCGGACGGCGCGAGTACACCGCCTTCAATGGGAAGGTTGGGTAGATGGCGCTAAAATTGGAGCGGCGCACGGAGTGGCCCTGGATTACACCCCTTATCGGTATGGTACGTGGCTCCAAAAAGTTGATAATAGTTGGGCGCGGGGTTATATGACTGGTAGTGGTCTGCCCATGAAATTCATTGATGAAAATGGGCAGATTGTGAATAATTTCGCTCAGTATACCGAAATAGCGGATGACCAGATGCTCTATGCCGGGCCGGAAAATCTATCCGACTCGGTCGCTTACCAGTTTACCAAACAGGCCATTGATGCCAGCGAAGCGGGTAATAATCAAGCTATCGCCATCCAGATGCATGTAGATTATTATGCCGGGGTGCAAAGCTGGGCCGAAAGTACGCTGAACTATGTCCAGAGCTTAAATTTACCGAGTTTTAACGGCGATAAATGGCTTGAATTTACCGAAAACCGCTACAATAGCACTTTCTCCAACCTGAATTGGGGTGGCAATCAACTGACTTTTACGGTCTCAATTCCCGCTACCCAGACCGGGCAAACCATAATGCTGCCGTTAAATTCTAGCGGCAATATTTTAAGCAACCTCAAAGTTAATGGCGTAACCACAAGTTACACCTCGCGAGCAGTGCGGGGCGAAAGTTTCGCTTTTGTGACGCTGCCGGGCGGAAATTCCAGCCTGCTGGCAACTTATAGTGCGCCCCAGATAGACCATGTGAGTGTGAATCCGTCCACCGTTAATTTAGCACCAGGACAGACCAGACAATTTAGTGCGGTTGGCTACGATGTAAATAATAATGTCCTGCACGGTTTGTCTTTTAACTGGTCGGTAGTCAACGGCGGCGGTACTATTGACGCGACTGGCATGTTTACCGCTACCGCTATCGGCACTTTTACTAATACAGTGGTTGCCACCACTAACGGTATAAGCGGCACAGCTACCGTATCGGTGGTAAATTCCGGTCTTACCCCAACAATAAGCGGTTTCAGCCCGGCGACCATTATTAATTCGAGTAGTAGCACGCTGGTTATTACCGGGACAAACTTTGAGGGTACGCCAACGGTTCAATTAGGCACCCAAAGCCTGAGCGGGGTAGTTCTAAACGGCAGTCCCAATTTATCGGCAATTGTTCCAGCGGGTTTTGCTGCCGGGGTTTACGATTTGAAGGTGACTAATCCGGGCGGTTTGTCGGCTACTGTGAGCAATGCCATAACAGTCAGGTTGCCAGCCCCAACACTGACATCGGTTAGCCCCAACACTGGCAGTAATGCCGTGAACCTTACTATTAACTTGGTTGGGACAGGCTTTGTCGCCGGAGCAAGTGTCAAATTGGGTGCAACCAGTCTGGCAACGGTTAACTTTGTATCAAGTACCAGCCTGAACGCCGTTGTTCCGGCGAATTTCGCGCCCGGTACTTATAGTGTGACGGTAACAAACCCGGATGGACAAAACGTTACTTTGACGGCGGCTTACACGGTGATTTCTTCTTCCAGCCCGGCGATAACCCGGCTAACCCCGGCGGTAGTATCAAATACGGCGATCCGAACGCTTAGTATTTTTGGCAATAACTTTACTGGCCCGGTAAGTGTAGCGCTATCCGGCACGGTGTTGAGCAATGTTAGCCTGGTAAACCCAACCACTATTAGCTTCACGCTAGGGGCAGGCTATACCCCCGGCACTTACGATGTAAAGGTTACTAACGGCGATGGACAAAATACTACACTAATCGGCGGGCTGGTCGTGCTGCCGCAAGCTATTGTCCAGACCGCTCAGGCCGAATTTACGGGTAGTACTTTCAATAATACAATAGTGACCGCTCGACTGGATGGCGAAGTTAAGCTTAAAGCTGGACTGGAAGATTACTTTGAAGGAACTAACCTCGATAACAACTATTGGATCAGTAGCCCCTGGGACACGGGCGGTACGGCGACGGTTGCCAACGGCAAGCTGACGGTTAGTGCGGCTTATGCCCGTAGTACCGCGCTGATACCGATTACTCGCTTAGAGGGTCGAGTCAAGTTTGTGTCGGGCTACTCGTTCCAGCATTTCGGTTTCTCCGAAGATTTGAGTACCAGTTGGATTCTCTTTAGCGTCCCCGGCTTTGATAGTAGCCGAATTTATGCTCGGACGAATATCAACGGACTGTTTGTCCAGACCCCGCTTGATAGTGTGACTTTTGATGCCTATCACGATTTTGTAATTTTGGTAGGTGGCGGTACAGTCAAATACTATGTGGATGGAACGTTATTACAGACCGACAATGTTAGCGTAGGCGGCAGTACCTATGTGTGGCTCAGTTCGGGCAATTCAGCGGCAGGGTTAGCGACCGACCGGGTAGTCGCGGGCAACTACCCGACCAGTGGCAGCTATCAATCGGCGGCACTGGATGCTGGAACGCTGGTGAATTGGAGTGGCTTGCACTGGCTGACCAACGGCACAGGCACCGCTTCAATTCAGGCACGTAGCTCGACTGATGCGACCAACTGGTCAAGTTGGAGCAGCCCGACCAGCATCACCGGGAATATAAGCCTGAGTCTGCCACCAGGTCGTTATTTGCAATACCAGCTCAATCTGGGTACAACCGATGCTACACAGTCGCCCGAAGTACTGAGCGTAGCTGCCCTTTACAGTACAACTGGCCCTGGCCCGGTTTCGCGCATTGTGGTAACGCCCGCTAATATTAGCTTAACCACCGGGCTGACCCAAACCTTTAGCGCACAGGGCTACGATGCCAATAATACGCTGCTAACGGGCCTGAATTTTAGCTGGTCGGTGAACGGCGGCGGTACTATTGACAGCAGTGGGGTCTATACCGCCGGAAACACGGCGGGCGCTTACCCCAATAGCGTAATTGCTACCATTAGCACAATTACTGGCTCCGCCAGCGTTACTTTGACGTTGCCGTCACCCACCCTGACATCGGTCAGTCCTAATAGTGGCAGTACTTCAATCAGCACGACGATTAGCCTGACCGGGACAAACTTTGTAGCTGGGGCAAGCGTTAAGCTTGGCACTAACACTCTGGCAAATGTTACTTTTGTAGCGTCCACTAAGCTGACGGCGGTAATTGGGGCGGGCCTACCGCCGGGTACTTACACTTTAAGTCTAACAAACCCGGATGGGCAAAGCGTCAGCCTGACTAATGCCTACACCGTGACGGCGGCTTTGCCTGCGCCCACGCTTACTCAGGTAACACCGACGCTGGTATCTAATACGGTGACTAGCACTATTCAGCTTGTCGGTTTGAACTTTAGCGGCGCAGTAAGTGTTATGCTTTCCGGCACGCCGATAGCCGGGGCGACGCTAGTGAATGCCACCACAATAACCTTTACCCTCCCGGTGGGTTTTGTTAACGCTACTTATGATGTCAAAGTGACAAACGGCGACGGGCAGAATACAACCCTGGCGGCGGCTTTGACCGTCTTGCCACAAGCCATTATCCAGACCAGCGCCAGCCAATTTAGCGGTGGCACTTTTACCAATACTGTCACTACTAGCCGGGTGGATGGCGAAGTTAAGCTTAAAGCTGGATTGGAAGATTATTTTGAAGCAACCAGTCTGGATACCACCCATTGGATCACTACTGCGCTGATTTCGGGTGGTAGTATCACGCAAAGTAATGGTAAGGTTGTGGTGAGTGGGGCGAATATTCGCAGTACTACCGAACAGCCTGTAACGCAGTTGAAAGGCCGTATCAAATTTGTGGCAGGTGCGCCCAACCAGCATTTCGGTTTCTCTCCTAACTTGAATGATAGCTGGCTAATTTTCAGCGTACCTGGCGGTGATACCAGCCGTATTTACGCCCGAACAAATACGCAGGGAGTTTATGTTGATACACCCTTGAATATCACCATTGGCGAGTATCACGACTTTATGATTGTGGCAACTGCAAATAGTGTGCAGTATTATGTAGATGGCAACCTTTTGGTAACAAATAATGCCACCATGCCCGCTGCCAACTACGTCTGGTTGAGCGCGGCTACTGCCAGTCCGCTTGAGGCCGATAATATTGTAGCCAGTAATTACCCCGCGACAGGTAGCTATACTTCGGGGGCGTTAGATGCCGGACAACTGGCGAATTGGAGTGGGTTGCACTGGTTGACCACCTCCGCTACTGGCACAAGTGCGACTATTCAGGCTCGCACTTCGTTGGATGGGGTTATCTGGTCGGGTTGGAGTAGCGCGACCAGCGCGACTGGTATTGTAAATCTGACTTTGCCACAAGGTCGCTACCTGCAATATAAGCTCGACCTGAGTAGCAGCGTCGCTACCAACTCGCCCGAAGTGCTAAGCGTAGCACCACTCTATAGCAGTTATATTCCTGGCCCGGTTGCCCGGATTGTGGTAAGCCCATCAGTTGTAACAGCGACGGTTGGCACAACCCAAACTTTCATGGCCCAGGCTTATGACACTAACAACTATAATCTAACAGGAGTAACTTACACCTGGTCGGTAAACGGCGGCGGTACGATTAGTAGCAGTGGGGTATACACCGCTGGAAACACAGCAGGAGCGTATCCCAACAGCGTAATTGCGGCCAGTGGTAGCGTCACAGGCTCGGCCAGCGTTAACGTTCTGGCGAATGCTCCGAAAGTGACCTCTATTTCGCCTAACAAAGGGTCAAATACTATCACCAATACGATTGCTATCAATGGCTCGAATTTTGGGACGACCCCAACGGTAAAGTTAGGCCCAATTACCCTGACTAATGTGGTTAGAACAAATCCGGCAAAACTGAGTGCCGATGTACCAATCAGTATGCCGTTAGGAGTCTATTCGCTCACGGTAACTAATAGTGATGGACAAAGTAGTACCCTGGCTAACGCTTACACTTCAGTGGCTACACTCAGCCCAACTATAACCGCCGTCTCGCCGGAAACGAGCGATAACGCGATTACACGCACTATCACGATTAGCGGCACAAACTTTGTAGCTACGCCAACGGTACAGTTAAACACTTCAAATCTTGGCTCGGTCAAATTTATTTCCAATACGCTGCTGACCGCAGTAGTGCCGGCTAATTTTGCCACCAGGGTTTATACGCTTACCGTTAAAAACCCGAATCCGAATGGGCTGACTACGACTTACTCAAACGCCTATACTGTCACGGCAGCGCCAACGCTTGTTCAAAATAATCAGGCCGCCTTTAACTCAGGCACACTTAGCGATACGGCTTTTATTCTTTCCGGCTCGACCACCGAAATTACCCTGAAGCCAACGTTCCAGGATAGCTTTACCAGCACGACTATTAGCAATAGTGCCTGGGTTAGTGGCACATGGGTGACGGGTGGCACGATGAGCATTGCCAATGGCATAATCTCGGCAAGGGGTGGTTACATTAAAAGTACAGCCAGTTATGCTCAAGGGGTGGTGGAAGGGCGTGTCCGCTTCTCCAGTACAGGCGGTACTTTCCAGAATTTCGGCTGGGGCGGGGTTGATTTAAACTCGCCCACTGGCCCCTGGGCTATGTTTGGCGTACCTAACAGCGACCCCGGCGCGGTCTATGCTCGAACCAATATAAATGGTACTAACGTGGAAGCCAGAATTACTAATATCGCCTTCAACACTTACTACAACTTGAAAATTGCACTAGGGCCGAGCAGTGTCCAATATTTTGTAAATAATACGCTGGTCGCTACCCATAATGTAGTCAGTAGCAACCCACTGCAAATTTATCTTTCCAGCATATCCAGAACCAGTGCATTACAGGCAGACTGGATTCGGCTCAGTACTTTCGCCGCTACCGGCAGTTTTGTGAGTGGTGCGCTGGATCTAGGTAATCAGACCAGCGCCTGGGGAGCCTTACGCTGGAACGGTAGCAAGCCCACTGGCACGAATTTTTCGGTGCAAACTCAAACTTCGGTGGATGGAGTCAACTGGAGCGCCTGGTCAGTGCCGCTAGGTACTTCTGGCGGTATGATCACCAGTCCGCCAGGCCGCTACATTAGATACCAGCTGCTATTCACAAGTAGCAGCGACCTGGCGTTGACACCTACTTTTTCCAGCATAACCCTAACTTATAGTTTTGTGTGAGGTTTTAAGGTGGCTAATGCAGTAAGTCCAGAATTAAAAGACGGCCTACTCGCGGTTTCGGCTACCAGCCAGACCGGGAGGTTACAAGCATGGCCGCTTTTTGGTGGCACTATAGTTTTGTATACGGTCGGTCTAGGTCTTAGCTGGCTAGTTAGCGGCAGTGAACTAGCAAAAATAAGCGGGATGGGTAGTGCCGTGCTGGTTTTCTGGCTACTTTATTTACTTGGTCAACGGCTCTACTGGCTTTATCTGGCTGGATTGGGGCTAGTGCTGGCGCTTTCGCTAGTTGGGGTGCTGGCACTGGGCCAATTGGACGACGATTATTTAAGGGTAAACTCGCTTTCCGAAAGGGTAATTGAGGCGGTAAAGCGGCTTGGCCCTAATCTGGAAGGGCTGGCGATGCACCGCAATACCCTGGCCGGAATGCTGGCAGTGTTTGCGACACTGGCTCTGGCCTACATGTTTTTCGGGCAGCGCTGGTGGGAGCGAATTGGGGCAGGTCTGGCGGGTCTGTTTATGCTAGGGGCGCTGGTAGTGACTAACAGCCGGGGCGGGCTGGTGGCCTTCGCCGCCGGGTTGGTACTAATTGTGGCACTGGCATGGCGGGATAGCAAAGTAAAGCTGCGCCTGGTGCTGGCGGCGGGCGGATTATTGTTAGCCGCCGGAGCAATCGGCTATTTGCTGGTGAGCGGGCAGTATCGCCTTTTCAGCCCGGAACGCTTGCTGAATGAAAACGGGACAGGCCGAGTAGAAATCTGGAAGAATACGCTATATGCGCTGGGGGACGTGCCGTTAAGCGGGTTTGGCCCAGGCCGCTTTGAGGCGGTCTATCCCTTTTACCTTGATCCCGTTAGTCTGAGTCTGCTTAATTCACAGGAACACAGCCACAACCTTTTTTTACAAACTTATGTGGAAGCTGGCTTGCTCGGTCTGGTGGCAATGCTCTGGGTAGCGCTAGTTTGGGGGCTAGAATTGGGGCGGACGCTACGGAGCAAAAGGGCTGAAACCGAAATGACACCCAACCTTAGCCAAATCCGAAATGTGTTATTGCACGGCGGGTTAGCCGCTTTTGGAGCGCTACTGGTCTACGGAGTAGCCGAGCATAGCACCTGGCACAGTCAGTTTGCCTTCTTGTTCTGGGTGCCACTGGCTCTGGTAGCCAGCGCCAGTTCTACTCGTCCGCTAAAGTTTTGGTCAGGAAAATGGTCTGGTCTACAAAGTCAGTTAAGCACGCACCGAAGGCGAAACGGCCTGGCGCTGCTTCTTTTAGCGATAGTGACGCTTGTAGCAAGCTGGCAGTTGTGGGGATTGGGACAGGTCAATGCCGCCAGTCTGGAAATTTTGAAAGGTTGGCCCGCTAATAATAGCGCCAGTCTGGAGCAAGCTAACCAATTTTATAGTAATGCCGCCACTATTTCGGGGTGGACAGGTGTTCCGGCACGCGGACAAGCCTGGGTTGCTCTTCAGCAAAATAACTTGACCGAAGCGAGTAGCTACCTCAAGCAACGCTTGGCCTACGACCCGAAAGACCGGCGCAGTTTATTGCTTTTAGCTGATCTGTTATCGAGTCAGGGCCAGCAAGCCCAGGCTTTGAAGCTATGGCAGGACGCGGTAGCCGCCCCGCTATATGTTGCACGCGGTCGTCGGTTGCTGGATAGTCCCGAAGACAGCCGGGCTGAACCGTACCTTTTGCGAGCTACTCAAATTGATCCGCGACTATGGGATGGTTATCAATTTTTGGTAATGCTCTATCAACGGCATGGTCGCACGAGTGAATCAATTGCTTTACTAGAGAAAGCCACTTCGTTTTTTCCGAATGACCCACGTCCCGGTCAGGAACTAAATAAACTTGGAAAATAGAAGGAGATTGTTTCATGCTACCAGGAATTAATGTCCAGCTTACTATCGGATGGCTTAAATTTTCGTTGGTTTTGTTGATTCTCGGTGGCTTGTTAGTCGCCTGTGGCAATGAGCAGGCCAGTCCGCTTGTTTCTGCGACTGTCCGCACTCAAACCAATGGTGTTTCGGATATAACACCCCCTCCTGTACCAGTGCTGACGGCTACGCCTGTACCTACTCCCGATGTTTATTCCGGGAATGTTCCACTTTTATCGAATCCAGTCGTGCTACCTCAGAACACTGCTTATACTCAGAACATGGGGGCAGACGGCTATAATTGGTCGCAGGCTTTTCCGATTCAGGTTGATAAATACAATAAGATTTTTAGTATTGCCCAAAATAAGGCCAGCAACCATAAATTTATCTATAGTAATGACGGTGGTGCAAGCTGGACGGACAGTGTAATCGAGGAAAGTTTTTTAGTTCGAGGTAGTATCGCTTATGATAGTGCCAATGACAAGCTTCATCTATTATGGGCCGCCAACTCGGTCAACGGTATAATTTATCGGCGCTACGATATAGCGCGAGACGGTGCGAATAATATTATTGCTATTACCAAAGATACATCCATAAATTTGCAGCTAGACCGTCAGACTGCCGATGAAATGGACTATCAGCACCCGGTATTATTTTGGCTGAATGATAGCGAATTTGGTAGTAACGGAGCGCTCCTGGCAATGTGGTGTGCCGGAAGTATTGCCAGCCCAGCTACCAGTGAAATCAGGGCTTCAATGCTGCGTCTAAGCAATAGTCCGGCTGATGGTACTGCTTCTAGTTGGAAAGCCCCGGCTGGCAGCACTCCCAGCACCATGAATAGTGTACCGCAAGTGCAATCCAGTATTATCTTTACCGGCGTTAACAATGTCGCGCCTTACGCCTCAATGTTGCGAAAAACTTCAGGTAAGCACGCCAAAGACCTTTATTTTTTTTATGCCAATGGCGCAAATGTCTGGGAATGGCGCAGGGCCACTTGGAATAGTAGCACAAATGACTGGAACAGTTCCCTGACCCCTTCGGTAGTCATTGCTAAGGTGGTGCGAGAAGGAAAAGATAGTGGCTACAATTTGAAATATCAATTAGGTTCAAAGCCGGTAGAAGACAGCGTTAATGACCGCGTTTATTTTGGTTTTGCTAGTTGGAAAGATGATAGTAGTGGTGATACCTGGAGCCACATTTATATAGATAATAACGATACTCTCAGCCCAATCGTAGATGCTTATTCTGCGGGAGGCAGTCATAGCTACGCGCCGACAGGAGACCTGGTATTCGATAGTAGCACCGGGTTAATAGTTTCGGCTTACCTTAAGACTGGCGGCAGTGGAACATATTTACAGGCTTATAATGGAGTAAACCGTCTCGGTTCTGAAATTTTGCTATTCAATTCTAGTGAGGTAGATATTCCGCTATTATGGCAAGGCGGACGCTACGGCAATCCCTTATCGGCTAAACTCCTGGTGCTTTTCCGCAATACTGCGACACCTTACCAGGGTTATTTTGGTACGGTGGATTGGTTAGCTTTCGCCGGAGTATCGCAAGCCAGCGGCGGTCAAGGGACATTAAACAAAGTACCCAGCAGCACTAGCACTGTTTTACCCACACCTAAATAATCAAGCTTTTGAGTGTGATACTCCTGAAAGAACTGGAAATAAAATCGGTCGAATGCGAAAATTTAAATACAGAAAGTTTAGGTGCTTATGCCGAAATTAAAGCTTGCTTTTGTTGCTCCTCTGTTAAGTCTGGTTTTATTACTGAGTTCACAACTTATTACAATAACAGCGACAGAAGCGGGGAGTAAAGATTACAATAGTTTTAACGGTTTGAAGCCCGCCGCTACCAGTTACGTCTCGTTTCCTATAGGTGCAGGTGGTTCGGATGTAGTGCCGCATCAAATTGTCCGGGCGGCGGATGACCGTCTTTATATTTTTGTCTACCAAAGTCAATCTTCTCCCAATCTTAAAGCTTACTGGACTCCCAATCCCGGCCTTCCCACTACTACCACCGACTTTGCCGAAATTACACCTTCGGTAGTGGAGGGGTCACTTAACGGAAATGGGAAAAAGTGCCGCTAGTGCAGGATTTCACACAGCTGGAATGCCAACAGGAATGAAACGGAAAGGAAAAATGGGAGCATTAAAAGACTTCTCCACTGCCAGCCGTACTGCCTGGTTTATTTCGCTCAAATTCCTCGACTAAGGTCGCATTGATTGCATTATTGGCAATGGTTCTAACCGCCTCCCTTAACTCATCTTCGCTGGGTACACGACCAAACCTTAACCTAAACCACTCTTCCAGGAAGTTGCGCCGAATTTTAGAAATGTACAGTTCCAACCGCAAATCTTCCCCAAATTTAGCCGCATTATGATTGCCTTTTGGCGCACCTCGTCTTGTTACCATCTTACTTCAAGCCTTTCTTTCTTTCTTTGTTTCTTCTCTAATAAGCTCTTCTCATCCACTAACTTCAATACCAATTAAATTATACGGATAAAACAAATAAGGTGCAAATCATGAGAGAAATGGGCCGAAATAGCAATTGATAATTACGATTAGCGTTTGCTATGTTATAATTCAGCTACTTTTAGCGTTTTCTGACTTTTTTTGCCCCAAATTAGCCATTTCTAAGCCGTGGAGGTTGCCATGAGTAGTGAGTTGAGTTTGAGGCAGGAGTTACCTGGTAAGGATCAAGCCGCTGTCAGCGCAACTATTGAAAGCATGATAGCTGGGCAACTGGCCCCTAATACTCGTCGGGCTTATCGTGAAGATGCTCAGCAATTGCTCGACTGGTTAACGGCACGCCAACTTTCCCTCCAAACCTTAACCAAAAGTGATATGCAACAATATCGGGTTTTCTTGCGTGAAAAATTTGCTAAGGCTTCCGCCGCCAGGAAACTGGTCGTCGCCCGAAAACTGCTCGAAGAAGCGGTCGAGCGCGGGATTATCGCTAGTAATCCCGCTCGCAAAGTAGCTGGTTATGCCAGCGATGATGACCCAACTACCCCACACCAGGCTTTGAAATCCAGCGAGGCTTTCCGCCTGCTTTCGGTTATAGACACTACCACTAACCAGGGTAAACGCGACTATGC